>CANBOV010000079.1 GCA_947371275.1 Flavobacteriaceae bacterium | reverse complement strand
GTTGTAGTTGTTGCCGCAACATTAATGTGTAGTAAAGAAAAGTCGGTGTTGTTTAATAAGCTACCAAATTGTCCACTGCTATTAGGTTCGCCTCCAGGGAATCCCAGGGTTTGTCCCGAATTATACGCTTTTAAATCAAATGAAGAGCCAACGGTATCATTGCCTAAATTTACCATGATTTCTACACGTTCCCCTACCATTAATTTGACTCTTGTAACGGCAACCGGGGCGTTTAATAAACCACCATCATTGGCAATGATATAAAAGGTGCGGTTGTCACTAAAGCCTAGATTGTATCCACGCTCTATTTCGGCATTAAGAATGCGCAAGCGTACGTATTGTTTGGGTAAGCTTACTTGGGCATTTGGCGTTCCATTGGTTAGCATATAATCGCCATACACTCTGGTGGAGGACGGCGGACTATCAAATTGGTTCGCAGTAGTATAACTACGGCTGGTTAACGCTAAAACAATATCATCAATGCCGTACGTACGTGGTAACGCTAAAGCAGATTCTTGCGGGTCTTTTACAATAATGAAGCCACCAACTCCTTTAGTCATTTGAGCCTGTGTCATTTCGTGTAAATGAGGGTGGTACCAAAAGGTACCCGCATTATTCATTACTGTCCAATAAGGTTGCCATAGGGTGCCGGCTGGAATGACTTGGTGAGGTCCACCATCCATTACTGCAGGCAGGTGCATTCCGTGCCAGTGTAGGGTAGTTTCTTCGTTAAGATTATTGGTAACATTCATATGTACTTCGTCCCCTTTGTTGATGAACAAGGTAGGGCCCCAGAAACTCTCATTATTTATAGCACCTGTAACGGTTAAGTTACCTGTGCGGAGCTGTTTTGTCGCATCTTTTAGTTCAAGATTGAAGTTGGTTCCATACAATGCTTCCGGCATCGCTAAGGTATTGTATTGTGCTGTCGCGGCAGTGGTCAAGAAAAAGGCAACAATAAGGCTAAGGGTTATGTTTTTCATGTTTAAAAGTTGCTATAGGTTAGTGCACGTATGCTGTGATTATCTCCTTGGTGGATGGTTGGGCGCAAAGATTCTTCCCAGTTCTTCGGTTAAGGAATTGAAATCCTCTAATTGGTTGGGATGACATAGTTTTTTAATAGCCTCAAAATGCTTGAAATGCGTTTCATCTATTTGCTTTTGGTCATCAATTAAAACATTCATCAAACTGTCTTTGGTTTTACCATTCACTTGTTCTTGACGTAAAAGCGCATATAAATCGTTTTTGGTTTCACGTATGTTATGGTCTAATTCACGAATTGTTTTTTGATGCCATTGAATGATTTTGCCGTATTCTTTTTGCTGAGCAGCATCAAAATGAAGTTGGTCGATAATGAGCTCTCTGGGATTTTGTTGGTCTCCAGGCGGTGGAGGCGGACGGTGTCCTTTCGGTCCGTTTAGAAATAGAAATCCGAGTGTGGCTAAATTGAGCACTAAAAGACCGAAGACGCTAATGGTTAATAATTTAGATTTTTCCATGTTATTGATAGAGCTGATTGCTTTTGTTTAAGGTGTTTTCAAAATAGGAAGTAGGCGTAGTGGTCTTTTCTTGTGCTTTGGTTTTCATAACGGTAATGTTTAGAACGACCAAAATGGCAATTGAGGCTGCTACAAGCCATACGGTTTTAGGAGTTACATAGGTTTGTTGTTGAATCTTATTATGGATTTTAGTCCATAGCTTCTCATTAGGCACAACAGGAGTGATTCCGTTGGTGCTATCTAAGATGTTTTGTATCCAAGTTTCTTGTTCCATAATCGTTTAGACGTAGGTTGGTTTTATTTCTTGCGGTAATGTTTAAATTTTTCTGCTAATTTGTTTTGTAAGGAGGCCTTAGCTCTGAATATAAGGGATTCCACTGAGGATACGCTAAGTTGCATGATCTCTGCTATTTCGGTATTGCTTTGTCCGTCAAGTTTAGAGAGAAGGAAAGCAGTTTTTTGGTTTTCGGTAAGGGAATTGATTACGTCAAATAAAATCGTGGCATCTTCTTTCTTTTCCATTAGAATGCCCGGGTGTTCGAAAGTGCTAGTGTTTAAATATTCTTGTTCGTTTTGACTTTTTTTACCAAAGATAAAGAAGCGTTTTTGGCTGTTTTTTTGCTTGATACAATCGAGGCATTGATTGATGGTAATGCGGTAAATCCAGGTTTTATAGGACGATTTTTGGTTGAACCTTTCTAAGCCGTTATGGATTTTAATAAATACATCTTGGGTTATTTCTTCAGCATCTTCCGTGTTTTGCATGTAGTGTAACGCCACATTAAACACCATGATTCGATAGTCATGGTAAAGTTTTTCAAAGTGGTTAGCATGAAACGTCATTTAGCTTATCAACAGTTTACTAAGTTGGTAATCAAATATAGACGATGAATTTAGTATTATCTTGTGTGCTTGACTCTTTTTTTTCAAAATAAAGGAAATGTTTTTTATGACTGGGTTATTTTTTCCAACCTATAAAATATTGCTATATTTGACCTTTCAATAAAATTATCAAATAAACTCTTTTTAAACATGAAATTATTAGAAGGAAAAGTAGCTATTATCACAGGAGCTAGCAGAGGCATCGGAAGTGGAATTGCTAAGGTATTTGCACAACATGGGGCTCAAGTAGCATTCACGTATAGTTCGTCTGCTGAATCAGCTTTGGTTTTAGAAAACGAATTATTAGCTATGGGTGTTAAAGCTAAAGGTTATCAATCGAATGCAGCGGATTTCAATGAAGCACAAAAATTAGCCGATGATGTGCTGGCTGAATTTGGTACTATAGACATATTAATTAATAATGCGGGAATTACTAAAGACAACCTTTTAATGCGCATGAGTGAGGAAGATTTTGATAAGGTGATTGAAATTAATTTAAAGTCGGTTTTCAATATGACAAAAGCCGTTCAGAAGATCATGTTGAAAAACCGCAAAGGGTCTATTGTAAACATGAGTTCGGTGGTAGGGGTTAAAGGAAACGCTGGACAGGCGAATTATGCTGCTTCTAAAGCTGGTATGATAGGGTTTACTAAATCGGTTGCTCTAGAGCTAGGGTCAAGAAACATACGTTGTAATGCGATTGCACCTGGATTTATAGAGACCGAAATGACGGCTAAATTGAATGCAGATGTGGTACAAGGCTGGAGAGATTCTATTCCGTTGAAACGAGGTGGAACTCCTGAGGATGTTGCCAACGCTTGTTTGTTCTTTGCGTCAGATATGAGTGCTTATGTTTCGGGACAAGTGCTTAATGTATGTGGAGGAATGTTAACATAATTGTATAATCCGTTTTTAATAAAATTTCGCTATGAGAAATAAATTGATGCTATTTACGATGTTATTCTTTTGTGCCAGTAATTTAATAAAGGCACAAGAAGTTGAAATCAAAGATGACAAGGTATTAGTCGATGGGAAGGCAATATTGAAATATGAAAAGAGTAGTTTTTTTCAACATTCATTTTATTCCTTAACTGATGACGAAGAAATATTGATGTATAAATACAATGAAAATGAGAGTAAGAATTATCCAGATGATGATTATCTAATTCTTAATTTTTTAACGGCAAAGAAGAAAGTTGAATGTTCCGACATTACAAAAGCAGTTACTGGTTTAGGTATGAGTTCTAAAAAGAACATGGAAAAACTTATTACTTGGTTGTTAAAAGAAAAAGTTATCGATGTTAATGGGGTTCTGAATACCACCAAATTGGATACTTTTTACGATAAGTACAACGAAAACATAACGGAAAGAACCATCAGGTAGCAATTCACTTTCGAATTAACAGAACGATTTACAATCTTTAACTATATGACAACCACAACAATTTTGTTACTACTGATATCAATACTCATTGCTGCTGGTTTATCATTTTATCAATACTTCTATAAAGTCAAAAGCAAGTCACGAGTGACGTTGTTTTTGGCTTTTTTGCGTTTCTTCACGATCTTTGGATTGTTGTTGTTATTAATCAATCCGATACTCTCGAGAAAGACGGTAGAAATCAGTAAAACCCCTTTGCCTATAGTTATCGATAATTCGGCTTCTATTAAAGATTTGAAAGCAGATAAAGCCGCTTTAGAAGTCTTTGAAAAATTAGAAGGTAATTCGGCTTTGGCAGCTAAGTTTGAAGTACAGGCGTACCAGTTTGCTTCCGACTTTCTTCCGGCGGATACTATAGATTTTGCGGGAAAGCAAACTAATATAGCGCTGGCGGCTAAGAATTTAAAGAATATATATAAGAACCAGCATTACCCGACCGTGTTAATTACAGATGGGAATCAGACATCGGGTGAGGACTATGTATATGGGTTTGCTCCCGAGCAAAAGGTATATCCTTTGGTGGTAGGTGATACGACTACCTATTTGGATTTAAAAGTAACTCAATTGAACGTCAATAAATATGCTTTTCACAAGAATAAGTATCCCGTAGAAGTCTTTTTGAATTATTCGGGACATAAGGCGGTTAATGCTTCCTTTAAAATCACACAAGGTAATAGTGTGTTGAGCGAGCAAACGGTCGCTTTTTCGTCTACAAAGAAAGCCGTTACTTTGAATGTGTTATTACCTGCGGATAAAGTAGGATTGCAAAT
Organism: Flavobacteriaceae bacterium; assembly: GCA_947371275.1. GTDB lineage: Bacteria > Bacteroidota > Bacteroidia > Flavobacteriales > Flavobacteriaceae > Flavobacterium. Next base: position 5,768 of record CANBOV010000079.1, on the reverse strand, counting down.
TCTGAAAGCTACTGTTAGTTCTAAAGAGATTGAGAAGAATACCTATAACAATACTAAAAACTTTGCTGTTGAAGTTATTGATCAAAAGACAGAAGTTGCTTTAATTTCGTCTATAGCACATCCTGATTTGGGTGCAATTAAGCGAAGCATTGAAACTAATGCACAACGTAAGGTTACATTGCTTAAACCGAAAGATATCAAATCATTAAGTGATTATAATGTATTGATATTGTACCAACCTAATGGCGAGTTTAAATCGGTTTTTGACCAAAATGAAAATGCGAAAGTCAATACCTGGATTATTACAGGAAATGATACAGACTATGGTTTCTTGAATCAACATCAGTCCTCCTTTACTTTTAAGATGAGTGGTCAGAAGGAAGATTATTTGGCTGCATTTGAGACGCAGTTTAATTTGTTTGCTTTGGACAACATTGGTTTTGAGCAGTATCCGCCCTTGGAAAATCCATTTGGAGCTATTACCCCTTCTGGGAATGTGAATACCTTATTATCGTCTACGATCCACAATATACCTACACAGCAGCCGTTGTTGTCCTTTGTCGAAAATCAAGGAAGAAGAAGTGCCTATTTGTTTGGTGAAAACTTGTGGAAATGGCGTGCAGCGCAGTATGTAAATAAAAAGAGCTTTGTTGATTTTGATGTTTTCTTGGATAAGACGATACAGTATTTGGCTTCAACTAACGCCAGAAAATCTTTGGTGGTGAATCACGAGCGTTTTTACAATTCGGGTGAAGGTATCGCGATTACGGCTCAATATTTTAATAAAAACTACGAGTTGGATGAGCGTGCTCGCTTGTCTATAGCGGTGACTAATACGAAAACAAAGCAAGTGAAGAACTATGATTTGTTGCGAACTTCAAACGCCTTTACAGTTAATTTGGATGGTTTAGTAGCGGGACATTATGCGTTTACTGTAAAAGAGTCTAATTCTAATTCGGTTTACAGTAGTGGCTTTGAAGTGTTGGATTTTGATATTGAAAAGCAATTTGTCAATCCCGATTGGAATACCTTGAACCAATTGGCTGCTCAAACTAAGGGTAAGGCCTATTTGGCTAGTGAAGCAGCTGCTTTGGTAAAGCAACTACTAGCTGATGAGAGTTATAAAGCAATACAAAAAACCATTGTTAAGAAGACTCCTTTAATTGATTGGATATGGTTGCTGGTACTTATTGCTCTGTCATTAGCAACGGAATGGTTTGTGCGCAAATATAACGGCTTACTGTAGTTTATTTTCTCTAATTTTTTCGATGCTTACGGTTAGGAGTAGGCCTACAGTATAGGCTATTAGGTCTTCTATGCCGAATGTATTACCTAAGATAATCAACGCCCATTTATTATGTTCTAGTCTGAGCAAGCTGCAAAGGTTGAATAACTGCGAAAGTTCTATGGTGTAGGAAAACAGTAATACACCAAGCGCAACCTTTAACGGGGTTAACTTGACGAATGATTTTACAAAACAATAGATTAGGATTACTACCAATACGTCCCCTATATAGGGTCGGATGATGTGATCGTGCACATATAAAGCAATGAATACTTCTACTAGAAAGAGAAAAAGCGTTAATGCAGCATACGATTTATTAAAGACTATCAAAGTGTTATAGGATTTACTCTTTGATGACTTTGAAGCTGCAGGTTTTGGTGTTGCTTTGTAGGGTTACGAAATAGAGTCCGGCCGCTTGAGCTTCCAACGATATCGTTTCTTCTACTAGGTTGTTGTACTGCTTTTCTATAATATTTTTACCAAGAGCATCATAGATTTTAACAGTAACGTCATCTAGGCTGTTGTTGTAATTGGTTTTTAGGGTAAAAATGTCTTTAGTAGGATTTGGCGCCAAAGTTAATTCTTGCTTAACGTTTTGAGGAAGATTAAGTAGTGTGCCTCCAGCGTCAAGGTACAGGAAGGCAAAGGCTTGATAGTATTGATTGGCAATATTTAAATCGTGTACAATCAGTGTGTTCTCATCATTTTTGGTTTCGGCGGAGGTACTCCAATTGTGCGAGCCTACAAGTACTAATGGGTCGGATGCCGCGTTGAAATTATCTACCACCATGAATTTATGGTGCAATATGCCGGAGTTGGTGAATTTCACCATTTGATTAGGTGCAAGGGCCGCTACTAGCGTGTTGTACTGATTGCCTGATGGGTTTTGTGTATCGATAACAATATTAGTATCGGTTACACCAGCATTGTATTTATTGATTATGGCAGTACTTATATCGGACCGGGTGATGAGCATGGTTGCGATATCAATATCACTATTTGCGGTGTTTATAGCATCAATTATTTTGGCATTCACACCGTCGCTAGGACTAAAGTAACTGTCAATTATTTTCCCACCAATAACATAGTGGTGTGGGGTATTGTCAATTTTATAGGTCCCGAATTCAGAGACTACTGTATTGGGGGTGCTGGTGGTACTTCCCCACATTTCTTCAAATTCTATTTTATACCCTTGCGCTAGTGCTTGGTCTTGAATTATGATGACACTATTTCGATCGGGGCCATCTATTTGGGCCACCGTCCAATTGGTTGATCCTGTCCAGACAAAAGGTTTATTGGGGTCACTATTATCCGAATCAAAAAGCACAAATTTATTATGCATTAGGCCGTAGCTTGATCCGGAGGGACTTGGTAATTTGGGGATGTTTGAATTTAGTAAGCCAATCATGGTGCTGGTTGTTCCTTGATCGTAGATTATTCTGACTTGGACTCCACGGTTATATGCGGCATTAATTGCTCCCGCTATACCGGTATCTGCGGTAGGGGAAGACGAACTATAGATGGCGATGTCTAGCGTGCTTTCGCAGGCATTAATATAGCTGATGAGCATATCGTCTAGGGTGTTTCCTAAATTGGTTGCTGGTTGTATTTGTGCGAATGTAGTGTTTACTTCGTGGTTAAAATAGACATTTATGGTACCGGATGAAGCAGAAGGAGCCGCTAGATAAGTTGTTTTGGTAATCGTACCTATCTCATTGGTTAGTTGATAGGTGACTTTTATAATTTCTGAAGGTTTTACGTTTTCTAGCCTATAGGTGTTGCCTTGATTGCTTACGATAATGGGCGTTTTAGTTTGCGCATCTACCGCTTGGAGAATAGCATCACTTGGTTGATGGAATTGAAGGGCAATTTGGGTATTAGAATAGATAAGGGTGTAGTCCTTTTCGATAATAGAATTTTGACCATAAGAAAAGGCACCTAGTAGCGTTGTAAGCACAACAGCCCATAAATTACATAGCTTCGTCATTGAGTGGTATTTGAAGCAAAAGTAATTAAAATAAGCAGATATAACGTTAAATTAACTTTTGACTAAGGGTCGACCTTAGAAAATCGAAGCGATAGGAAGTTGGGTAATTAGTGTATGTGGATTGCTTTGCGTTTAAGGGCGATAATTTGAAGACGAAAGTAATCGTAAAGTAGGGCAATTAAAAGCACAAAAGCGGCCACAAAAAGTGTTTTTATTTCGTAGTACTGGTAAAGTATGCCTCCAAGCACACAGCCTAAGAAAAAGAAGGTAATGATGGATAATCTAAGGTAAATGTTGGTTCGAAGTCTTTTGACCTCTTCCGATTTTTTATAAAAAAAGAGTTGGGATAACTCTATGCCTAAGTCGGTGAACAACCCTGTCAGATGCGTAGTTCTCACTGTTGATTGGGATATTTTGGTTACTAGCGAGTTTTGGATCCCCATGGCAAACAAGAGAGCAAAGGCCATGATTTTCCCTGATTCGGTTTCAAGAGAAGCTGCAGTACCATAGTTTCCGACGGCCAATAGTAGAGCCATTTCAAGCAAAATAGGAAATACATGCGCTGAGTTTGGTTTTTTACGCAATACTAATTCAGCTAAAAAGTTGGATGTAAACGACCCTAACAAGAAGAAGAGGGTGAACACTAGAAAGGTTAAAGCGGCAGCATAGTTCTTCTTAAAGAATTCTTCGGCAAAGAAGGCAAAGTGTCCGGTTACATTGGTTGTAAGTGTTTTTAGGGCTAATACTCCTGTAATATTTACGATTCCAGCCACTAGTGATAGCAGGGTAGCTAGACGCAGGTTATGAAGAAAAGTTCTATTTTTTCCGTGGTGTCGAAACATGATTTAAAATTAGGCAAAAAAACAGAAATTTAGGCTTAATTGGGAAAATATTAGGATTGTGGTAGAAGTGCAAGTAGCCAATTTATTCTGTTTTGGTATATTACGAATAGCTATAGGGTATGTTAACTTTTAAGTAGGCCTTACTATACGATAACTATACGATAACTATACGATAAGTAGGTATAAAGTAAGTATAAAATTACTATTCAAAACACCTTAAAAGAGGCTTCTTGTTTAAAGAAAAATGGATTGAATGGTCTAATGCAATGGAATAGAAGTTTAAGCACCTAAATGAGGTGCTCTTTTTAATTCAGTAATGCTTTGGGAGAAAATTATAGTTTTAGCGTTGGCTTATTATACGCCGTATTCGATAAAACGTTCTTTGTAGATTCCTTTTTCAATTTTCCAGATGATGTCATAGGCCCCAGCCCCGTCACCGTTGGAGGCTATGATGTATACGATATCGTTTTTGGAATCGTAGAATACTTGCGTATAGCGGAAATAGATTTGGTAGACATTATCTAGTGCAGTTGGAGGAAGCGTAATAACCCGATTACAGATATTGACTTCGATACTTTTGTATTCTGTTTTTGGGAAGGCTCCAGTGGTTCCCCAAAAGCGTTTGTTGTCTATGAATTCTATTTGTTTTTTAAATTCTTTATAGAAAGAATAGGAATGTTTGGCTCTATCAAACTTTTGTTGGGTAATGGTAACTTTGATGCTATCTCTTTTGAAGGAAACTTTATAGGGATTGGTTGCTTTTTGTTTGGGGATGCGGCGGTATTCGTTGATATATGTATAGCGATTTAGAAAAATTTTACCTGTAAGATTCATTTTGTGTTTCGGATAATCGATAGAAGTCCATTTGCCTTCATTCCCGAAGCAATAGATTAGATGTCCGTTGTTAAGTTTGTCGAGTATGTTTTTCTTTTTCCCTTTTATATCTCTTACGTTGCAGTAGCCGTCTTTGTCTTTGATCACCGCAAACTGACCAAAAGAGTGATTGACTAGGAGAAGGAGTGTGAGGCAAAGGAATTTTTTCATTAGGAAAAGATACTATTGAGGATGTAAATTTATCATAAAAGAAAGCATAAAAAAAAATAAATATTCAAATTCCAAATTCCAAATTAGGTGTGGGAGAATAAATACAGTCTACCTTATTAAATAAAATCCTTTAGAATGTCATTGCGAAGGCAGCTCCTAGTTGTTTTCCGTTGTAGATGGGTGTTAAGAGTGCTGTAGACTTTCCTGTCATGGAAGGGAAGATATGTTTGTTTAAATAGGGTGAAAGCCAATAGGCAGTTTTGGTACTTAGTATGCCGAAACCAGCACCTGCTACAACATCTGTAAGCCAATGTTTGTTATTATACATTCGTAAAAATCCAGTTGAGGTAGCAATAGCATAGCCAGAAACGCCATACCAAATGGACACGTCTTTATATTCCTGGTAAAGAAATTCGGCTCCTGCGAAGGCTAGTGCAGTATGTCCGGAGGGAAATGCATCATTGTTGGCTCCATTAGGTCGTTCTACACCCGTTATTTTTTTTAGAGCGGTTACGGAGGTTGCTACAAGAACTAGCGAGGTGGCAAGAATTACGGAGCGGTCTTTTAGGTTGTGTTTGCCTTCAATGCCAAGATTATTAAGTGCATAGAC
>CANBOV010000078.1 GCA_947371275.1 Flavobacteriaceae bacterium | reverse complement strand
TCGGGTTTATCTGCATTACTGAACGCTTGAGCAATATAGATGTATTCCTCAGTATCTTTCTTTTTTACATCTTTTAAAACTAAATCAAATTTAGCTTGCGCAGCCGTTTTATTGTCTGCATTTAAATCGATTTGGGCTAAACCAATGTTGTTAAATTTTGCTCCATCCGTAGTCCCCAATCCTTTTTGGAAATAGATGGTTGCTGAGTCGGCGCTATTTTGTTTCAAGTAAACGTTCCCTAGGAGGAAATTGGCTTTCCCGCTGGTTGGTTTTGTTTGAATAACGGATTTCAACAACGATTTAGCTTTTTCAAATTGTTCAGCATCAATAGCTTTCTTCGCCGGTTCTAAATCTTGTGCCTTTGCAATGGTTGTTGCAACTAACGCTAAGCTGAAAATTTTAAACTTGTTCATCTTGCAATTTTTAATTTTTATCTTTAGTAATTTTGTTTCTAATCACAATTTTTCTGGTTGGAAACCTTTCGGGCACTAATCCTGATTTTAGGATAATGCGTTGTCCTCTATCGCTTCCCATGAAGGATGTGAATCCCATTCCAAGTCCAGAATATCCTTGACAATTGATCATGTACAAACGACGTGCCAAAGGGTATTTACCCGCTGCTAGATTGTCTTGTGTAGGAAAAACATAAACTGCATCATTTATGTTCTTAACCCCTAGTATATTGACTTTAGCGACTGTTTCTTCTAATTCTAATGGCGGTTGATAAATCCAATTCATTCCTACTACTCCAATCATGCCGTTATTGTTGGCAACATATTTTATCACATCTTGATTGGTTTTGAAGGAATAGATATTCTTTTGGTTTTCGATTTGGGCACCCGTTACTTTATTCATATACCTTACGGTACTGGAGTTGGCATTATCGAATACGATTCCTTTAATGTTAGGCACTGATTTCCCGTTGATGAAATCGATAACATCTTGCAACGCAACTAAGGTATCGTTGGAAGCTTTATTTTTTATAAAAACAACGGCATCGTTTGCGATGGGTGTAATTCTTGGGTTTATTTTTTTGGCTTCGAACGCTTTGGTTTCGATAGGAGTTAACACTCTAGTTAAGATTGCCATTTTAGCGGTATCGTTTAACATGGCGTTCATGATTTCTTTTTCGGACTGCGGTACCAGGTGTAATTTGGCTGTGTATTCTGTTTCAAAGACCGCTTGTTCATCCTCCACAATTGGCAGTATGGATTCGTCTACATAGAGCGTAGCTTTTCCTTCTATGATGGTATCCTTGTTGGCCTCTTTCTTTTGACAAGAAAAGACAAACAGCAAGGTTAGCAATAGAAAACCAATAATCGTTTTGGTCAATTTATTCATACTCAAAAAAACTAGTCTTTATTAAAGAACCGCAAAAATCGTAAAAAAGAATAAACAATTAGCGAAATTCCAAAAACAATTCTGTAATTATAAGGTAAAGTTAAGGGAAGGGCTTTCCAAAAGATGATTAGGAGGCCAAATGTTAAATAAATCAAAAAAAACAAAATGCCTATAACGAGAAGAAACCGCTCTCTGAGCGATTTCTTCTGAAAGTTTTCTATGAATTTGGAAACCATTTATTCGGCTGATTGAATCGTAATAGGCAACGAGTACAATACCCTTACTTTCTTACCATTTTGCTCTCCTGGATTCCACTTAGGACAAGATTTTAATACTCTCATTGCTTCCTTTCCTGTTCCGTATCCAATATCTCTGATGACTTTGATATCGGTTAATGAACCGTCTTTTTCTACTACGAAAGTAACAAACACTTTACCTTTAAGACCTTCTTCTTCTGGTACTTGGAAGTTTTTACCAACGAATTTGTAAAACTTCTCTAAACCTCCTGGGAAATCAGGTTTTACTTCGATACCAGCAGTATTGTAGATATTATTATCTTCTTCAACTACCTGACTAGGACCGTTACCTACTGGCTCTACGGTTAATTCAGCATTTGGATCTCCTTCGATGGTTTTATCCCCAATCTTCTTGTCTTTGATTTCTTCCACTTTTGGTGGCTCTTCAGTTACCTCTTCTGCTTTGGCCACTACGGGCTTAACAAATTTCACCTGATCCACTTTTGGGGGTGGTGGTGGAGGCGGTGGAAGGTTTTCTTTTGGTTTCTCTTTAGGAGGTAATTTTACTGTTGTTATTTTTTGATCTAACACAGCATCATCGTTGCCATCTGGAATTAAATTAGCTAATACTGGAATACTTACTAAAAAAATGAAGATTACGCCACCAATGATCAATGATCTTAGTGTTGTTTTGCCATTGGTTTTTCTTAGTTCGTATGCTCCGTATATCTTGTTTCGTCCTTCAAAAACGATTTCCAGCCATTGATTTTTTAATAAATCTAATTTCATGTCTTTTCTTTTTTAATTAGATTAAGGAGTAGGTGTTTTTTCCACTGTAGGTGCTGTTGTTCCGTCTCCAAGCAATTTTACCTCTTCTGGTGAAAACTCATTTACAATGGCATAGGTAGGCACTCCTACAATCGCCATTTCATCCAGTACATCAACTAGATTGCGGTAATTGGATTTTTTGCTAGGTTTGATGATTACAATCATTCCTTTGTCTTTGGTTCCAGTATATTCAAGAACAGCTTGCTTTTGTGCTAACAAATCTTTACGAAGACCATCTTTTCCGTATTCCACTGCTTTAGGCCCAAATTTTGGAGTAGCCAAGAAGCCTCGAAATACTTTAACATGGTTATTTTCACCCATCAAAATAGTAACCGTACGGTTTTCATCTACCTTTTGAGGCTTTTCGGTTTTATCGTCTTCCTTATCTGGCAAACCCAAATTCATGGATTGTGGTTTAGACAAGGTAGTGGTTAGCATGAAGAAAGTAATTAGAAGGAATGCTAAGTCCACCATAGCCGTTAAGTCTACTTTGGAGTTTTGCTTTTTACTTCTTACTTTTTTACTGCCTTTTTTACCACCACCACCGTCGCCGGTATTTAATTCAGCCATTTAGTATATTTTTAAATTATTTTTCTTTTCCTCTTAAACCCGTCACTAAACTAAAGCTATTGATTTTTTGGTCTTGTAAAATATCCATTACTCTTTTTATGATAGGATATTCTTCTTTAGCGTCGCCTTTGATTGCTAATTCCAATTCTTTGTCATGCAATTCAATGTTGGCAATACGAGCATTTTGTACCCAATCAGCCAATTGATTGTCTAGAGAATCTTTAGGAATACCAGGTTGTTGTACTTTCTTTCTATCTGAAGGTTTCATATCAATAATCTGTTTCAGATTTTGAACGGGAACCCCAAAACTTTCCATTATTGCAAATTGTTTTTGATCGTCTTCAGAAAATATAACTCCGTATTTATTTCCCATTAATTCAAGGGTTCTGATACGAACATCTTTTCCTTTAACATCAAAAAACACTTTCCCATGGCCTACGGTTAAGGTTGCCAAATCTTTTTCGGGCAACTTAGTTTGTACTGTAGAAGCGGGTGTATCCACCGGCATTACCTCAGGAACTTTAGCAGTAGCAGTCAAAATAAAGAACGTAAGCAAAAGGAATGCAACGTCACACATCGCCGTCATATCGGTAGATGTTGACTTTTTTTTCATTTTTATTGCCATTGTTTTATAGTTTATTGTTGATAGAAACTACCAAATTATTGTTTTAAGCTACCTCTGAAATGTCTGTAAGTGTTAACGATAGTAGTACCTGCTTCGTCGATTGCATAAGTAAGACTGTCGATTTTAGAAGTAAAGAAGTTATAACAAATAATCGCTAAAGCAGAAGTTGAGATTCCTGTTGCGGTGTTGATCAAGGCTTCAGAGATACCGTTTGCTAATTCAGCAGAGTCAGCTCCACCACCACCAGCTAATCCGGCGAATGCTTTAATCATCCCTGTTACAGTTCCTAACAAACCTGCAAGTGTTCCAAGTGATACTAGCGTTGAAATGATTGTCATATGTTGCTCTAACATTGGCATTTCAAGCGCTGTAGCTTCTTCGATTTCTTTGTGGATGGTTTCAGAAGCTTCTTCACTGTTGAATCCTTCTTTTTTAACATCTTGGTATTTAACAAGAGCTGAACGGATAGCGTTTGCTACAGAACCTTGTTGTTTATCACAAGCGGCAATCGCTTCGTCAATATGACCTCCTTTGATACTAGCTTGTACATTTTTCATGAACACGTCTAAGTTACCTTTTCCAGTAGCTTTAGAAATCACAAAAAATCTTTCAAATGAAAAAACAACTACCATTAATAATAATCCCATTAAAACTGGTACGATTGGTCCCCCTTTGTAAACCATTGCTAAATAATTTCCTTTTAACGGTGCTCCAGTATTTACTCCACCTTCAAAATTTGACCCTGCACCCATGATAAAGTTCCATACAAGTATCCCTATCAAAATACATGCTACAATCACAATTCCGGAGAACATTGCTCCTAAGTTTGAACCACTTTCTTTTTTAACGTTTGCCATTTTTTTAATTTTTAATTTTTAAATAATTATAAGTTTTAGTTGTTATTAAACTTGAATAGGAGCAAATTTAATTTTTTACTTCAAATAAAAAAACTTTTTTTAAATTTAATCCAGAACTGAATAAAATCAGTTAAAACAAGACATTTCTACATTGCTAACAATTTTTAGATAATATTCGAAAACGATGTGTTATTTCGGTGTTTTACAGCCTACTTATATATATAACGCAAAAACCATTGAAAATGTATTTATAGCTTATTTCTTTTTTGATTATTCTTTACTTTAGCTTTTTTTGAATAAAAATTACACCTTGTTTACATTCTCTTATTTTTAAAGAAACATTAGCTTAACATCAAACGTCATGAAAAGTTATCTCACCATTGGATTATTAATTTTATCAAACCTATTTATGACTATGGCCTGGTATGGACATTTGAAGTTCAAAGAATTAAAATGGTTTGAGAATGTAGGACTTATCGGTATCGTATTGATCAGTTGGGGACTAGCCTTATTTGAATATTGTTTTCAGGTTCCCGCAAACAAGATAGGATATGAAGGCAATGGGGGACCTTTCACCTTATTGCAATTAAAAGTTATCCAAGAGGTGATTACTTTAATTGTATTTGTGCTCTTTTCTATGTTGTTTTTTAAGCAGGAAAGTTTGCGATGGAATCACTTGGTTGGATTTGTTTTGTTAGTTTTGGCCGTGTACTTTATGTTTAAGAAATAATCCTTATGAAAAAATACTTTATTCAATCCGCACCTTTCGTAGTTCCCACTACTGATGGCAAACTTATTGAAGAACATCACGGAAAAGCAACCACTGACAATAATGCTATTTCTATAGCCCACATGGTTGCACCTCCGCACTGGAAGGAGCCCTTCCAAACTCCGGAGTTTGATGAATATACTTATATCATTTCGGGGAAAAAGCAATTTATAATAGAGGGTGAAACGGTTATTTTAACGGCGGGGCAATCCATTAAAATCGAAAAGAATACTAGAGTACAATATTCCAATCCCTTCGAGGAGCCCTGTGAGTATATAGCCATTTGCACTCCGGCCTTTGATTTTACTAAAGTACATCGGGAGGAATAATAACAAAGCCTCTATGAACATGGGCTTTTTTATTTTAATAAGGCGATGATTTTATTTTCCACCTCAGGACTATTCCAATTAACTTCAATATTATCCATTTGCATGACTTCCTCCATGATTTTGTTTTGGAAATCCCCGATTGCCATTGCTTCTGAATAAGGCTGCAAACTAAAAGTAACTCGGCTGTATAGAGGCATCCATTTATCGGGGTGTTTATCTGAGAACCATTTTTCTATTTTCTTTTGCAATAAGAAATTTTCATCGGCCGTCTTGGTACTCATTTCTATGAAGTTCCGTCTTGACAATTCGGCAATCGCATCGGCATTGGGTTTTCTTGATTTTTGGTATTCTTCAAATATGGATTTCCAATCGTCTCCGTACTGATTCATCATTTGATTTAGGATCGTAATATCTTCAAAGCCGGCATTCATCCCGTGGCCATAAAATGGTACTATCGCATGAGCTGCATCACCTATTAAAGCCACTTTATCTTCAAAAGCCCAAGGATAGCATTTCATTATGGCTAAATAACTCGTTGGATTTTTAAAAAAATCTTTAACTAAATCTGGGATTACCGCTGCTGTATCGGGAAAATAATTGGCAAAAAATGCTACTAAGGAAGTTTCGTCTTTAAGTTGTTCAAAGGAATTCTCCCCTTCAAAAGGCATGAATAAGGTGCAGGTAAAGCTACCGTCTAAATTGGCCAATGCCATGAGCATAAAGTTTCCTCTTGGCCAAATATGTAATGAGTTTTTATCAAGCTTGTGTGTTCCGTCAGCATTAGCAGGAATGTTTAATTCCTTATAGCCCAATTTCATAAACTCCTGAGAATAATCGAACATGCTTTGGCGTTGCATGCGGTGGCGGATTCTGGAAAAAGCACCATCGGCACCAAAGACTTTGTCGTATTGCAACTCTGTCCACTCCCCTCTTTCGGTTTCACCTATATGTAACGTAGCCGTTGCTAGGGTCACATCCCAAATTTTATGATCAAAAAAGAATTCGACACCTTGTTCTTCCGCTAAATCAATCATTCTACGATTTAGGACCCCTCTTGATAGTGAATAGATGGATTCTCCATCTTTCCCATAGTATTGTTCGTTAAGCTTACCATCGGTTAAATGAATGGCCCGTTTATCTACTGGGATACCAATTTTACGGATTTCATCATCGAGTTTGACATCTTCCATGGCTTTCCAACCTCGATTGGACATTACCAAATTTATAGAACGACCTGAAAATTCGACAGTTCTAATGTCTGGACTTCTGTCATACACGTGTACGGTATGGCCTTGCTTTTTAAGGTAAATTGCCAATAATGTTCCGACTAAACCCGAACCTATGACGGCAATTTTTTGAGGAGTTTGCATCTAAATCTACTAAACGGTTTTGCAAATTTACTTAATTGTGATGAATAGACTAAAGGAATTGGAAATAAATGTAATCGTATAGACTTTTCACGAAGGGTCATTCAATTATCCACGGAAGCACCACTATTTTTGTTAATCTTGTTCCGCCGTACTTTTTGGACTCCAGGACTTTATTTTGGTTTGAAGATCAATTTAGTGGATGTGGCTTCAATTTCCTTTTTATTTAATTTCATTTTTCGGAATTTCCCTTTGACAAACAATTGGGACTGATCGTCATAATGTTGGCTCATAGGATTACCAGACTGACCCGTGGGTAATACGCTCCAACTGTTTTCAATATCGGAAAAATCAATTATTCTGCGGGTTGAAGGACCGCCTTTGACCTGAATTTCGGCCTCATCTGAGTACAAAAACAATTGATTATTGATGACTTCATTAGATCCGTCGATTGCGAATGGCCCCACATTAAAGAAGGAACTGAACAATTTAACTTTCCCAATGGGGTGTTCAAAAGTTACTTTGTGTAGGTTCTTCCATTTCCAATCTGTAATTTCATTGCCAAATTGATTCTCTAAAGCGGCTATAGCTTTTTTAAAAGATTGCGTAAGTATGTCTGATTGGGTCTCTTTTTTGTTTTTGGTCTCCCTATTATCCCACCAAACAGAATTTGGGTTTTTGCCTTGATTTTCAACTAATTGTTTTACAATATGAGTTCCTAATAGCAATTTAAAATTATCTTTTCCCAATTCATCTTGAAACGTATCTTGTAAATAAAAATAGATCCATTTATTAAAAATGGAGGGACCTACTTCTTCTATGTCATTATTACCATTCCATATTTTAAGTTTTTTTAGTGCCTGAACTTCCTTAGGATTAAGATTTTTTGCTTCTAGGTGTACAGTCAAATTAGTAACAATCTCATGACTAGTAGCGGAAGTGTTATCCACTATCATTTTGGACACCGCTTCTTTGGTCCAATTATTTTTGGGGGCCAACAAGCCATCAATACGGAGCGCACGATCTTTGGGCAAATAATACCCGGGATATAGGTATCCTTCTATTGGCTCTGGTTGATTATTGGAAGTATAAACATAATTCCATGACGGGTTGGTTGCCGACGGGTTTTTATCGAAAGGAATAAACTCTTTTTTGTCATCTACTCCATTGGCTCCATTCAGTATTAAATTGGTATTGACGGAGGGTGCCACCTTATACAATTTACCAGAAGTAATCCAAGCAATATTCCCTTTAGCATCGCCATACATTATGTTGAGTCCAGGTGCATTAATCAGTCTGATATTCGCATGAAAATCCTCTAGGTTTTTGGCATGCGATAAGGCATAAACGGCATTGAGAATTTGATTTTTTTGTTGTGTATACATCCATGACATGGCTATTGCATTTTTACTCTGTATGCCGTCAAGTAAACCATTCACAACTGGACCATGCTTACTTGTTTTTACATTTACCGTAACATTTAGACTATCTTTTACTTTGATAGTTTTTTGCGTGAAAGTATAATTTGAATATCCTTCAGGTGTTTTATATTGTTTTGGATTGTTTGGATTGGCTTCTTCTTTAAAAAAATCAAGGTCATCGTTTTCAAACATCGTCAACCCATAGGCATATTGGCGATTATGCCCTAACAACGGAAATGGCGTCCCAGCGATATAGTAGCCGTACATTTCATATCCCGGACATGAAATATGTGCTTCATACCAGGTTCCCGGTTGGGAATACATGATGTGAGGATCATTGGCTAGAATCACTTTGCCGCTTTTGGTTTTAGCCCCTCCAATCACCCAACTGTTGCTTCCTATAAAAGCTGGCACTGGAGATTGTTCTAATAGTGCTGTTACGCTTTTACTAATGGCGCTGTATTCTTTAAGATCACCTTTGTAACTCTTCAGTTGCTTTGAATTAAACTCTCCCTGAATTCCGAAATCTTTTAAATACGCCATTCCATATCGGTCTCGGATATCGGTCAGTAACGGGTCTGTTTTTTGTCCCATAGCAAAGCTGAACGACATGAATCCAAAAATATTGTAGACATCCTTCAGCGTAAATTTTTGGGGCGTAATGCCTAATAATTTAAACTCTACGGGGGCTTTACCCTCTTGCATGTATTGATTAATACCGTCTAAATAGGCATTGGCCAAAATATAGGTTTGCGAGTTTTTATCCAAAAGGGCTAGCGACATAGCAGAATTTTCATCTATACCAATTCCTTTAAAGAATTTATCGGTCTTTAAAGCCTTTGTCCCAAAAAGTTCTGAAAGTCTTCCAGGAGCAATGCGTCTCATTAATTCCATTTGCCATAGACGGTCTTGAGCATGCACATACCCCAATGCTGTCATGGCGTCTTTTTGATTATTGGCGTAAATATGCGGCACTCCATATTCATCAAAGAATACTGTAGTTTCTTTACTGATGTTTTTTAGGGATATTTCACCTTCATAGGTAGGCTTAGTATATTGAAGGTAGCCAAAAATAAAAAGGGCTAGAACTGTAAATATGGCTAAAGCAATCAGGCTGATATTTTTTATTTTTTTCATCACAAGAACATTTAGAACCAAATGTAATTAAAAAACCTTCAATCCTAGAAAGGATTGAAGGTTTGATTCTCTATTTTATGATAAAATTACTGTCTTTTGAAATTGATTTTCTGACCTACATTTAGTCCATTGTTTTTGGCTAATACACCACACATATGGAATAGCATGCGGGCACCTACGTTTCCATCCCAATCGGTCTCTCCTGGCGCTACTTCGACTAAATCAAAACCGATAATTTCTTTACCGCTTTCGGCTAACTTATTGAATAAATAGGTCGCTTGTTCAAATGAAAAACCACCAGGTACGGGAGTCCCAGTATTTGGAGCATACCATTGGTACATACCATCGATGTCAAAACTAATGCATACTTTTTGAGGAAGTGTTGCAATTATGGCATCACATTGTTGCGCCCACGTTTTTCCTTCAAAGGCTTCTGCTTGCAAATCGGCACTAGTATTCACTAGAACTCTTCCATTCTCTTTCTTAACCACACTTACTTCTTGCTCGCAAAAGTCACGTATACCAACTTGGGTAATTTTTGTGATTTGCGGAATTTGCAAGGCATTGTACATAATGGACGCGTGAGAGAACGTGAAACCTTCGTAGGCAATGCGCAAGTCCATATGAGCATCTAGGTGTAAAATTCCGAAGTCGTTATGAATTGTGGCTAAGGCTTCATAATATCCTAGTGGTGTTGAATGATCCCCACCAAGTACTACTACTTTTTTACCTTGTTGCATCCAGTACAACACTTTATCTTTTACTTCGGTATGCAATTCACGGCACACTTTATTGATTTTATCTAAATCAGCCTGTAACGCTGGATACGAATCTATAGCTTCACCACTTTCAAGCATTTCGATTATGGGTTGGGCCAACTCTTTGTACTTCTCTGAATTGGTTGCCCAATGTGCAGGCGCTTCGTCCATAAAAATACCCAACTTCCATAATTCTGGAAAATCTTGATGATTTAAATCTACTTGAAAAGAGGCATCGAGCACAGTGGCAGGACCTTCTGAAGCACCGGCTC
>CANBOV010000077.1 GCA_947371275.1 Flavobacteriaceae bacterium | reverse complement strand
TCCGAAATCGAAAAGGACATCATTCGTCTGCAAAACATAACTGATCGTTTTTCAAAAATTGGTTCGGAACCCATTTTAGAACCAAAAGACATTATTGCAGAAACCGAGCAATCGTTTGAATATCTAAAATCCCGTTTTTCTAAACAAGTCCATTTTTCATTTAATGCACCTCGAGAGCCCATTTATATTTCCCTAAATTCGGCTTTGCATAGTTGGACAGTAGAAAATTTAGTAAAGAATTCGATCGATGCTATGAAAGGAAGAGGCAACCTCTCTTTAGCTATCGAAAATGAAAATCAATTAGTGAAAATCTTAATAAGTGATAGTGGCAAAGGAATTCCAAAAAATCAATTTAAACGTATTTTTGAACCGGGCTTTACAACGAAAAAAAGAGGTTGGGGACTTGGGCTTTCTTTGACAAAAAGGATAGTGGAAGAGTACCATAAAGGAAAAATAAAAGTACTGCATTCAGAAATAGGAAAAGGCACAACAATTCAAATTACATTTAAAAAAATATAATTCATTATTACTATTATCAAAAAAACCTCCTTTTAAGTAAAAGCAGGCAAAATATAAATTTGAAATTACAAATTTGATTGTATTCTCTTGGCTAGATCTTCAAATTCCTCCTTTGACAAACTTTCTTTACGTTGAAATCGCATATCTTCCATATCGTGTAACGGAATTAAATGCACGTGTGTATGGGGTACTTCAAGACCAATAACAGCAACTCCTATTCTTTTGCATGGTACTGATTTCTCAACAGCTTTAGCTATTTTTCTAGAAAAACGCATTAAGCCGACATATTGCTCTTCTTCCATATCAAAAATTTTATCAATTTCTTGTTTTGGAACACAAAGTGTATGCCCTTTAGCATTGGGATTAACATCTAAAAAAGCCAAATAATTTTCATCTTCAGCTACTTTATAACAAGGTATTTCTCCGTTTACTATTTTAGTAAAAATACTAGCCATATTTTAGTCTCTAGAAATCTCTAAAATTTCAAAATTTAATTTACCATTCGGAACGCTTATCTCCGCTATTTCCCCTACTTTTTTTCCGAGCAATCCTCTTCCTATTGGAGAACTAACTGATATTTTTCCAGATTTTAAATCCGCTTCGCTTTCGGCTACAAGGGTATACTTCATTTCCATCCCATTTGCCTTGTTTTTGATTTTAACGTTGGACAATACTAATGCTTTTGACAAATCGAGTTGTGATTCATCTATTAGTCGGGCGTTGGAATATACTTCTTCCATTTTGGCTATTCTCATTTCCAACATTCCTTGTGCTTCTTTGGCTGCATCATATTCTGCATTTTCAGATAAATCTCCTTTATCTCTCGCTTCGGCAATAGCTTGTGATGCTCTAGGTCTTTCAATACTCTTAAGTTGCTCTAATTCGTCTTTTAATTTTTTCAATCCTTCTGCAGTGTAATAAGATACTGTACTCATGTTTTCCTCTTTTATATAAATAGAAAAAATCCCATCGCAACGGGATTTCTTTTTTCAAAGATACTATTTTTAGTTTATTTCAAATTTCTTAACGCTTATTAACGTTTGTCAAAGTTAATTAAATTAAATTTGTTTACCCATAGTATTTCAAATAAATTTAAGCATGAAAAAGATTTTCATTTTTATAATAATGGTATTATTTGCTTTTGGTTGTGACACAGGTAGAATAAACAACAACAATCCAAACATTCCAAACTATACAGTTAATTTACAAATTAACCTGAATTTGCCGGGTAACAGTTCCTTACAATTTCCAAGCAATTACATTGTTGATTATTCTCAAGGTGCCAGAGGAATTGTAATCTTTAATGCGGGAAATTATTTTGTAGCTTATGATTTGGCATGCCCAAATCAACCCTACTCTGGAGGCAATTGCAACACCGCTATGACTATCAGCGGGATAGAAGCTACCTGTGGCTGTGACAATACGGTCTACAACCTCTTTTCAGGACAATGTCCAGGGCAACAGTACCCCATGAAACAATACCGAGTAGATGTTAGCGGAAATTATTTAATTGTAACTAATTAAAAAGATGCCATTCATATTGATTGGCATCTTTTGTTTAAAACTGCAAAGTAATCCCTAATAGGAAATTAATCCCAGCCTGAGGAAAATAATAGGGGTCTGCCCCATACATATATCCATTAGAAACATAATTCTTATCCATAAAGTTATTTAATAACCCAGTAAAAGCAATAGATTTGAAGATTGCTTTTGGTTTAAATTCATAAGCTATATTCAAATCATTAACAGTGTAAGAAGGCAATCTTGAAACTGTTGATTCGGAATTATCCAAATATTGTTGACCAACGTGTTTTTGTAACCAAATCAATTTTAAGTTTTGAAATGGCTCATAACTAAGAATAGAAGCTCCTATAATGGCTGGAGAATAGGAAATTTGCTGTTGCTTTCCTCCATTATTAATAACATTTGAACTTGTAGTAATACTTAATTGTAATGAAAGATGTTTAGTCAATAAATATAAGGCTTCTATTTCTGCTCCAAATCGATAACTTTTGTCTGTATTTGCTCTTATTGGATTTCCAACTTCATCTAATTCCCCTGTTAGTATTAATTGATTTTTATAGAGCATATAGTATAAATTGGTGGTCCATTGGAATTTAGTTGATTTATGTCTCCATCCCAATTCAAAATCATCGAGTCTTTCTGATTTTGGATTTCCATTCTCATAATCTGTTCGATTAGGCTCGCGATTAGCTTTAGCATATGAAAAATACAAACTATTTTTAGTATTTAAATTATAATTTAAGCCAGCTTTTGGATTGAAGAAGCCAAAAGAGTCATTTACTATTTTCGCTTCAACTCCATCGGCTTTATAAATTACTTGTCTATATTGAAAATCGGCATAGAAACTTATTTTTTGGGTTAATTGATAATTAGCTTTTGCAAAAACAGTTCCATCCGTTTTTACTCCAAAATCATCATAATAATGATCTCCTAACTCACCAGTAGATGCAAATCGAGCCCATATTACCTTTCCAAAATGTTTTCCTTCATACTTGTTCCAACTCCCTCCTAGAATAAGATCCCATTTAGCTTTTTTGTAATTTATTGAAAAAGTGGTACCATAAAAGTCATTATCTAACCATTTCTGACGGATCAAATCGGTAGAAGTTTGACCCGCAATAGGTGACAATCCATAATCTTCAAACAGAGCATTTTCCTGATAATTTTCATAATATCCTTTTCCTTTGGTATAATGCAATGCGACATTTGTACTCCAATTATTGCTCAATTTTTCATTCCAATGCAATTGAAAATGATCTTGCTGGTAATTATCGGTTTCGTTGCTGTAAAATCGTGTATTTCCAAATTCATCAGTAAACATACCCGAATAATTAAATGTTCTA
The DNA here is from genome assembly GCA_947371275.1 of Flavobacteriaceae bacterium. Classification (GTDB taxonomy): domain Bacteria; phylum Bacteroidota; class Bacteroidia; order Flavobacteriales; family Flavobacteriaceae; genus Flavobacterium. The sequence continues at coordinate 7,156 of CANBOV010000077.1, read as the reverse complement.
TCATTTGCTAACATTGTAGCATCAATTCCATTCCATGCTTGATATGTTTTTTCAGTACCTCCAAATACTAGAGCCTTTATTAAAGTAGTCTTACCTACATATGTTCCTTGTAAAAAATAGGACTTTAAATCGGATGAAGCTCTATCTATATATCCTTGTGAATTTATATTGGACAATCTTCCCGCTAATTCAAAATGATCATCTAACAAGCCTGAACTGAACTTCACTGTGCTCTTGCGTGTATTAAAACTACCTGCTGAATTTGAAATTTCAGCAAAACTTTGTTTAGAATAGGAATTGGTTAACATGTTTAAACTGGCACCAAATGCGCCTGCACCATTTGTAGATGTTCCAACGCCTCGCTGTAATTGAATACTCTCTACTGAAGAAGCAAAGTCGGGTAAATCAACGAAATAAGTCCCGCTTTCTTCTGCATCATTATAAGGAATCCCGTTAATAGTTACATTAACACGAGTTGCATCACTACCTCTTACTCGTATTCCTGTATAACCTACACCATTTCCAGCATCTGAAGTTGTAACTACAGAAGGCATAAAATTTAGTAAAAAGGGAATGTCTTGTCCTAGGTTGCGGTTTTTGATATCCTTTTTATCTAAGTTACTAAAGGAAACCGGAGTTCTAGTAGTAACACGAACTGCTGAAACCAACACCTCATCAAGTTGATTGATGTTGGTGGTATCTTTTACTTTTTGTTGTGAGAAAGAAATAAAGGAAAATAGAGAATAGATTATAGAAAACAGTAGAGTCTTTGTGCTTCTTTCTTTGTTCTTTTCTCTTAAAATTTGGAATAAAGTTTTCATTCGTACAATAGATTACGAATAAAAGGGGTAATTATTCTTTGATTAAAAATATAAAGTGATGTTCCTATGACAAGAAGCGTGCACTCTCCTTTGTCATTTTTCCCTTGGCAACATTACTTGCCCAGGTTCATTGGGTATAATCTCAGCCCTTGGTAGAGCACCCCTTTGAGACGATGCAAAGATAAACCTATATCCCTCAATAATCAAACACAAAAATTTAAAAATTTAAACTTGTGGTTTGCGTCGATTTTGTTTAGTCGCAGAAAGATTTCGTTTGGCTTTTATTCTCTTCTCAATTATAGAACGAGGAATTCTAGTTGGTTTCCTTATTTTTGGCACTTTTAAGGCTTGATCTATCATTTCCAAAAAGCGCTTTGTAACGATTGTTTTATTTTTAAGCTGGCTTCGATTCTCATCGCAATTAATAATTAGTAAACTTTCTGCCGATAGTTTATGATGTAACTTTTGAAACAACCATTCTTTTTCTTCGGGAGAAAATGTTTGAGAAGCATTGAGATTAAAAGTCAAAACTACTTTAGATGAAACTTTATTGACGTTTTGACCACCAGCACCAGAACTTCTAACGGCTTTAAAATGTAATTCTGTGAGCAATTGATTAGTTTTCATACTGATGTTGATGCGCTGGTTTTAATAAATCATTGACGGTCTTCACGGGATTAAAGGTAACCAATGGCACTTCGACAAAAATAGTAATCCATCTAGCCATTGCACCATTCCATAATCCAGGAAGTTCATAGCCTTTTAATTCTTTCCCTTTACTGTTTTTGTGAACAATAAACCCTGTACTTGTGTCAATAAATTGAAACAAATCAAACTTTTTACCTTTGTAATTTTTAGTTGCACAAACTAAATCAACTGGATTAAAATGAGTTGCATGGGCTAAAATATCAACTTGTTTTGTATTTTGGATATCAACTTGGGAGCTTTCAACTATTTGCAATGAAACAGTCCCTTTATAACTTCTAACCCAAAATGGACCACCACCAGGTTCTCCTTCATTTTTAACCATCCCACAAACTCGAATTGGGCGGTTTAATTTGTTTTTGATATAGTCTATTTTGTTTTCCTGCGTATACGTGAAAAAATCCTCCAACACAACGATATTCAATTTTTGGGTCATAAATTCTAGTATCCTTTCAATATCTTTTTCATTTACTTTCTTCTCATCTATACTTCTTAAAATCTGATGAATTTCTGCTTGTAAATGAAGTAATATACCTGCCAATCCTTTTTTATATAAGATTATTTCCTGAATATGATTTTGAATCACATTATCAATATTTTTGATAAAAATTACATCGGCCTCCAACTCATTCAAGTTATTAATTAAAGCTCCATGTCCACCAGGACGAAAAACCAATTCACCTTTGTCGTTCCTGAAAGGTTTGTTTTTTAAATCAACTGCAATAGTATCGGTGCTTTTATATTGATAGGAAAAACTAACCGATGTTTTAGTCCCTGATTTTAATTCTACTTGATCCTTAACTTTGGCTATAATATTTCTAAATGAATCCTCGTGATTTTCAGAAATTGTAAAATGCAAATGAGAAATAGAGTTTGAACTAGCATAGAAAGCACATTCATTCATGTGCTCTTCCACAGGAGTAGCAATATGGGACTGATATTTATGAAATGCTAAAGTTCCTTTGGGCTTGTTAGCATAGTCAAAATGAGCTGCATCCAACATTAATTGAATGAATCGGTAGCTTTTTTCATGAGCCTCCAATGTATAATAATCACTACACAGCTCTTTTAATCGTGTCTTGATTTCCTCATAAAAAGGAAACTTTTCAATACCGGCTAAGAAAACGGATAAATTTTTATCTTCTTTGCGATTGATATACGCATTGATGGTTTCGTTTTCATGATCAAATTCGTTAAGAAATTCATTTAAAAATTTGAACATTCTACTAGCAGCTCCTGACGCAGGTACAAACTTTTTAAGTTTCAAACTTCCTTTTTTACGGTTAAAGTAGTCGGCTTGTTGTTGAAATTCTTTCTCATTTAGTTTTATGATACCATCATTATTAGTGGCCGGACGTTCCAAAAATATTTTTGGAATACCCGATTGAAATAACAACAATTCAGCTTCTATTTTTTCCAATGAAATACCATGTTCCTTTATTTGCGTAAAGTCGGCTTCAGTAAATCCGTATTGTTGTGTTAAAATATCTTGAGTTTTAAAATTCTTTTCCATTCTAAATAGCCAAAAACGGCAATAATTGTAAAAATTAAATATTGGATACTCGTAAAAGAATAACCTTTTATAAAGTACATGGGAACAGAAATAATATCACCGGCTATCCACAAAATCCAGTTTTCTATTTTCCTTTTTGCCATCAGCCACATTGCCACAAAAAAGATTCCAGTGACCAATGTATCTATATAGGAGGTCCAATTGGTAAATTTATTGAAAAATGTGTAAATCCCAACAACAAAAACTACTGTTCCTGAAAAAATAATAAAGCTCCATTTTTTCTCAATGGATGTCATCTTAGATATAGGAAATGCAACTTCTCCTCCTTTCTTTCGGGTCCAATGGTACCAACCATAAACACTCATTACAACATAATAAATATTAATCATCATATCTCCTAATAGCGACCATTTCCATAATAAATAAGTGTATATCGCCGTATTGATAATACCAGTTGGGAAAACCCAAATGGAGTCTTTTTTTGCATACCATACGCTAAGCAATCCAAAAAGAATTGCAGTTAACTCCAACATAATTTCAATAGCAGGATAGTTTTTGTACTGAGAAAACAGAAATTCAATCATTCGTCAAAGAAGTTAATATTGTTTTCAAATGCCGTTCCTATAACCACCATAGCTGCACCAGCTGCAAAAGCTTCTTCTATTGCTTCCTTTGAACGTATCCCACCACCTACAATTACGGGCACCGAAATCCTCCCCGTAACGGCAGCAATCATTTCCAATGGCACCGCTTTTTGAGCACCGCTTCCGGCTTCCAAATAAATCAACTTATTTCCTATCAACTCCCCCGCTTTTGCTGTTTGTGCTACATATTCACTATTGTTGCGGTCTAAAGGAGTTGTCCTACTTACCCGTTCAACTGCTGTTTCACATCCACTTTCGATTAAAATATAACCTGTTGAAATTATTTCCAACGTGGTTTTTTCCAGAATTGGCACCGCATTAATTTGGAGTTCAATCAAATAATCGGGATTTCTACCTGAAAGTAATTGGAGGAATAAAATCCCATCTGCTTCACCTGAAATCTGCGTTGGATTTCCAGGAAACAATACTATGGGAAGATCTGTAGCGTGTTTCAAAGCTTTTATAATGTTATCTAAATGATGACCCTCAAAAGAACTACCCCCTACAAACAAATGAGTAGCGGGTGATTGATTGATTTTGGGAATAAGTGAACTTAGTCCTTCCAAATCCAATTTATCAGGATCTAAAAGGATGGCAAGAAGCTTTTTGCATCCTTTTTTCGCAAAATTTATTTTTTGATATAGGTTCATTGTAATTTGAAGGCGATCAAGTGATTCGTGACTTGGCATTATTCTCTTTAGATTCAAAAGCACAAACAAAAACATACTCTTCGATGAAATCAAATAGTATGTCAAAGTACTCTACTTTCAGGTTAAATCGCAAAGCAACAGAACATTTTTTATCCGCTAAAAGAAATTCATTTTCAAAAATATGATCTTTGAAACTAATCCCGACCTCATTTTTAATTTTAAAAACGGATTCTTTTATTCCCCATACAACTGTTGCTTTTTTTAACTGACTTGCGATATCCAAATTATTTAAATGGGAAACATTCATAAATCGCGGCGCAAGCTTTAATGTTTTGTCTTTAAGTATTTCCAAATCAGCTCCAATATTTTTATCACTCAACACTATAATAGAAAAATCATTTGAATGAGAAATAGAAATGTGCTTTCCGTCTTTTAAATGTGGTTTTCCAAACTCGTCATAAAACAAATCATAATCGGAATATCCTTGCTCCATAAGTAAGAGTCTTACACTAATAAAACCCTTTTGATGACTTTCAGATTTCATGTTATTCAATCGAGCCAAAGAAGCTTCTTTTAGGTCAACACTACTGAAAAGTTCCTGAAAACTTTCGGTAATCTTCCAGACCAATAATTGTGAGTTGTTCTTTAAAGCTTTGATTTTTAATAGTGGCATGGGTAATTTAAAATTATCTGTTTGTATTTCAGAAAATTAAGCAGTTGAACAAGTCACAAAAAAGCAAAAAACCTTTTTTTAATTCTTTCCTATTATGTAGCTTTGCAAAAATTTTAGCTAATATAAATATTTTATAGATGAGTACACAAACTTTACCATTTGTAGCCTACAAAGTTAAGGACATTAACCTTGCGGCTTGGGGAAGAAAAGAAATTGAATTGGCAGAAGCCGAAATGCCAGGATTAATGGCACTTCGTGCTGAATACGGTGCTAGCCAACCGTTAAAAGGATCTCGTATTGCAGGTTGTCTTCACATGACCATACAAACAGCGGTTCTTATTGAAACTTTAATTGCTTTGGGAGCAGAGGTTACTTGGTCTTCTTGTAACATTTTCTCAACTCAAGATCAAGCTGCTGCTGCTATTGCTGCTGCTGGAATTCAAGTATACGCTTGGAAAGGTTTAGACGAAGAATCTTTTGATTGGTGTATTGAGCAAACTCTTTTCTTTGGAGAAGATAGAAAACCATTGAACATGATATTGGATGACGGTGGAGATTTGACCAATATGGTATTTGACCGTTACCCTGAATTAATCCCAGGTATCAAAGGTTTATCAGAAGAGACTACAACAGGTGTTCATCGTTTGTATGAAAGAATGAAAAACGGCACTTTATTTATGCCCGCTATCAACGTTAATGACTCGGTTACAAAATCAAAATTTGATAACAAATACGGGTGTAAAGAATCAGCTGTTGATGCTATTCGTAGAGCTACCGACGTTATGTTGGCTGGTAAGAGAGTAGTGGTTTGCGGTTATGGTGACGTAGGTAAAGGTACTGCAGCCTCTTTCAGAGGTGCGGGCTCGATAGTTACGGTTACTGAAATCGATCCAATCTGTGCTTTACAAGCTGCAATGGATGGTTTTGAAGTGAAAAAATTAAACACCGTTGTAGGTAATGCCGATATCATTATCACGACTACTGGAAATAAAGATATCGTAATGGGTAGCCATTTTGAGCAAATGAAAGACAAAACTATCGTTTGTAACATAGGACACTTTGACAACGAAATCGACATGGCATGGTTGAACAAAAATCACGGTGCTTCTAAAGTAGAAATCAAACCACAAGTAGACAAATACACTATTGCAGGAAAAGATATCCTTATCTTGGCTGAAGGTCGATTGGTAAATTTAGGTTGTGCTACTGGTCACCCTAGTTTTGTGATGAGTAATTCATTCACAAACCAAACTTTAGCACAAATTGAATTGTGGACTAACAGTGCTGCTTATAAAAATGAAGTGTATATGTTGCCAAAACACTTAGATGAGAAAGTGGCAGCCCTTCACTTGGCTAAATTAGGGGTTGAATTAGAAACCTTAAACAACGAGCAAGCAGCTTATATTGGAGTTGCAGTTGAAGGACCATTTAAACCCGAGTATTACAGATACTAATCTGTTTATTGATATTAATATATAGAAGCCCTCTCAGTGATGTGAGGGCTTTTTTATTCGTTGCAAGGCAGCTATAGCATTGTAGCTATCAAACAAAAAACCCCCTCAATTAATGAGCGGGTTTTGTATAATAAATAAGAGTAATTCTTAAGCCTCGAATGGAAGGATAGAAACATATGATTTGTTTTCCCCTTTTTTCTGGAATTTCACAATCCCGTCAACTTTTGCATGTAAAGTATGATCTTTACCCATGTAAACGTTTTCTCCTGGATTATGTTTAGAACCTCTTTGTCTAACGATGATATTACCAGCAATTGCAGCTTGACCACCATAAATCTTAACGCCTAAACGTTTCGATTCTGATTCTCTACCATTCTTAGAACTACCGACACCTTTCTTGTGAGCCATGACGTTTTAGTTTTTAAATGTTAATTATTCTTCTGTAGCTTCAGCTTTTTTTGCTGCTTTCTTTTTTGGAGCACTTCCATTAATACCTTCAATCACAATTTGTGTCAAGTATTGTCTGTGTCCATTTCTTTTCTTGTAACCTTTTCTTCTTTTCTTTTTGAAAACGATTACTTTGTCTCCTTTTAAGTGTTGTAACACTTTGGCTTCTACTGAAGCACCTTCTATAGCTGGGGCGCCTAAAGTAATGTTACCATTGTCGTCTAATAAAAGAACTTTGTCAAAAGAAAC
>CANBOV010000076.1 GCA_947371275.1 Flavobacteriaceae bacterium | reverse complement strand
ACCAATCAAGAGATTGCTAAAATTGAAAATCGTTTGCGTAAAAACGACATGATTGCGGATATCGTTTATGATAAGCAACTGGTTACGATGGTGAACGACAATGTGAAAAATATCAGTATGTGGATTTTGATCATCAGTGGAGTCTTTGCTTTGATCTCGGTCTTATTGATCAACAGTTCGCTACGACTCTCCATCTACTCTAAGCGTTTCATTATTAAAACGATGCAGATGGTGGGTGCTACGAAATCCTTTATTAGAAAACCGTTTATAAAAACCAATGTTATTTTAGGCTTAATTGGGTCGGTATTGGCGATATTGGCTTTGATAGGGGTTTTGATATACATACAAACGAGTTTCCCTAATTTGGGCATCCTAGAAAATCAGTTAGCCATTGGCGTAGTGCTAGTGGGCGTATTGGTTTTGGGGATTGTCATTACCTTGATTAGCACTTATTTTGCTACGCAGCGGTTTTTGAATTTGAGAACGGATGATTTGTATTAAGGGGAGATAATAGACTAATAGATAATAGATAATAGACTGATCCCTGCCTGCCGGCAGGCAGGGATAATAGACTGACAGATATGATGAAAAATAACGAGCAGAAACCGGATTTTCTTTTTGATAAAGTGAATTATAAAACCTTATTGATTGGCATAGCTGTCATTGTGGTAGGGTTTATCTTGATGAGTGGTGGTGGTAGTGACAATCCGAAGGTGTGGAATGATGATGTATTTAATTTTAGACGAATACGTATTGCTCCTACGGTGGTTTTGATTGGTTTTGGGATTACTATTTATTCAATATTTAAGAAAAGCAAATAGCTATTAAAGATTTTTGGATCATTGGATTGTTGGATTGTTTATCCTCTTTTTGTCTCTTTCCACACCTCTAATCATCTAATTATCTAACAATCTAAAAATCTTACTAATGGATTATATTCAAGCTACTGTACTGGCAATTATTGAGGGGATTACGGAGTTTTTGCCGATTTCTTCTACGGGGCATATGATTATTGCTTCTTCTTTTTTTGGGATTGCCCATGATGATTTTACAAAACTATTTACGGTGGTGATCCAGTTGGGTGCCATCTTATCTGTGGTTGTTTTATACTTTAAGCGCTTTTTTCAAACCCTGGAGTTTTACTTTAAGCTGTTGGTTGCCTTTATTCCTGCGGTAGTATTTGGCTTGTTGTTCAGCAAAAAGATTGATGCCTTGTTGGAAAACCCTATTACGGTGGCGGTTTCCATGGTACTTGGGGGAATTGTTTTATTGAAAGTAGACGACTGGTTTGCTCCAAAAGAAGAACTTCAAGAAACCACTTCGATACCATATGCAACGGCTTTAAAAATAGGCTTATTTCAATGTTTGGCCATGATTCCGGGTGTTTCTCGCAGTGGGGCAAGCATAGTGGGCGGTATGTCTCAGAAATTGTCACGCACTACGGCGGCGGAATTTTCATTTTTCTTGGCGGTTCCGACGATGCTGGGCGCTACAGTAAAAAAATGTTATGATTATTATAAAGACGGCTATGTTTTGACGCACGACCAGATTAACTTTTTGATACTAGGTAATATTATTGCCTTTATTGTGGCTTTGTTTGCCATTAAATCTTTTATAGGCTACTTGACTAAGAACGGTTTTAAAATGTTTGGTTATTACCGCATCGTGGCAGGATTGGCCATATTGCTTATTCACTTCATGGTAATGAAGTTAACCACTATTTAATGACGGCTGAAGCGATCTTAGAAGGACAGGTGCTGTTGATTGACAAACCTTTGACTTGGTCATCCTTTCAAGCGGTTAATAAACTGAAGTACGTCTTGAAGCGACAGTACGATTTACCAAAAAAATTCAAAATTGGACATGCGGGTACATTGGATCCTTTGGCGACAGGTTTGCTGATCATCTGCACCGGAAAGTTTACTAAAAAAATCACGGAGATTCAGAGTCAGGCCAAAGAGTATACGGGCACTATTACGTTGGGTGCCACTACCCCTTCTTATGATATGGAGACTCAAGTGGATGCTACCTATCCTACGGAGCACCTTACGGAAGCCTTGTTATTGGAAACTACGAAACAATTTTTGGGGGAGATTGATCAAAAGCCACCTGTATTTTCGGCTATCAAGAAAGACGGCATTCGTATGTATGAGCTTGCTCGCGCTGGTGAAGCCGTAGAGATTCAAGCCCGAAAAACGACGGTATACGAATTTGAAATCACTCGGATTGCTTTGCCTGAAGTCGATTTCAGAATTTGCTGCAGCAAAGGTACATACATCCGGTCGTTGGCTTATGATTATGGGAAAGCGTTACAATCGGGCGGGTATTTATCAGTATTGCGTCGTACTAAAATTGGCGACTACTCGGTAACCGCGGCGATTACACCTGAGGCATTTGAAGCAAGGCTGGCTCAATAGACTGCATTCGTTCCATAATTTCGTTTTGAATACTTAACCCTTTGTCGTGAAAGTACCACAGTTGTAAATCGGCTTTGGCTTTTTCGTCTATTTGACCGTGTGTGGCTTTATAGTCTTGCATGAATTGCGTTGCCCCTTGCGGTCTTGGACCGAAATCCCCTAGGACTTCCAAAGTAATTTTATCTAAGATGATTAGTTTAGGGATTGATTTTGTTCCATTAGTCAGGAATAAATTCATCAAGTCTTCGTTTTCGTCACGGAAGAGTACTTGGAGTTCGACAGCCTCCGATTGCATCGCCATTTTATGGATTACGGGCAAAATTTGAGCAGCATCGCCGCACCAGCCTTCGGCTAGGACTAACCATAAGTAGGTTCCTTTCAGACTTTGCAGTTGTTGGGTATACTCTTTTGAAATCACTATGGTTTTATCTAAGCGGTTCATGCGGGTTACATTTAACTGCGAGTAATGGGTAAGTGCCTCAGATTGTTCATTTCCCGAGGACTTTCCCTCTAGCAGTAAATCTGCTATCTTAGCTCTGTACTCTTGATAAGAGTACCCTTGCCCTATACTTTCCTTGTTAATGGTTGTCATGCTTTTGATTTTATAGGACAAAATTACAAAACCAAAATAGGGTATTGCGTACTAAATGTTACCAAATAATCTTTTTATCAGATGAGTTACAAAAAAAGAATATGTTTATATTTGCACCCAACAACAAACTAAGGACTCATGTTTGATGCATGACTTCAAAAAAACAATAAACACTGGTAATGACTCGAGCCCGCAGGGCGACAGCATGAGACTAAAAAAAATATAAACGACGAATGACTTGAGCCCGAAGGGCGACAGCATTACACAATTAAAAAACAATATAAACTCGTAATGAAATACAAAAGAATTCTTCTTAAGTTGAGTGGTGAAGCCCTAATGGGTGAGAGACAATATGGTATTGATCCCAAAATCTTAGCGGAATATGCTGATGAGATTAAGCAAATTCATGACAAAGGGGTAGAGATTGCCATAGTGATTGGCGGAGGGAATATTTTTAGAGGAGTTGCTGGAGCCAGTAATGGAATGGATCGTGTTCAGGGCGATTATATGGGGATGTTGGCCACGGTGATTAATGGTATGGCGTTGCAGGGAGCCTTGGAAGACAAGGGGATGTTGACCCGCTTACAAACGGCCTTAAAAATTGAAGCTATTGCTGAGCCTTATATAAAAAGAAGAGCGGTTCGTCACCTAGAAAAAGGAAGAATTGTTATTTTTGGAGCTGGAACGGGTAATCCTTATTTTACTACGGATACGGCTGCGGTTTTGCGAGGCGTTGAAGTACATGCTGATGTGATTTTGAAAGGCACCCGAGTGGATGGTATTTATGACAGTGATCCTGAGAAAAATCCGAATGCGGTAAAGTTTGATGCCATATCCTTTGAAGAAGTCCTTAAAAAAGGATTGAATGTAATGGACACTACTGCCTTTACTTTAAGTCAGGAAAACGAATTACCGATAGTGGTATTTGATATGAATCAAAAAGGGAATCTGATTAAAATTTGCGAAGGCGAAAATATTGGAACCGTAGTTAAAGTATAGTTAACAGTCGCAGTAGGCAGTCGCGATAGAGAACACTTTATAAAAGGCGCTTACTGAAAACTCAATATAGAATGGAAGAAATTGAATTTATTTTAGACAGCACCAAGGAATCAATGGTTGGTTCTATTGCTCATTTAGAAAAAGAATTTTTAAACATCCGAGCTGGTAAAGCCACTCCTCAAATGTTGGGTGGCGTATTTGTAGATTATTATGGGTCACAAACCCCGTTATCCCAAGTGGCCAACATTAATGTTCCCGACGCTCGTACTATTACCGTTACTCCTTGGGAGAAGAACATGTTGCATCCTATAGAAAAAGCGATTATGATTGCTAATTTGGGATTCAATCCGATGAATAATGGTGACAACATTATCATTAATGTTCCCGCTTTGACAGAAGAGCGAAGACGTGACTTGGTTAAACAAGCTAAAGCGGAGGCTGAAGACGCTAAAATTGGTATACGAAATGCCCGTAAGGATGCTAATACTGATATCAAAAAATTAGAAAAAGACGGAACTTCAGAGGATGTATGTAAAACGGCTGAAGATGATGTACAAAAACTGACGGATTCGTTCATTAGAAAAATCGAAGAGCACTTGGCTATAAAAGAAGCCGAAATCATGAAAGTGTAACAATGTTAAATTGGTATTAAAATCCGTCTCGTCTTTATAAAATATGGCGAGACGGTTTTTTTTATTCCTATTTTTGCATTAGCTTTTTGTGTCAAACCCTTTCTAATGAAGCCATTATTTCTACTAGTATTCTTATTTTCACTGTCGCTTCAAGCCCAATTTCATGTAAGTGGCATTGTTAAGGATACGGAGACTAGAAAAAGCCTTCCTTTTGCAACGCTTACTACTGAAAAGGGCGTTACTACCCTTTCGGATGTTGATGGTAAATTTTATTTCAACTTGGCTACGCCACCTGAAAGCTTAACCGTATCCTATATTGGTTATACGGCTCAAACCCTATCATTATTTGAGGCTAAGTCCTACTTCACTATTTTGCTTTCTCCCACTACTACTGCTCTAAACGAGGTCGTTCTTTCTAAAGCCCCTTTGGATAATAGCCTTATCACAAAAGTGATAGCGCACAAGGACGCGAATAACCCACAGCGAAAGCTGCACAGTTTTGAATTTAAGACTTATAACAAATTGTTGGTGACGGCTACTCCCGATTCGATTGTTGGGCGTATCGATACCTTGTTTGTCGACTCGGAGAACCGCCGTGACCTTGTTAAAATTGATTCCTCTGCCTATAAGTTTAAGAAGATTATCGAGAAGCAGCATTTGTTTCTTACGGAGAAAGTCTCTCAGTTTCAATTTGAAAAACCCCTTTTGAAAGAAACCATTATAGGCACTAAGATGGCGGGATTTAAGGAACCTATTTATGAATTGCTGGGATTTGGATTGCAATCTTTTTCCATTTATGATGACAAGTATGAGCTTTTTGAGACTAAGTATAAAAGTCCGCTTTCCCCTCACGCGCTGAAAGAATACCGGTATACTATTCTGGACACTACAACCTTGGACAACCGCAGTGTTATTGTCGTTTATTTTAAAAACAAGGTTAGTTCAAAAGGACTGGAAGGCCTGCTGTATATTGACCAAGAAAATTATGCCGTTGCTAAGGCGGTGATGCGGATACGCGGCGTGCTTGACATTACTGGGGTGCATGAGTTTAGATATCTAGCGGATCAGCAGCTGTGGTTCCCGGTACAAAAAAGTTTTAGAATCGTCAAGGGAAAAAGCAAAGAAGCTACGTCTATATTGGGAGGTAGGATCGAATTTGCGGCGGAAAATGATGATAGTAGTACGCTTAAAAAAAGTCCGTCTGATTTCACTTATTTGGCTTCGGAAATGCATGTTTTTGATTTGAAGGTTAATAATGATGTTCGCATTCGCAAGTCTTCTATTACGATTGATGTGCAAGCTAATGCAAACCTTCGGGACGAATCTTTTTGGAAGCAAAGCCGCACTGATAGTTTAGATAAACGAAGTGAGCGCACCTATTTTGTTTTGGACAGTGTGGTTACTAAGCAGAAGATTGAGAAGAAAATCAAGTTTGGGCGTAAAATCATTAACGGGTATTTGCCCTTTGGTCCGTTTGATTTTGACTTGCGGTATCTTTTGAGTTATAATAATTTTGAAGGCTTTCGTTTTGGGATTGGGGGGATTACCAATGAGCAATTTTCGCGGAAGTTTCGACTGGAAGGATATAGTGCATATGGATTGAAGGATGAAGCGTTTAAGTATTCTATAGGGTCTGCCGTTCGTATTGGTCATTTTACCAATACCTGGATTGGGGGTTCTTATACGGATGATGTAAAGGAGATTGCGAGTACCACTTTTGCTACGGATAAGCGGGTTTTCAAGTTATATGATCCACGGCCTATTAACATCAGTACCTTTTATAATCATAAAACTTGGCGTGGTTATCTCGAAACGAAAATCATACCGAAGACGGAGAGCATTTGGCAATTGACCCATAGTGAGGTGCGTCCTATGTTTGATTACACCTTTGATTATAATGGCAAACTCTACAAGGATTTTTCTATGACTACGGCGCAGTTTTCGATTCAATGGAATCCGTTTAGTGATTTGATGCAAACGCCGAATGGGAAAATAGAATATGAAAAGCGCTTTCCGAAATTTACGTTGCAGTTTACCAAATCCTTACCGAGTTTCCTTAGTAATGATTTTAATTTTGGTAAAATTGATGCTCGCGTAGAGTATGAGAAAAAGTATTTGAACGGTCAAAAATCGGAGGTTTTGGTACAGGCGGGTTATGGATTTGGGGCGATTCCGATCACCCATTTATATAATACTATGCCTAATAACTTGACGAAAGACATCCTTTTACAACGCTTAACGATAGAAGGTAAAAACAGTTTTGAAACCATGTATTTCAATGAGTTTTTCTCTAGTGAATTTGTGATGTTGCAATTCAAACATGGCTTGAAACGAGTTGCTTTATTCCCTAAGGTAAAACCCTCCCTGGTGTTGGTTACCCGCATGGTGTGGGGGAATATGAAAAATCCGGAGCGTCATATAGGGATTGATTATAAGACCTTGGATCAAGGTTTATTTGAATCGGGTATCGAGTTGAACCAAATTTACAAAGGTTTTGGACTGACGGGTTTTTACCGGTATGGGCACAATCAATTGCCGCGATTTGAGGACAACTTAGCGCTTAAGCTGAGTTTTGTCTTGGATTTAGGGTTTTAAGGTTTGATGATCAGCACCGAAGGAATATCCGTTAACCAAGCGGTTTCCTCATCTACTAATTTTTTCCAAGTTTCCAGACTGAAGATGACCAAGTCTTGAGTAGACAAGACCGGTTTGTTTATTTTATCAGGGCTTAAGACATTGATATTGTCTGGGTATTTTTGCACTAAGGCTTCAAAGGCATTTTCGATTAGAAAGTTGTTTTTGGTTTGCTCGTTGTTTTCTAAAATGGTGACGTGCGTATCGTTATTGTAAATTAACTTCTGTGCGTAATCGATTAGGAACACATCTCCGATGGTATAGACCCCGACGAATACTTTGTTGACTTGGTGTAAATCCTTATCGATTAAGATCCCCAGTGGTGTTTTGGTTTTGGAGATGATTAAGCGGGTTCTGTCATCGAAGGGCGAGTTTTCGAATAAGCCTTCTCTTCCTTTGAACTTGTCTAAAAGGCGGTCGGGATTGATGATGCGCGAGGTAAAGCCAAGGACTTTCCCTAGTAGGGTTCCTTCGAATATTGATTTTCCTAGGCCCACTAATACAAAATCGTATTTCCCTTCTCGGGCAATGTCGGCTATATCCGTTTCCATATCTCCGGTAGCTTTGAAGATGGTGGTGATTTCTTGGCTTAGCTTTTTTGATTCCTTGAGGATGGGTTCGAAGGTTTCCTTTTCGTATTCTTCTAAATTGTAGGCATGCATTTCGTCGCTGCTGGACAAATGCATTGCGGTGACGTTGGCTGTTTCGGGTTGTTTTTTAACTAAGCTATTGGCTAGGCGCAATAAGGATTTGCCTTTTTCGTTATTCCCGAAAGAGATTAATATTTTATACTCGGCATTCTTCTTAATTTCGGAGGGCACAATATCGTCTTTGGTCTTGAAGATGAAGTTGATCACATCTAGGGCCGGCCCAGTCATGAAGGTCGTTACCAGCGCCATAATTACCATCATGGTAAATACTTTGGGTGTTAACACCCCTAGGTCTAGACCGATGTTGAGCACTACTAATTCCATTAAACCTCTGGTATTCATCAGCGCGCCAATAGTGAGACTTTCGCGCCAATTCTGTCCGACGAATTTGGCTGCCAAGGCACTTCCGAAGAACTTACCTACTACGGCCACCAAGATAATGAAGCCCGTTACTTTCCATAAATAAACATCGTTTAGGAGTCCGATATTAGTATTTAAACCCGTAAAAACGAAGAATAAAGGCAGGAATAAAATCACGGCAATGTCCTCTACTTTCTCTATGAAAATATTTCTAAACTTGGCGATATCGGGCATGATGGCGCCGGTCATAAAGGCTCCGAACAAGGCATGAATTCCGATGATTTCGGTTAAATAAGCCGATACGATTAGCGTTAAAAAGAAAATCGCTACTACAGATTTTTTAAGGTTGTCTTTTTTAGCGTATAATTCTCCGATGCGCTTTAGGAAGGGTTTCACGACAAAGAGCATACAGATTACGTATACTATGGCTAGGCCGATGACGTATAGGGAACTGATGAAACTGCCTGCTTTTACGATAGCGATTACTGCGGCTAAGATGCACCAAGCGGTAATATCATCGGCGGCGGCACACGTAATTACGATGGTTCCTAGGCGGGTTTTATGGATTCCTCTTTCTTGGACGATGCGGGCCAGCACTGGAAAAGCGGTGATGCTCATGGCGATACCCATGAATAAGGCAAAGGAAAGAAAAGGAATTTTAAATTGTTCGACTCCAGTGATTGGGTTGATGTCTTTTGGTACGAAGTTGGGATAGATGAAATACGACAAGCCTATACCCAGTGCAAAAGGAATTACGATACTGGCATGGCTGATGACTACGGCTTCATTCGCTTTGTTTTTTAGGGCTTTCAGATCTAGTTCCATTCCGATGACGAACATGAAAAGGATTAAACCCACTTGACTTAGCATTTGTAGGTTCCCTAGGGAGGCTGCTGGAAAAAGCGCTTCTTTAAAATCGGGAAAATATAAGCCGAAGAGTGAGGGTCCGAGGACTATGCCCGCTATGATTTCTCCGATCACGGAGGGCTGGCCTATTTTTCTGAAAATCCAACCGAATATTCGGGCCACAAAAACGATGGTAATGATTTGGATTAAAAGTAAGGCGAGCGGATGCTGTAAATTGTGAAATAGCGAAGACAAAAATTGCACCCATTGACTATCATTAGTTGAAGGAGACACTATTTTTTTTCCTACTTCCAAAAGTTTTCCTTGTTCTACTATCCAATACATCAAGGCAGTAAAACCTCCGGTAACCACTAAATAGAACAATGTATTTTTAAAATTTCTCATACCAAACAAATCCGACTTGTGCTTTACAAAGATGCTAAAAAGCAATCTATTTTTTTACTTTTTTTTAGGTGAAAAGCAATAATTTTAATTAGCCCTAAATAGGCATGTTAAAATACATAAAACTTTTGGAAATTCTTCCCCTAATATGTCCGTTTTAATTACCTTTGCAACCGTTTAAAATCAAGAATGAAAAAGAAAATAACAGCGGGATTTTGGGAATTTCTAGCCGGAATTATTCTGAGAAACAGAATACTGATCAGCATTGGGATAGTACTGTTGACCCTCTTCCTTGCTTTACAGTGGAAAAATGTAGGGATGACCTACAACGAAGCTAATTTACTTCCCAAAAATCACCAAGCAAATAAAGACTATACACAGTTCCTCAACACCTTTGGTGAAGAAGGGAATTTGGTTGTTATCGGGGTTAAGGACAATGCGTTTTTCACTCCCAACGCCTATAAGGCTTGGAATGAAATGATGACCCGTTTAAAATCGCACAAGGAGGTTGAATTGGTTGTTTCATTAAACGATTTAAAAAAATTACAAAAGAACGATGCATTAGAACGTTTTGAATTAGTTCCCTTAGTGGATCAAAAAAGAACGGTTGATCAGGGGTATTTGACTCAAATCAAAAAGCAGCTATTTACTGATTTACCTTTTTATGAAGGATTACTATTTAATAAAAAATCGGGCAGTATCCGATCGGCTGTTTATTTAAAAAAGAATGTGGTTAACTCCCCTATTCGGAAACAATTTATTTTAAAAGTATTAGTTCCGGAGGTTGAAAAATTTGAAAATGCGACCCACATCGACTTGAAAGTTTCGGGTATGCCTTATATCAGGACTATCAATACGGAGAATATGAAAGGGGAAATTGGGTTGTTTATTGGAGCAGCTTTGTTTATTACCTCCTTAATTTTCTTTTTGTTTTTCCGTTCGCATCGCGCTACTTTTATTTCGATTTGCATTTTGATAGTGGGGGTGATGTGGTCTTTTGGAACCTTGGGTTTATTTCATTATAAAATCACGATATTAACGGCTATTATTCCGCCCCTCATCATTGTCATCGGAATTACGAATTGCATTTTCCTGATTAATAAGTACCAACAAGAGATTAAGACACACCATAATCAGGCTAAGGCGTTGCAAAGGGTTATTTCAAAAATTGGGGTGTCTACTTTGATGACCAATTTGACTACGGCTATTGGATTTGCGACCTTTATGATTACGGGTAATGATTTGCTGTTTGAATTTGGATTAGTTACCTCCATTAACGTCATTACGGTGTACTTGCTGACCTTGATGGTGGTGCCTATAGTTTATAGTTTTATGCCTTTACCTAAGGAAAAGCATTTAAACCATTTGAGTAAGACCTACTTATCGTCTATCTTGAATTCGGTTGAACACTTGGTGCGCAATAAGCGCCGTTTGATTTATGGTATTTATGGCATCCTGCTTCTTTTTAGTGT
>CANBOV010000075.1 GCA_947371275.1 Flavobacteriaceae bacterium | reverse complement strand
CCGCTGAGTATTGTTACACCTGTAGGAACAACCCAAGTATAGGATACGTTAGCAACCGTAGGCGTAGTATAAGTATATTCAGTATTGGCACAAACGGTAGCCGCACCGGTAATAGCGGTTGGAGTACCTAAGGCTCTGCTCACAGCTATGGTTTTTGAAGTGGCGCTGGTCGCACAACCGTTGGAAGAACTTACTATAATACTTCCCGAAACGTAATTAGCGGGGAAGGTGACATTGAAAACCAATTGACTAGTCGTTAAGGTATTGGAGTTGTTGGTGGTGGTGCCGGCAGTCACGATGCTACCTGCAGGACCTGTAATGTGGTAGGCCGTAGCATTTACGCCAGCCGTTATCGTATAACTATAGGAATTGCCGCCACACACTCCTTTCATTTGACCCGTCACGGCATAAGGAGCCAAAGGTAATAAGCGCGATACTGCTAAAGATCTTGCAGAAGATAGACCTGCTCCGTTCACTGACTTAACCGTTACAGCACCTGCTGCAGCAAAGGCCGTTGTATAATTTACTGCTATAGAAGTACCTGTAGCGTTACCGATTATAGTGGCACCTGTAGGTACGGTCCAAGCATAGGATGTAGCAGTTGCTACTGGAGCAATAGAATAAGTAACAGTAGCAGAAGTGCCTACTACAGCACAAACGTTTGTAGTAGATTTACTAATGATGCCGGGCATGGTTGGGAGCGCTTTAGTTAACGTAAGTGATCTTGATGTAGACGAACCTCCACAACTGGAAACCGATTTAACGGCAATAGTTCCTAGAGTACCAGTTCCTGCCGAAATTACATTGGCAAAATTAACGATAATAGAAGTAGTTCCTTGACCAGAAACAATCGTTACTCCATCGGGTACATACCATAGATAGGAAGATGCATTGGAAACTGGAGCTATAGTATAGGTGTGGCTAGTTGTAGTTCCTATTAAAGAAGCAACGGATGTTGTTCCTGAAATCACTCCTGGCATTGAAGGAATTGCGGTACTTAATACATTGATGACTAGTGGTACTCTACTACTTTCAGAACCATCAGCAAAAACCTGACATACATAATAGGTTGTTGACGCAGGAATACTACTTGGAAGCCCTCCTAAGTTAGTGCCGCCAGTAGGCAGATTATAATACCTTAAGTAGGCTCCAGAAACTGGGGTAGCTAAATTATTAGGAAGTGTTGTGCCTGGACAAAAGCTGTAGGGTGAGGTTACCGTTGGTGGGCCTAAACTTTCATATACATAGAGTGTAGTTGTAATGCTGCCGCTGCTGTAATTACTCGTGGGCGCCTGATTGGCCGTAATGGAAGCAGTACCAGCGCCCACTAGTGTTATAATGCCATTGACTACGGTCGCCACGTTAGTATTGCTAGAGGCGTAGGTAATGGTACCAGTACTATTGGAGGTTGGGGCAGTTAGAGCAAAGGAAGGGGCTCCCACTGATTTTATTGGAATACTAAAGTTGGATAAGGTAGGAGGTATTTGCGCTTTCCAAAAATAAATGTTATCAACTGCTAGTTCACAGGAATTCACTGCAACTTGTATTTGCGTAATGTTAGATTTGTCGATCGTAAGCTGCGATAAATCTATATCGGTTGCACCCCATTGACGCGAAGCTATCGAATATGAAATAGTCTGTTGTTGTGTAGGATTTATAAAGGTTATGGAGCTAAAGTAAGGTGTACTATAGGTAGGACTGCACCCATCAAACAAATCAATATGAAGAGCCACCATGGATGCAATATTTAGCGGACTGGCAAACTGAATGCTCAAAGGACCTGATGATACGTTATTAAAAATACTACCGTTTCCACCCTGTTGGGTACCATTTTCTAAAAATATGTCGGGAGGTATTCCAAAGGTTGTACCCGTCAAAGGAGTATAGTAACCACAATAAATTGCCGTTACATTTTGCGGGTTTCTGTTCGGAGGTGTCGGGGATGGCACATCAGGAGCTTGTGGAGGCAGCGGCACCGGTATCTGTGCCCAAACCATACCATTCAATAGCAATAAAAGGGTAAGTAGTATTTTTTTCATAGCGGTTAGATTTCGAGGTTATGATTTTCAAAAATAGCTAAAACAGTCTTGAAAGTAGTGATTTTAGTGTTAAGTTTTGGCAATTAGGATATAACCTTTTTTTTATGATTTGTTTAAGGTAAATAATTCTTAACATTGCATCAGTAAAAAACAATAAAAACGCTTTATGAAAAAACTACTTTACCTTTTTGCCTTTTCGGCAGTATTCTTAACTTCTTGTTCTTCAAGTGATAGTTCGTCCACAGCAACAACAGAGAGTGACGTATTAATCACTAAAACCATTGAAACCTCTGCTAGTGATAACTCGGTGCTTACTACGAATTTCACCTACAATGGAAAGAAATTGATTGGGTCCACAGATTCTGAGGGGTATCATGAAGTGTTTACTTATGTTGGGGATTTAATTAGCAGTATTAAGGCTTATGATGATACCAATACTTTGATAACGGAAGAAACATTTACCTATAATGGGAATAATCTATTAATTAGTTATTTGCTGAATGATTATACTACAGATCATGGTCGTAGAGAAGAGTTTGTGCATGTAAGTAATGATAATATCTCTTATTCCGTATATAATGGGACTACTACTGAGCAACCTACTTCATTATTGGAGACTGGAAGTATTCACTTCGCCAATGGAGAGATTTCTCATATCAACACAGAGGTGCCTTCTGTAGGGAACACTTATACTAGAACCTATACTTATGACACCAAAAACAATCCGTTTAAAAATGTAACAGGCTATGATAAATTAAGTTTTTTAAATGAAGAAGCTAATGGGGTAACCCACAACATTTTGACCGATGCCTTTGCCGAGGCTAATCAGAGTTCAATTACTACTTCTACTTATACCTATAACAGTTTAAATTTTCCTGTAACTGGATTTGAAATGGAAGGTACCGATACAACAACACAAGTTAGTACTCAATACTTCTACAATAACTAGGAAGACTGATTATTTTACTACAAACTCTCAAGTTAGCGCTTGGGAGTTTTTTTTTGGATTGTTGGATGATTAGCGTATTGGATTTTTAGATAGGTTAGTTTGGTTCTTTTAGTAGCAAGGCCTTCTGGTTTTACAGGTTCTATTTTAAATGCGTTGTTTTTAGTATATTTGGTAAAAATATATCCAATGAAAACGTTTGGTCATCTTTTCTATAAAAGCTGTTTACTTGGCTTCTTCTTATTACTTGTTGTCCCTGCAAAAGCACAAACCTTTACCGATAGTAATTTGCCGATAATAGTAATTACGACCGATATAGACCCTAGTACGTCTTTGCCGTATGAAATAGTGGATAGTGAACGGGTTTTAGGAAACATGAAAATCATCAAGCATCCCGATGGTACAAGGAATTATCTGACCGATAGTAATACTCCGGCCTTTTTAAACTATAATGGACGGTTGAGCATTGAAATCAGAGGATCTTCCTCCCAGGCGTTGGAGAAAAAAGGGTATGGATTGACTACCGTTTTGGCCGATAATGTTAGCAATAATAATGTGAGTTTGCTAGGGATGCCTTCAGAGAACGATTGGATTTTTAATGGATTGGCGTTTGATCCTTCGTTGATCAGAGATTATTTGGCATACAATACCGCGAGGCAGATGGGTGATTATGCTACTAGGACGCAGTATTTTGAGTTGGTTATCAACGGAGACTATAAGGGGTTGTATTTATTACAAGAGAAAATAAAGGCCGACAGCAACCGAGTGAATGTTTTAAAAATAGCCACTACTGATACTGCGGGTGAAAATCTGACAGGGGGGTATATTACCAAAGCCGATAAAACAACGGGGGGCGACCCGGTCGCTTGGACAACCATTTCGTATAATGGAAGTAATGTAGATTACATACATGATTTGCCCAAGCCAGAAAATGTAACTGTTGAGCAAGACAGTTATATTCACAATCAATTCACTATGTTTCAAACGGCGATAACGGCTAATAATTCGAGTCTTTCTAATGGTTATCCTTCTTTGATAGACATACCTACTTTTGTTGATTTTATGCTCTCCAATGAATTAGCAGCTAATGCAGACGGCTACCAATTGAGTACTTATTTTCATAAAGACCGAAATGGCAAGTTACGGGCAGGGCCTATATGGGATTTTAATTTAACCTTAGGTAATGACTTGTTTTTATGGGGATTTGATCGAAGTAAAGTGGATACTTGGCAATTTTCTAATGGTGATAATGAAGGCTCTAAATTTTGGACTAATTTGTTTACTAATACGCAATTCAAATGTTATTTATCCCATCGTTTTCATGATTTGATTCAGACGGGACAGCCTATGAATGTGACGGTATTAAATACGTTTATTGATAACACAGTAGATACGATAAGTGAGGCGGCTGCTCGTGAAAATGAACGATGGAATACTATTCCTGATTTACTCATGGAAGTAGCCAATCTTAAAGCATTTCTTTCGAGTAGAATTGCTTGGATGACTACTCATTTAGGGAGTTATTCTGCTTGCGCTACTGTAGCAGTACCGGCTTTAGTTATTACTAAAATAAATTACAATCCAGCGACCTCTACTAATTTTCCAGTGAGTAACGATCAAGAGTTTATTGCCATTGAAAATACGGGAGTATCCACGGTGAATCTTTCTGGTATTTACTTTAGAGAGTTGGGTATTACCTATCAGTTTCCTTATAATTCTAGTTTGGCCGGAAACAGTACGATATACTTAGCTTCTAATGCTACGATATTTCAAAATCAAAATGGTTTTGCTCCTTTTGGGCAATACACCCGTAATTTGTCTAATAAATCACAGAAATTAGTATTGGCAGATGCCTTTGGCAACATCATTGATACTGTTGAATACTTTGATTCATCCCCTTGGCCAACGGCTCCAGATGGCAATGGCAGTTATTTGCAATTGGTTAGTACCACCTTAGACAATAACTTGGCTACCAGTTGGATTGCTTCTACTACGCCTTTGGCAGCGAGTACTTTTACTTATTCTCCTGCTACTATTACCGTCTATCCTAATCCAGCTGCGACTAGTTTAACTATAGTATCTAATTGTATGATGGATAAAGTTGAATTGTTTGACGTATATGGTAAGTTGGTTAAAACGCTTACTGCTGCTGGCAACGAACTTCAAATTAATGTTGCTGAGTTGGCTACCGGTTTGTATTTCTCAAAGGTATATACCGTAAATGGTGTTTATACAGAGAAATGGATTAAACAGTAAGTTTTCCTTTAGGCTATATTCTTGAGGACTTTGGGTAAAGGTCGGTAGGCATAATAGTGCAATACTTCTTCTAATGCTCGTTTGAGGGCTTCATTTATGGGCAGCATGGTTCTGCCTAGGGCAAAATCAATTTGGGACAACTGCATATAATAATCTGAGAATATGGGCACATACTGTCCGGCATTAATAGCCCTTGCGGTTTTGGCATAGTCATCTGCTTGATTTTCTTTTATGATCTTGCAGGTTATTAAACGAAGTTTGCCGAAAGCGTCATTGGCAGCGCCGTATCCAAATAGTCGGCATATTAAACCGCGGTAGGGATAATCAGAGCATCTTCCTTTTGTTTTATCTAGTAGTGCAAGGGGTTGGAAGATATGGCATAGATGACTGGTTTTGTTTTGCAAAGCTGCTAGTGTTTGTTCCGCGACGTCGTTTACAAACAAGTGGTGCGCCCAAGGAAAAAACTCTAATGGAGAAGCTTCAATGGAAGGTGTTGTGCAACAGTTACCGCAACCCGATAGGCAGTGTAACTGGGTTTTATCCTGAAACTTGGCTATTTCTTTTTCTAAGCGTTCAAACAATTGTTCTACCTGTCGTACTTTCCTTTCCATAGCCTTTTTTTGAAAGGTACACTATTTGTGATGGCTTATGTTATACTAAGGAATACTTTGTGAGTTTACTTGGTAGTATGCTGTTTATTTCCTTCTTACATAGATGTGTTTGATGTTGTTCTTTCCGCTTTCGCGTTCGTCGATTTCAAAGCGGTTGATGCTTTTGATTAGCGATAGTAGTTTTGGGAACCCATAGTTACGTGAATCGAAGTCGGGTTTCTTTTTAAGCATTAAGTTGCCTAAGTCCCCTAGGAATGCCCAACCGTTCTCGTCTTCTAAGTCGGTTATACTATCGGCAAAGAGTTTGATGATTTTAGGGTCAATTTTGCTGATGGGATTATTGGGTTGGGTTTTGGTGGTCTTGGTGGTTTTTATGGTACCGTTGTCGACTACTGTTTCGGTATCGTGTTTTTTTAGTATTTCGATGTAGATAAATTTGTCACAGGCGGTAATGAAGGGGGTAAGGGTCTTCTTTTCACCTATACCGATTACTTTCATCCCGGCTTCACGTAAACGAGTGGCTAGACGGGTAAAATCGGAATCACTGGATACGATGCAAAAGCCGTCTACTTTACCGGTGTAGAGAATGTCCATGGCGTCTATGATTAGGGCACTGTCACTCGCATTTTTTCCAGTAGTATAGCTGTATTGTTGGATGGGGGTAATGGCATTTTCTAGGAGTACATTTTTCCAGCCTGAGACGGTTGGTTTGGTCCAATCGGCATAGATGCGTTTGAACGTGGGGGTGCCGTACTTGGCGATTTCTTCAAACATTTCTTTGACATTGGCATAAGGAACGTTATCGGCATCTATTAGGACGGCTAGTTTTAAGTCTTTTTCGATTTCCATGGGTATAAATAAAAACTCCGAAGCTAATTGCTTCGGAGTTTTTGGTGTTTTTAGTTTTTAATGAGTTTGTAGGTTGCTTTGCCTTGATTGGTTATGATGTTGACCAAGTAGAAGCCACTTTGTAGGTTGGTAATATCGATTGGTTTTAAGCTTTCAATGGTGTCTAATAGTAGTAATTTACCATTTACATCACTTATTTGGTACTGAGCATCCATGCTTGCGTTGGCTTCTATAATTAAATAATTGGAGGCAGGATTAGGATATACTTTGAAATTGTTTTTGATGAAATCGGTAGTTCCTAGTGCGGTTACTTGTGTGGCTACCGTATTGGTAATGATAGGCGCATTGTAATCAAAATAGATGTCTGATTTTGAGCTCATGATGTCGCCGACTACTACGTTGCTTTTGGGTTTGATTCTGTAGGTCATCCATCCATGACTGCCTGCTTCATTGGCAGCTTCGTACGGTAAATCAATATTAGAGAACGTATAAGTTACTTGGTTGCCATTTTTGATTTGAATATTGGAAGTATGGCTTGACGCGATTGGCTCAAAGGTATTCCAGTCTAGTTTAGGGTCTAGGGTTTCTTTAATTACCACTGTAGTAGCATTTGCTGTTCCTGTGTTTTGGAAACGCGTTACATACGTTAAGTAATTAGTCGCTTGAGTGGTTGAGATAGTTGCTCCTTCAATAACGGTTTTATCGTTAGGGTCAAACGAACTACGAACCGTTTGGTTCCAGTTCATCGTATTGTTTAAAGGCACATTATCACCTGCGGTTGGATTGGCGACTACGGTGAAGGCTAATAGGTCATTAACATTCACTGTAGGAGGTATAAGCACATTTAGTGACAAATCAATATAACGCTCTTCGAAGGGTAATAAATTGGTATAGTTCCATGTTAGCGTAGAGGCTGTGCTGCTATTTTGAGAAGGTGCTGCACCTGCTAAAGTCAGTTTTGCATTGTTGTAGGTCAGCTGTATGCTCCCGTTGAGGTTGGTGCTGCCATTGTTATGATAGTATATTCTATAGGTTGCAACATTCCCTGGAATGGCTTGGTTGACGTTGAACATGTTTACGTACAAGTCGGTGTAATTAGTTGCTGAGCTGATACAGAAATTGGTATTGTTATAATCTACTCCGGTGCCGCTACTTGTTGCCGCTACAGCAGCAGGATTGGAAGTGAAATTGGCGTTTAAATTAGTTAACGCGGCAGTACTATAACTTCCTGTATTTGGAATTAAAATATGGTAATCTCCCGCATTGTTAGTGTAGCTGCTATAGGTGTAGGTGCCATCGGTCGTATTAACTCTACGGTATGGGAAATTTAAACCCGTAGTGCAGTTGTCGTTGGCACTGTTGAATTTGACTTTGCCGGATATTTGATTGGGTAAATCGGTGGTTAGAGGGGTAATGATATTTGCGTTGTCTGGATTTGGACACAAGCAATAGGTAGTATCGGAGAACGTTGTTCCGAGATCACAAGGCCCTGTGCCCATGATATAGGAATTGTTGTATACGTAGCCTAAAGCTGCCTCTGCAGCAGTAATATAATGGATCCCTGTGGTAGATGCTCCGCTATACTGTAATTCTGCATTTTGTATAATGGCATTATTATCCGAAATGATCATGGGCATTCCAGAATTGCTATATACCGTATAAAGATAAGTGACTGCATCTCCGACATCTACGATGGAATTATTGTTAGCATCGACGTAGAGGGCATCTTGATAACCGTATACAGCACTATAAAAATAAGAAAGCGTTTTAAAATCATTGTAATAGCTGCCTGGCAGACTGTTTTGATCATAGCCCATTGGGTCGGAGGATAAATCCGTTATTTCAGGAATACTTGATGCTGCCGTAGCATGAACCTTAACTTGACTTTCATCATAACAAAAAGCGCCAAATTTATTGGCTTGGAGATTTGTTACTTCTTCTCCTGGCGCTAAAGAGTCAATGGTTAAGAAATTAAATAGGATGCCATTGGTTGGATTTGGATTTTCATCGGTAACATAGATGTTTGTTAACGTTTCTTCCCCTGTGTTTTTAATACTAATGGTAAAGAAAACAGCATTACCAACGTTCATAGCGGTCATCATAATTCCGATGGAGGGATTGTTGGTAGCTGTGGTTTTTGGATGGGCAAATCCAATCGTAAACGATAGTATTGCAAGTAAGAGTAGTTTTTGTTTCATAAGGGTTTGATTTTTTTTGGTAATTGATTGACAGTGAGTAAATATAGGAAAATTATATTACTCCTTCCCTTTTTTTACTTCTTCATCAAGTAAATCACTTAGGTGAAAACGTAAGGCGGTTACGGAGATGCTGATTTCCCAGAAGGAAATACCTAGGGAGGTTAGCAGGCAGAGTAAGCTCGCGGCGAATAGGTAAATACCGGCGGTTTGTTGTTCGAGGAACAGGCAGAGCATGGCAAATACGGATAGGAATAGGCATAATACCCCAAAGAGTTGCATGTAGCGGATGAGGGAGAGCCTTAGGTTTAGGTTTTTTATTTGGAGTAATATGCTTTTGGTTTGCGCTTCATCGTAGTGTTTTTTTAGGCTTCTAACGATTTGGGCGATGGTTAGGAATCGGTTGGTGTAGGCCAGTAAGATTAAAGAGGTCGCTGAAAATAAAAGCGCTGGAGTTTCGATGTGTAGTGTCATTTCTAGAGGTATTTTGTAGTGCGAAGGTCGGGAATTTAATTGATAAAAAAACCTGCCAGCGTACTGACAGGTTTGATGTTTTTAGCTTATGCTTTTAACTTCATCCAAAGGTAGGCATAGTATAGCGCGTAGAATTTGGCTTTCTGATCGTTGGTTGAGGAACCGCCGTGGCCTCCTTCGGTGTTTTCGTAGTAGTACACTTTGTGTCCCATGTCTAGCATTTTGGCTGCCATCTTACGGGCGTGACCTGGATGAACTCTATCGTCGCGGGTAGAGGTCATGAAGAACACTTCGGGATAGGTAGTTTCTTTGTTTACGTTTTGGTAGGGAGAATATTTTTTGATGAATTCCCAATCGGCTGTGTCTGGGTCTCCGTATTCGCCCATCCAGCTGGCGCCGGCTAGGAGTTTGTTGAACCGTTTCATGTCCAGTAGGGGTACTTGGCAGACAACGGCATTGTATAGATCGGGTCTTTGGGTGAAGGCTACTCCCATTAGTAATCCGCCGTTACTGCCTCCCATGATGCCTAGGTGTTTTGGCGTCGTTATTTTGCGTGCGATAAGGTCTTCTGCTACGCCGTTAAAATCGTTGTAGATGTTTTGGCGTTTTTCTTTTAAGCCCGCTTGGTGCCATTTAGGACCAAATTCGCCACCCCCTCTAATGTTGGCTAGGACGAATACGCCTCCTTTTTCTAGCCAAGCTTGGCCTATTACTCCGGAGTAAAACGGCACTTCAGGTACTTCGAATCCGCCGTAGGCATTTAGGAGTGTTGGGTTATTGCCATTGTATTGGGTTTGTTTGGAAGCGATTACAAAGTAGGGAATCATTTCGCCGTCTTTTGATTTCATTTTGAACTGTTCTACTTTGTATTTGTCGGCATTGAAATAGGCGGGTAGTGATTTTATTAGTTTGTTGCTTTTTGTTTGTGCATTGGCGCCATATAAAGAGGTAGGCGTTAAGAAGTTTTGATAGGTATAGAAATAGTCATCACTAAAATCATCGGTTGAGCTCAGTGTGATGGTACCATAATCAGGGGCATTAACTTTAGTAGCTACCCATTTTCCGTTGGTGAAGGCGTAGGAGTAGAGTTCGCTTTTCACATTATTTAGAATATTGAAAAGTAAAAAGTTTTTGGTTTGAGCGATGTCGTCAATACTGCTGAAGGCATCGGGTTCGTAGATGAGGTGGATTTCTTTTTTGCCTTTGACTAGTGCAGTGAAATTGGCACTAATGGCAGCGCCTTGTTTAAAGGTTTGGCCTTCAACGTTCCAATCCGATTTAAGGTCTAGGATTAGTTGGTTGTTTAAAATACCTCTAACGCTAGCATCCTCAGGAATTTGCAGTGGAATTAATTTATCATTTTGGTAAATATACACTTTGGAGGAAAAGAAGGTTTCGCTTTTTTCTATCATTAGGTAGTTGATGTCGCCGTCTCTTAGGACATGTCCGTTGTCAGAGACATCAGAAGCATCTCCTTCAAAAATAGTTTTGGCGCTGCTAAGGGGAGTACCTCTTTTCCAAAGTTTGACGATTCTTGGGTAGCCAGAAGTGGTCATACTTCCTTTGCCGAAATCAGTACCTACGATTAGGGTATTTGCGTCTAGATAACTTACGCTGCATTTGGATTCGGGTAATTCGAAACCAGCGGTTATGAATTTTTTGGCAAGAGCATCATATTCTTTGATGATTACGGCATCACCACCTCCTTTTGAGAGTTGGACGATAAAACGGTCATAATTGGGATACAAACCCGTGGCTCCTTTGAAGACGTATTTTGCATTGTCTTTTTTACTGAGTGCGTCGAGGTCCAGTAAGGTTTCCCATGTTGGATTTGCACTGTTATAGCTGGTGCTAGTGGCTCTGCGCCATATTCCTCTGACATGCTCTTGATCTTGCCAGAAGTTGTAAATGTATTTTCCGTAGATGGCGGGTAGGGCGATACGGTCTGTGGCATTGATTACGGCTAAACTTTTATTGAAGA
>CANBOV010000074.1 GCA_947371275.1 Flavobacteriaceae bacterium | reverse complement strand
TTTTAACTGAGTATTAATAAAAAATTGGAAAAAGATGGCACGAAAAAAATTAGAACGTGTCCCTGACCTTGAAAAAGCGAAGACGCGAGCAGCAGGTGCAAAAAGTATCTCACCTACGCTGGATTTAGGCAACGGTATAACCCTTGCGGAGTATGAAACAGTAATTGACAGCACAGACGCTAAAGTTAGCGCCTATAACACGCAGTTAAGCATTGTAGATGATTTGTATAATGGATGTGTTGATCAAATCCGAATCCTTAGAGATTGGAATGAGAAAGTACTTCTAGGTGTGAAAAGTAAATTCGGCGCCGACAGCTCAGAGTATGAGATGGCTGGTGGAGTTAGAAAAAGTGAACGTAAAAAACCAAGAAAATCTCCAAAATAACGCTCCAAAAGCGTTAGCATTTATCGGAAACGAGGAACCAAAGATTCCTCAAATGAAAGGGAAATTGCCCTAAATAACTAAATCTCCTCTATGCTATAATTAGATAAAGGAATAAAAAAAAGAGGTTGCCGTAACGGGCAACCTCTTTTGTATTATGCTTGTCCAGTAGGACCAAAGTTTAAAGGCATTTGCGGTTGATCAGATTCTGATATCTCACCGTGAGCCACTTCAAATCGATGAATGTTTTCTCCTAAAGCATGCAACAATCGTTTTGCGTGTTGAGGCGTTAGGATAATTCTCGACTTCACTTTCGACTTTGGAACACCTGGCATGATGGTTACAAAATCCACCACAAATTCCGACTGTGAATGGTTGATAATGGCCAAATTAGAATAAATTCCTTCAGCTACTTTTTCATCCAGTTCTATATTAATTTGCCCTGGTTGTGGGTTGTTTGAATCACTCATAATTAATATACGTATTCTTCTTTGTTAGCCATCATTTCGTTATAATCATCTTTTGATCCAACGATAATGTGATCGTAATCTCTCATACCTGTACCTGCAGGAATTCTGTGTCCTACAATTACATTTTCTTTCAATCCTTCTAAGGTATCTACTTTACCAGCTACTGCTGCTTCGTTTAATACTTTAGTAGTTTCCTGGAACGATGCTGCCGAGATGAACGATTTAGTTTGAAGCGAAGCTCTAGTAATACCTTGTAATACTGGAGTTGCTGTAGCAGTGATTACATCACGAGCGACTACTAAATTCTGATCATTACGTTTCAATAAAGAGTTTTCGTCTCTTAATTCACGTGGCGATACGATTTGTCCAGGTTTTAAGTTCTGAGAGTCCCCAGCATCTTCTACCACTTTCATTCCGTATAGCTTGTCATTTTCATAAATGAAATCACTAGTGTGAATTAATTGCTCTTCTAAGAATAAAGTATCTCCTGGATCTTCTACTCTTACTTTACGCATCATTTGACGAATAACAACTTCAAAGTGCTTGTCGTTGATTTTTACCCCTTGTAGACGGTAAACCTCTTGAATTTCGTTTACCAAGTACTGTTGAACCGCTGATGGTCCTTGGATTCTCAAAATATCATCTGGAGTAATTGCTCCGTCAGACAATGGTACCCCTGCCTTGATAAAGTCATTTTCTTGAACCAAGATTTGACTTGAAAGTTTCACTAAATATTTCTTAACCTCACCAAATTTAGATTCAATAATGATTTCACGGTTACCTCTTTTGATTTTTCCAAAAGAAACCACTCCATCAATTTCAGAAACTACTGCAGGGTTCGAAGGATTACGAGCTTCTAACAACTCTGTAATTCTAGGAAGACCTCCGGTGATATCCCCAGCTTTAGAAGAACGACGAGGAATTTTAACAAGGATCTTACCTGCTTTAATTTTCTCTCCATCTTCAACCATAAGGTGGGCACCTACTGGTAAGTTGTACGAACGAATTAATTCACCATCTTTACCATATACCAATAAGGTTGGGATTAATTTTTTATTTCTACCTTCAGAAATTACTTTTTCTTGGAATCCAGTTTGCTCATCAATTTCAACCATGAATGATTGTCCTTGCTCTAAGTCTTCGTAAGCAATTTTTCCTGTAAATTCAGAAACAATTACCCCGTTATATGGATCCCATTTACAGATTACTTCACCTTTAGCAACGGATTGAGCATCTTTTACAAAGATACTAGAACCGTAAGGGATGTTATGTGTACTTAATAATATTCCAGTTTTTTCGTCGATTAATTTCAACTCAGTAGAACGAGAAACAACGATATCCACTTTGTTTCCTTCACCATCTTCTCCTACTACAGTTTTTAAATCTTCGATTTCAAGACGACCTCCGAAACGAGCAACAATGCTTGATTCTTCAGAAACACCTCCAGCAACCCCTCCAACGTGGAAAGTACGTAGCGTTAACTGTGTACCTGGCTCTCCAATAGATTGTGCTGCGATTACTCCAACAGCTTCACCTTTTTGAGTCATTTTTCCTGTAGCAAGGTTACGACCATAACATTTAGCACAGATTCCTTTTTGAGCTTCACAAGTTAAAGGCGAACGAACTTCTACTTTTTCAAGTGGCGATTCTTCGATAGCTTTAACAATTGCTTCTGTAATTTGCTCTCCTGAGTGAACTAATACGTCGTTTGTTAATGGGTTGATTACATCTTGTAAGGCAACACGTCCTAAGATTCTTTCTCCTAAAGTTTCCACGATTTCCTCGTTTT
Source organism: Flavobacteriaceae bacterium (assembly GCA_947371275.1). Lineage (GTDB taxonomy): Bacteria > Bacteroidota > Bacteroidia > Flavobacteriales > Flavobacteriaceae > Flavobacterium. The sequence goes on along the minus strand of CANBOV010000074.1, from coordinate 8,970 downwards.
TCTTTAAAGCTGAAACCTCAATACCTCTCAATGTTCCACAATCTACAGAGTTTACAATAACGTCTTGAGAAACGTCGTGTAATCTACGTGTCAAGTATCCAGCATCCGCTGTTTTAAGAGCGGTATCCGCAAGACCTTTACGAGCCCCGTGGGTAGAGATAAAGTATTCTAAGATCGATAAACCTTCTTTAAAGTTCGAAAGGATCGGGTTTTCAATAATTTCACCACCACCAGCAGTTGATTTTTTAGGCTTAGCCATCAAACCACGCATACCAGTTAACTGACGAATCTGTTCTTTAGATCCCCTTGCTCCAGAGTCAAGCATCATATACACCGAGTTGAATCCTTGTTGGTCTTCTCTAATGTTTTTCATTGCTAACTCGGTCAATTGAGCATTCGCTGAAGTCCAAATATCAATAACCTGGTTGTATCTTTCATTGTTCGTGATAAGACCCATGTTATAGTTCATCGAAATTCCTTCTACTTGCTCTCTTGCATCAGCAATCAATTGTGTTTTTTGCTCTGGAATTTTAATATCTCCCAAAGAGAACGACAATCCACCGCGGAATGCATTTTTATAACCTAAATCTTTCATGTCATCAAGGAAGGCAGCCGTTGTAGGAACATTTGTTACCGACAAGATTTTTCCAATAATATCACGTAAAGATTTTTTTGTTAATACTTCATTTATATAACCTGCTGCTTCTGGTACTACTTCATTAAATAATACACGTCCTGCAGTGGTTTGAATAATTTTATAAACTAATTCTCCGTTTTCATTAAAATCTTTAGTTCTGATTTTAACACGAGCATTTACTTCTAATCTACCTTCGTTCAAAGCGATGTTCACTTCTTCCGCAGAATAGAAAGTTAAGTCTTGCCCTTTAATAGTCATTTCAGGAGTTGACAAACGTTCTTTGGTCATGTAGTACAGACCCAATACCATGTCCTGAGAAGGCACCGTGATTGGCGCTCCGTTAGCAGGGTTCAAGATATTGTGAGAGGCCAACATTAACAATTGCGCTTCAAGGATTGCTTCTGGTCCTAATGGCAAGTGAACTGCCATCTGATCCCCATCGAAATCCGCGTTGAACGCCGTACACACTAATGGGTGTAATTGAATTGCTTTTCCTTCAATCAACTTAGGTTGGAACGCTTGGATTCCCAAACGGTGCAACGTAGGAGCACGGTTAAGTAATACTGGATGACCTTTGATTACATTTTCAAGGATATCCCAAACTACTGGCTCTTTTTTGTCGATTATTTTCTTAGCCGACTTCACTGTTTTAACAATTCCTCTTTCGATTAATTTACGAATAACGAATGGTTTGTACAATTCAGCAGCCATATCTTTAGGAAGACCACATTCGAACAATTTCATTTCAGGTCCCACAACAATTACCGAACGAGCAGAATAATCCACACGTTTACCCAATAAGTTTTGACGGAAACGACCTTGTTTCCCTTTTAATGAGTCTGATAATGATTTTAATGGTCTGTTTGATTCTGTTTTAACCGCAGAAGCTTTACGAGTGTTGTCAAATAATGAATCTACTGATTCTTGCAACATACGTTTTTCATTTCTCAAGATTACTTCAGGAGCTTTGATCTCCATCAATCTTTTCAAACGATTGTTTCTGATGATTACTCTACGGTACAAGTCATTCAAATCCGAAGTTGCGAAACGACCTCCATCAAGAGGCACTAATGGACGCAATTCTGGTGGAATAACTGGAATTACTTTAAGGATCATCCATTCAGGACGATTCTCTCTATTTTTATTTGAATCACGGAATGATTCAACTACTTGTAATCTTTTTAAAGCTTCTGTTTTTCTTTGTTTAGAAGTCTCGTTATTAGCTGCGTGACGCAACTCATACGACAAGGTATCTAAATTAGTTCTTGCTAATAAGTCCATGATACACTCAGCACCCATTTTAGCAATAAACTTATTAGGATCAGAATCATCCAAATATTGGTTTTCCATTGGAAGAGTATCTAAGATATTTAGATATTCTTCTTCAGTTAAAAAGTCCAATCTTTGTAATGAATCGCCTTCTAAACTTTTAGCGATACCTGCTTGGATTACTACATATCTTTCGTAGTAGATAATCATATCTAATTTCTTAGAAGGTAAGCCAAGAATATAACCGATTTTGTTTGGAAGTGAACGGAAGTACCAGATATGAGCAATAGGCACTACCAAGTTGATGTGTCCTACTCTATCACGACGTACTTTTTTCTCAGTTACTTCTACTCCACAACGGTCACAAACAATCCCTTTATAACGGATACGTTTGTATTTACCACAAGCACATTCGAAATCTTTTACTGGACCGAAAATTCTTTCGCAGAAAAGACCATCACGCTCTGGTTTGTGAGTTCTATAATTGATGGTTTCAGGTTTTAAAACCTCACCTCTAGACTCTGCCAAAATAGACTCTGGAGAAGCTAATCCAATAGTAATTTTGTCAAATCTCTTAATTCCAGAGGGTTTATTATCTTTATTATTTCTATTATTCATCATAGTTTTTACTATTGATTTATTGCAATTAAAAATTGATTTTTAGATTTATGGTTTTGCTCTCAATATTAAGATTAAAACCATCAAGCTACTACCTCGAATTACTTCTCTAAACCTCAAACTAAACTTTTGAAGTGCTAGTTATAAAAACCTAAAAGGCTTTAATAAAAAATCGGAACGGGTTACGGGTATAAATCCTTAAAAACTTAATTTATTAATATTTGATTGATGTTGAAAACTTCAGGCTTGCAAAATGCAACCTGAAGTTTCAAACATAAAATCTATTCTTCTAATCTGATGTCTAGACCAAGACCTTTCAATTCATGCATTAATACATTGAATGATTCTGGCAATCCTGGTTCTGGCATAGTTTCTCCTTTAACGATTGCTTCGTAAGTTTTAGCTCTTCCGATTACATCATCAGATTTTACTGTTAAGATCTCTCTTAAAGTACTTGAAGCTCCATAAGCCTCAAGAGCCCAAACCTCCATCTCTCCAAAACGTTGACCTCCAAATTGAGCTTTACCTCCTAATGGTTGTTGCGTAATTAATGAGTATGGTCCGATAGAACGAGCGTGCATTTTGTCGTCTACCATATGTCCAAGTTTCAACATATAGATTACTCCAACTGTTGCTGCTTGGTGGAAACGCTCTCCAGTACCTCCATCATACAAATACGTATGACCGAAACGTGGAATACCTGCTTCATCTGTTAATTCGTTAATTTGATCTAAACTTGCCCCATCAAAGATTGGTGTTGCAAATTTTCTACCTAAGTTCATCCCTGCCCATCCTAACACGGTTTCATAAATCTGACCGATGTTCATACGAGAAGGTACCCCAAGTGGATTCAATACAATATCAACTGGTGTTCCGTCTTCTAAGAAAGGCATATCTTCATGACGAACGATACGAGCAACAATACCTTTGTTACCGTGACGACCCGCCATTTTATCCCCAACTTTCAACTTACGTTTTTTAGCGATATATACCTTAGCTAATTTCAAAATACCAGCAGGTAATTCATCTCCAACAGTGATGGTGAATTTTTCTCTTCTCAATGCTCCTTGAAGGTCATTTAACTTGATTTTGTAGTTGTGAATCAAATCGTTTACTAAACGGTTCGTTTCGTCATCAGCAACCCATTGTCCTTTTGTTAAATGCGCGAAATCTTCCACAGCATAAAGCATTTTTTGAGTGTATTTTTTACCTTTTGGCAATACTTCTTCACCCAAATCATTCATCACCCCTTGAGAGGTTTTACCGTTAACTATAAGGAATAATTTTTCGATTAATTTGTCTTTTAAATCAACAAATTTCGTTTCAAATTCCATTTCAAGAGCAGTCAAATCGTCTTTGTCTTTCGTACGCTTACGTTTGTCTTTTACGGCTCTTGCGAATAATTTTTTATCTAAAACAACTCCGTGTAATGATGGAGAAGCTTTTAACGAAGCATCTTTTACATCCCCTGCTTTATCTCCAAAGATTGCTCTTAAAAGTTTTTCTTCTGGGGTTGGATCTGATTCTCCTTTTGGTGTTATTTTTCCAATTAAAATGTCGCCGGGTTTAACTTCAGCTCCAATTCTAATCATTCCATTTTCATCCAAATCTTTAGTTGCTTCTTCAGAAACGTTAGGAATGTCATTAGTCAACTCTTCGTTACCTAATTTAGTATCTCTAACTTCTAATGAATAGTCATCAATATGGATAGATGTGAAAATATCATCACGAACTACTTTTTCAGATATTACAATCGCATCCTCGAAGTTGTACCCTTTCCATGGCATAAATGCTACTTTAAGGTTTCGACCAATTGCTAATTCTCCGTTTTGAGTAGCATATCCTTCACACAATACTTGACCTAATTGAACTCTATCGCCTTTTCTAACGATTGGTTTAAGGTTGATACAAGTACTTTGATTGGTTTTTCTAAATTTAATTAATTGGTATGTTTTTTCATCTGGGTCAAAACTTACCATTCTTTCTTCTTCAGTACGGTCGTATTTGATGGTTACTTTATTAGCATCTACATACTCCACTACTCCATTTCCTTCAGCATTGATCAATACTCTCGAATCCGAAGCTACTTGTCTTTCCAGACCTGTACCTACGATTGGAGCCTCAGGACGTAATAAAGGAACAGCTTGACGCATCATGTTAGATCCCATCAACGCACGGTTCGCATCATCATGCTCTAAGAAAGGAATTAAAGAAGCCGAAATAGAAGCAATCTGATTTGGCGCTACGTCTGTGTAGTGAACTACATTAGGATCAACAACTGGGAAATCACCTTCTTCACGGGCAATAACTTTATCAGCAGTAATTTTTCCTGTAGCATCCATTTCAATGTTTGCTTGCGCAATCATTTTTCCTTCTTCTTCTTCTGCACTTAAATAGATAGGTGTAGATTCTAAATCAACCACTCCATTAGTCACCTTACGGTAAGGAGTTTCGATGAATCCCATTCCGTTTACTTTAGCATACACTCCAAGAGATGAAATCAATCCAATGTTTGGTCCCTCAGGAGTTTCAATTGGACAAAGTCTTCCGTAGTGTGTATAGTGAACGTCACGTACCTCAAATCCAGCTCTCTCTCTAGAAAGTCCACCTGGTCCAAGTGCTGATAATCTTCTTTTGTGTGTAATCTCAGCTAATGGATTGGTTTGATCCATAAATTGAGATAACTGGTTCGTTCCAAAGAAAGAGTTGATTACTGACGATAATGTTTTAGCATTAATCAAATCAATAGGTGTAAACACCTCGTTATCTCTAACGTTCATTCTCTCACGAATAGTTCTAGCCATACGCGCTAAACCAACACCGAATTGTTGAGAAAGTTGTTCACCAACTGTTCTTACACGACGGTTAGATAAGTGATCAATATCATCAATATCCGCTTTGGCATTGATTAATTCGATCAAATATTTAATGATGGTAATAATATCTTCTTTAGTTAACACTTGTTTTTCCATAGGAATATCAAGGTTTAACTTTTTGTTCATTCTATAACGACCTACTTCACCTAAGTTGTAACGTTGGTCAGAGAAGAATAATTTATCAATAATACCACGAGCAGTTTCTTCATCAGGCGGTTCTGCATTACGCAATTGTCTGTAGATATGCTCAACAGCTTCTTTTTCAGAGTTTGTTGGGTCTTTTTGTAATGTGTTGTGGATAATTGCATAATCAACTTGATTATTATCCTCTTTGTGTAATAAAATTACTTTTACATCAGCGTCAAGAATTTCTTCTACATTATCTTTATCTAAGATAGTGTCACGATCTAAAATAATCTCATTACGCTCGATAGAAACTACCTCTCCAGTATCCTCATCCACGAAATCTTCGTGCCAAGTATTCAATACTCTCGCAGCTAATCTTCTTCCAACATATTTTTTAAGACCAGTTTTTGAAACTTTGATTTCTTCTGCAAGGTCAAATATTTCAAGAATGTCCTTATCTCTTTCAAATCCAATAGCACGTAAAAGAGTAGTAACTGGTAATTTTTTCTTTCTATCAATATACGCGTACATCACGTTATTGATATCGGTAGCAAATTCTATCCAAGAACCTTTAAAAGGAATTACTCTGGCAGAATATAGTTTTGTTCCATTAGCATGGAAAGACTGACCGAAGAAAACTCCTGGAGATCTATGCAACTGAGAAACAACTACACGCTCCGCTCCATTGATCACAAAGGTACCACTTGGCGTCATGTATGGGATTGTACCAAGATACACATCTTGAACAATAGTTTCAAAATCTTCGTGTTCAGGATCCGTACAATACAATTTAAGTCTTGCCTTAAGCGGAACACTATACGTTAAACCTCTTTCAATACACTCTTGTATGGTATAACGAGGTGGATCAACAAAGTAATCTAGGAATTCTAATACAAATTGGTTTCTTGTATCAGTGATTGGAAAGTTTTCCATGAAGGTGTTGTATAAACCTTCGTTACCTCTCTCGTCAGATTTCGTTTCTAGTTGGAAGAAATCCTTAAAAGATTTAACCTGCACATCCAGAAAATCTGGGTATTGCGGGATGTTCTTTGTAGAGGCAAAATTCAATCTTTCAGTCTGATTTGTTATCATCAATGGACAAAATTTTGATTAAAAAAAAGTAATTTAATTTGTGTAAAAACACTGTTTAATTTATAAAACAATCTATACTTCTTTTTGTAATCAATACATCTTTAAAAATTAAATTAAGATTGCTCTTTAAGTAATTTTCTTTCATCGTAATGATTAAAAATATTTTCGTATTTTAAACTATTTTATAATAAAACTTGTTATAATTTTATTATACGAAAAATGGTTTAGGTCATTAAGCGATTAACTTAAGACCTAAACCTAATTCTAAAACTATGTAAGAGTTATTTTAACTCAACAACAGCTCCAGCTTCTTCTAATGATTTTTTCAAACCTTCAGCTTCTGCTTTAGTAACTCCTTCTTTAATGTTTGCAGGAGCACCATCTACCATATCTTTAGCTTCTTTTAAGCCTAAACCAGTTAATTCTTTAACCGCTTTAACTACAGCTAATTTAGAAGCACCAGCATCTTTCAATACTACTGTGAATTCAGTTTGCTCTTCAGCAGCTTCAGCAGCACCACCAGCAGCAACTACTACAGCTGCAGCAGCTGGCTCAATACCATACTCGTCTTTTAAAATTGTAGCTAAATCGTTAACTTCTTTAACTGTTAAGTTTACTAATTGTTCTGCGAATTGTTTCAAATCTGCCATTTTTTCTATCGTTTAAAATGTTCTTTAAATTATTTTTGTTTACTTGTGCGCAATTTATTCTGCTGCTTCCCCTTTTTGTTCAGCGTTGTTTAACAAAGCCGAAATAATACGTTGAGCAGGCGATTGTAATAATCCGATGATTTCTCCAATAACTTCCTCTTTAGATTTAAGAGCAGCAAGGCTATCTAATAGATTATCTCCAATATAGATTTCATTATTAATGAAAGCACCTTTAAAATAAGGTTTATCAGATTTTTTTCTGAATTCTTTCATAATTTTAGCTGGAGCGTTAGCTACATCTGAAATAAAGATAGAAGAGTTTCCTTTAAGAGTAGATGGTAAATCACCAAATTCTTTATCAGAAGCTTCCATAGCTTTTTCTAACAAAGTGTTTTTAACAACTTCTAATTTGATTCCAGCTTTAAAACAAGCTCTTCTTAAATTTGAAGTAGTATCTGCATCTAATCCAGAAGTATCAGCTATATAAACTATGTTTGCTTCAGCCAACTTTGCAGTTAAATCTTCTATCGCGATTGATTTTTCTTCTCTAGTCATAATAAAATTTGTTTAACTACCAATTATACTGCTTTAGGATCTAAGGCAATAGCAGGACTCATAGTACTAGACAAGTGAATAGACTTGATGTAAGTACCTTTAGCTGCAGTTGGTTTTAATTTGATTAATGTTTGAATAATTTCGTGTGCGTTGTCAACAATCTTGTCAGCCTCAAAAGAGATTCTTCCAATTCCTGCGTGAACGATACCAGTTTTGTCAACTTTAAAGTCAATTTTACCAGCTTTTACCTCTGCAACAGCTTTACCAATTTCCATAGTAACTGTTCCAGTTTTAGGGTTTGGCATTAAACCTCTAGGTCCTAAAATACGACCTAATGGACCTAATTTACCCATGATAGCAGGCATAGTGATGATTACATCAACATCTGTCCAACCATCTTTAATTTTTTGAAGATAATCATCTAATCCTACATAGTCAGCTCCAGCAGCTTTTGCTTCAGCTTCTTTATCTGGTGTAACTAAAGCTAATACTTTAGTATCTTTTCCAGTTCCATGAGGAAGAGTAACAACTCCTCTTACCATTTGATTTGCTTTTCTAGGATCAACTCCAAGTTTCACAGCAATATCTACAGACTCGTCAAATTTTGCAGAAGCAACTACTTTCAATAAAGATGAAGCATCTTTTAATGAATATAGTTTGTTTTTCTCAATTTTTGAAGCAGCCTCTTTTTGTTTTTTTGTCAATTTTGCCATTTCTTACCTTAATTTAGAGGAGAATCTCCAGTTACAGTTATACCCATAGATCTAGCTGTTCCAGCAATCATGCTCATCGCAGATTCGATAGTGAAAGCATTTAAATCAACCATCTTGTCTTCAGCAATAGCCTTAATTTGATCCCAAGTTACATTTGCAACTTTTTTTCTATTAGGCTGGCCTGAACCAGATTTTAATTTAGCAGCATCCAATAATTGAATTGCAGCAGGTGGAGTTTTTACAACAAAATCGAACGATTTGTCTTTGTACACAGTAATTTGTACTGGTAAAATTTTGCCAGGTTGATCTTGTGTTCTAGCATTAAACTGCTTACAGAACTCCATGATGTTAACCCCAGCAGCTCCCAAAGCAGGTCCAACCGGTGGCGACGGGTTCGCAGCACCTCCCTTAACTTGTAGTTTAACTACTTTACT
>CANBOV010000073.1 GCA_947371275.1 Flavobacteriaceae bacterium | reverse complement strand
TTTTGAGCGTCGGGTGAAGGAGAGCACTCCGAAGAGTTGAGCTCCGCTCAACGGCCCGTGGGTGCGGCGGAAAGGAAAAAAACAGTAGTGGAACAGGGGCTAAAAATGAGGCTTGACTTTTTGGTTCTTTTTGGTCAAGCAAAAAGAATAGAACGCTCTGAGAATTACAAAACCTTCTCACCAAAGCAATTAAATTCCAACAATCCAACAATCCAAAACTAAAAACTAAAAACTAAAAACTGCCCACTGCGACTCCGACTGAAATGAAACCCTCGCCATTCCCCAATCATGCATTTCAACGAATATAACCCCCTTCACCCTATAGATATTAACAATAAAAATAAATTAGTTAATAACTATTTTGCATTCTGATTTTTTATAGCTTTGTTCTAAGACTTATTAATTGATATTTGCTAACATAATTAGTTAACCTCAGCTAATTACTTCAAATACCTACACCAATGAAAAAACCATTACACTTACTTCTTTACGAAGCAGATGCCCTTTTTGACGCAGCCTTACTGGGCGCTCTTAAGCAATTCTCATGGGTAGAAGAGTGTAAAGTGGTTAATTCAAATAGTGCATTTAATGAGGCATTAAAAGAGTTTACTCCAAATGCTATCCTATTTGCCACTATTGAAGACATCAGCAGTTGTACTGACGCAGTAACTAGTGCACGCAAGCACTACAAAGCCATTCCTTTTATTATTATTGTCGATCAGGAATGTGAAAATATCGCCCAAAAAGTAATCGATTCAGGGGCCAATGATTATCTTACAAGAGCCAATGTGCCCCATTTGCCGGTAATGCTTAAATCGGCTTTAAAACTGCAGCAAACCGAAATGGAGAAGGAACGCTTATCCAAATCACTAAAGAATACCAAGAATAACTACGATACGATATTCCTCAAAGGTCCCTTACCCAAATGGATTTATGATATGGAAACCCTTCGTTTCTTAGAAGTCAATAATGCCGCTATTGCCAAATATGGCTACAGCCGTGAAGAGTTTCTGCAAATGACCCTTTTGGATATTCGCCCAAAAGAAGAAATGCCTCTTTTAATGGAATACTTTGCAAATCATCCGGTACCCAAAGGCACGCTCAAAGAACAATGGCGACACATTAAAAAAAACGGTGAAATAATCATGGTAGAAACCATCGCCCACACCGTCCTTTTTGACAACCGAAAAGCCCGAATGGTAACCCTACAAGATGTCACCGAGATAAATAAAGCAAAGAAACAAATCCTTCAATCGGAATCCAACCTAAAAATAATCTTTGATAACACCTCAGAAGGGTTTCTATTGCTAGACGAAAAAGCCAACATAGTAACGTTTAATAATAGTGCCGAAGTATATTCCTTAATTAAAAAAATTAAACCATTTGAAATAGGAAAATCAATATTTGAATTCATCGATCCTAAAAGAGTAGAAGCATTTAAAGATATAGTGGCAAGCGCACTTACTGGCGAAAAAATCCATTTTGAACGTTGTATCAAAAGCAAAGATGATTCCATCACTTGGTTAGATTTCTCCGTTACTCCAGTATATGTCGAAAATGAAATACAAGGGGTTTGTGTTACAGGACGAAACATTACATATCAAAAACATATAGAAGAACAAAGGGAATTTGATCGCAGTAACCTCAAAGCACTTATCAATAATACCCATGACTTTATGTGGAGCATTGATCGCAACTTCAAGCTAATCACTTCCAACGAAGCCTTTAGTAAAGCCTTTAAAATCATAACAGGCAATGAGGCCGTTCAGGGCGTTGACGTGACCGCGGGTAAATTCAATCCCAATAGCATTAAAGTTTTTAAAGAGTACTATCAAAGGGCCTTGGATGGCGAATCCTTTACCATTTCCAGTTACAGAGACATTCCGTTTGTCTTATGGTCTGACGTTAGTTTTTACCCCATCTACAAGCAAGAGGAAGTAATAGGTGCTGCCATATTTTCTAGAGATGTATCCCAACGAATTCACGCCGAAGAGGAACAAAAAGCCTACACTAGATCACTAGAAGAAATGCTTTTTAAGATTTCACACAAACTAAGAGTGCCTATAGCCAATCTAATAGGTTTAGGAAACCTAGCCGAGGAAACAGACAATACTCCAGAAGAACTAAAAGTAATCATGGGATACATCAAACCTACCATCACAGTATTAGACACATTCTCAAGAGATTTAACACGCTTCATTGAAGAAATTCTTATCGCCAATAAAAGTGAAGTCATTAGAAAAGAAAAAGAAGCCGTAAAACGAAGCACTAAACGAAAATAGCGTGCTTCTACCCTCCTACCTAAAGCATACTGCCCACTGCCACTGAGACTGCGACTGAAAACTGCACCCGGGAACTGGATTTATTCCGCTGCGCTTCATCAGCCGACTGCGCCTCATGTCCGCCTCAGCGGGAAAGACAAACGTTCTTAGAAGAAGTCTATCATCTATTAGTCTATTATCTATCATCTCCTAAAAAGACCACCCACTAAAAACTTAAAACTAAAAACTAAAAACTCCTCCCTTAAACACTTCTTCTCTAGCACCGTAATAACACTAAATAAAAAACCCGCCCTTTTTTTAGTCCCGTCTTGGAACTTTGTTTTATTTGAGCGTCGGGTGAAGGAAAGCACTCCGAAGAGTTGAGCTTTGCTCAACGTCCCGTGGGTGCGGCGGAAAGGAAAAAAACAACCTGCCTGCCGGCAGGCAGGGAGTGGAACAGGGAGTAAAAATGAGGCTTGACTTTTTGGTTCTTTTTGGTCAAGCAAAAAGAATGAAACGCACTCAGAATTACTAAACGTCCTAGCTCAACTAAAATTACTGCCTACTGCGACTGCTCCTTCAAACTAGATTTATTCCACTTCGTTCCATCAGTCGCCTCGTCCATGGACGAGACTCGTGTCCGCCTGCGCGGGAAAGACAAACATTCTCAGAAGTTGTCTACAATCCCCGCCTGCCGGCAGGCCAGTATCAGTCTATCATCTATTAGTCTATCATCTATCAGTCTATCATCTATTAGTCTATCATCTATTATCTTAACAAAAAAAACCTCCAGTTCATAACGCTGAAGGTTCATTTCAAAAAAATTATCAAAAAACTTTACTTTAACTTTATTGTCTAATAACTCTAACGGTTTTAGTCTCATCGCCTTGAGTAATTGATATTGTATATAAGCCTGCAGGATAGGTGGTTCCAAAGGACACTTCACTTAATGCATTAGGCAATACCTCCCGTTGTTCAATCAGTCTTCCAGTGATATCATGCACCATAAGATGCAATACCCCTTCTCGGGAACTTGGTAGCGCCAAATTAAACGCATCGCTATAAGGATTCGGATAAACCACAACTTGTAACGCTTGAGTGTCTATTGGAGCTGCTTTACCAGGACCACAATCATAATAATACAGTGTAGTCGGTGCGTTATACACTGAAGTGCCACAAGAATTAGTGAACTTCGCTCTGTAATAATTCACTCCAACACTCGGAGCGGTAACGGTATAGACACTTGATGTTTCTCCCGCAATATCAACAAAACCACTAGTGTTGGAAGTCGTAGAGACTTGCCATTGTAGGTCTCCTGCATAGCCAGCATTTAGCGTCAATACTTTAGAAGTATCTGAGGTGCATAGTGCTGTTGCTACAGTTTTCCCAGAAGGAACTGTAACATTCGCCGTAGTAGGTTTAGAAACCGCTTGAGGTACTATAGAAACGACAGCCACATCCGTGTAAATCGTAGATAATTCTGCACAGTTACCCACACTCACCCTCACTCTGTATGCGACAGGCAATGTCAAATTTCCAGTATTCAATGTACCCGTATGATTGGTTGTTGGAGTCCATGTCGGATTCGCACTGCTATAATTAGTAGACTTTTCCCAAGTCAAAACACCATTACCGGCCACCGACAAACTAATTCCGGTCCCGCGGCAAATAGTACTGTTCGCCGGACTAATTCCTCCCGACTGAGCAATAGTTCCTATCAAACACGCAACTACATTAGAATAAGATTTCGAACATAGACCGCTAGTAACCTTAGCTCTAAAATAAGTAGGGGCATTCAAATTGCCCACTACATAAGAAGACTGTGTATTGGATACAGAAGTGGTCTGAAAGGAATTATAAGGAGCATTGTCTAATGCCACTGGAGCTTTATCAAATTCAACGCCATCTTTAGAGGTCTCCCACTGTATAGTGCCTTTATAACCAGTCAGTTGTAAAGTAGTCGAACTAGTCGGACACATAGTGCCTCCTCCCGTAATCGTTCCTCCTGCCGAAATAGGATCTACTTTTAAAAGTTTTACAGCGGTAGTAGCCACGGCAGCACAAGCATCATCTGTAACCACAACTTTGTAATAACGATTACTACTAGCATTCGCTGAAGTCAAGGTAAATACATCATTGGTTTCACCGGGAATCGGGGTATATACTCCTGTATTTGTAGCAGAAGATACCCATTGCAACGAAGTGCCAATATAGCCCGATACTTGAAAGGATATGTCTCCACCCATACATACTGAAGGCGCAGAAACTATAGTACCTGCTTTTACATTATCCAATAGGACCAAGTTGGCCGAATTAGAAGTAATAACGCCACATGTTCCTCCTCCTACTAGTACTCGATATTGCGTTCCCGCAAGTGGTAATATAGAATTCGCTCTAGTTACGCCTAAATTAGACGTCGTATAATTACTGTAGACCAATCCCGCATTGACAGCCGTTATCGTAATCCAAGCCGGATTCAAATTGGTGGGCTTAACCACCCGGTATTGCCATTGATAAGTAGGCGCCGCCGCATCGGTAGCAACCGAAACCATGGTGGTCGAACCTACAGCCGGACATAATAAGGCGGTATCGGGTTGTGTGATTGTGGTACATTGACCTAAGATAGAAGTGACACTTCCAAAACTCATCAACACTAGCAAAGTAAGTACTGTTTTTCTCATAATATCAGTATTTTAATCAGTGTAGTAACACTGCTGCTAACAAACTATTTTAAAAATAGTGTTAATTAATATTCAGTTAATTTTGACAGTAATAGACTTGGGGACTATTAGTACAACAAATTTATAAGCATTTTAGTAAGAATGCAGACAAAACACTTAAATAATCGATGAAATGCATCTTTTAAAGCAATAATGTAAGTATTATCCTTTTAAAATTAAAGATGTAATCTGTCAAATCATACCCATTACTGTCTCAAAATGAGGCAGATATTAACATAAACTTTATAATTTGTATAAGAAATTCATGACCCTATATTCACTATTTTTGCCTAAAAAATTATATGGCTCGTTTCGAAGAGAATAATTTACCCAAAGCTAAACTGAATGCCAGTTCTTTAAACAAGGCAGTGCTCATCTTCAAGTATGCCGAAAATCATAAATGGAAATTCTATGTAGGTTTGGTATTTCTTCTCATGACCGGAGCTACGGCTCTTGCCTTTCCCAAATTAATGGGAATGCTAGTGGATTGCGTCAAGAATAAAGATACCGCCGAGGCCAATACCATCGCGCTTACGCTAGTCGGAATCCTTTTCCTGCAATCCTTCTTTTCGTTCTTCCGTCTTTCACTCTTTGTGAATTTCACCGAACATACCTTAGCCAACATACGTCTAGCACTCTACAGTAATTTAGTAAAACTACCCATGAGTTTCTTTTCTCAAAAAAGGGTAGGCGAATTAAACAGCCGCATCAGCTCCGACATCACCCAAATTCAAGATACTCTTACCTCAACCATAGCCGAGTTCCTAAGACAATTCATCTTAATAATCGGTGGTGTAGCGCTATTAGCCACGCAGAGTTTCAAATTAACGCTAATGATGCTGTCCATAGTGCCAATAGTAGCCGTGGCTGCAGTGGTATTCGGTCGCTTCATCAGAAAGTATTCCAAAAACGTACAAGATAAAGTAGCCGAAAGCCAAGTCATAGTAGAAGAAACGCTCCAAGGCATTAGCAATGTAAAAGCCTTCGCCAACGAGTGGTACGAAATCGCCCGCTACAAAGGTAAGATTCATGAAATAGTCAAAATAGCCATCAAAGGGGGTAAATACAGAGGTTACTTTGCATCGTTCATCATCTTCTGCCTCTTCGGGGCCATAGTTGCCGTAGTATGGTATGGCGTAACATTAAGTATTCATGGCGAAATGAGTGTGGGCCAATTAATATCGTTCGTGCTCTATTCTACGTTCGTGGGCGCATCCTTTGGAGGGATAGCCGAGTTGTATGCCCAAATTCAAAAAGCCGTAGGGGCCACCGAAAGGGTATTCGAACTCTTAGAGGAAGCACCAGAGAAAATCAACTCGCTTCAGAATAAAGAATCTACCAAGATAGAAGGCAATGTAACGTTCAAAAACGTATCCTTCTCTTACCCCTCTCGCCCAGAGATTCAGGTACTAAAAGACGTAAGCTTCACGGCCAATCACGGCCAAAAGATAGCAATCGTCGGACCAAGCGGTGCCGGTAAATCAACCATATCTTCACTCCTATTGCGCTTCTATGATATCGATGGAGGCCAAATACTGATTGACAACAAAAGCATCTACGACTACGAATTAGAGCAACTAAGAGGGAACATGAGTATCGTCCCCCAAGACGTAATCCTCTTCGGTGGAAGCATAAGAGAAAATATAGCTTACGGCAAACCCAATGCTACAGAATTAGAAATTCTTGCCGCAGCCCAACAAGCGAACGCTCTCGACTTTGTCAACGGCTTCCCCGAAAAATTCGACACCCTAGTGGGCGAACGGGGTATCAAACTCTCAGGGGGTCAACGCCAACGAATAGCCATTGCCCGAGCGCTCCTAAAGAATCCTAGTCTATTAATCTTAGATGAAGCTACTTCTTCTCTCGATAGTGAAAGCGAAAAGCTAGTGCAAGAAGCCCTAGAAAACTTAATGCACGGTAGAACGAGTATCATCATAGCCCACCGCCTGTCAACCATCCGCAACGCCGATGCCATCTTAGTACTAAACGAGGGTAGAATTGCTGAAAAGGGAACCCACAAAGAACTACTAGAAATAGAAAACGGAATCTATAAAAACCTTAGCAATCTGCAGTTCAGTGAGTATTAACAATAAACAAACATAGTAAACAGGAACCCCGACAAGTAAACTGCCGGGGCTTTTTGTTTCGTTTAATTTCTTTTATCCTTATATTCGTCCTAAGAAATACATCCACTCATGAAATTTAAATGCTGCTTATTAACGTTCCTAATCACCACCATTTCCTTGGCGCAAGCCACGCAAACCCTTAAAGTGCCCAAAGGGATTGTTTATCATTTTTGCGATTCGGCGATAATCGAAAAGGCTAAACAAGTAATTAAAGCAGATATTGACGGTACTGGGTATGCTTTATCGGGAAGCAAACTTACGATAGGCCCCCTACTGTGGAAACGCTTCGATGGCATAAAAACACTACACGCTATAGAGGGTGGAAATACTTCGTTTCAGGTGGATGGTAAAGAACTGAGAGGTAAAATAACCCAAAACCTTGCCAACAGTCAAAAAGTGTGGGACGAAGTCCGAAAAGAAGTGAAGGGTAAGAAGTATACCCTAAGAAAATTAAGCCCCGACGAATTGCGCTATTTCTGGTCAGTGATTGCAGCCGAAATTGAAGAACCCCTATTGATATTAGAAACAGATAGCCATAGTTATATCCTAAATATTGCAAAAGCAGATATGAAACTTAACTGGATAGATGAAGCGCTACAACATTAAATAAGTATAAGCAATGACGACTCCATTTGAAACCCTTTCAACAAATCGCTTACAGCTGCGAAAACTTTCCCCTGAAGTTTTTGAATACCTCTATACCCACTATAGTGAACAAGAACAAATGGACTTCCTCGGACTAGACCCTACTTCCTTAGCCATTGAAAAGGATAAATATTACAAAGGGTTTGTAACCTTTAACAAATCCTACTTACATTTTAAAATTGTAGAACCGGAGTCCCAAAAAGTCATTGGCTGGTGCGGATTCCATACGTGGTACAAAGACCACCATCGTGCCGAAATTGGCTACGGACTCTATGAAGAGCAATACAAACAAAAAGGCATCATGAGTGAAGCCCTAAAGACAATATTAGATTTTGGTTTTACCCAAATGGGTTTGCATCGCGTAGAAGCCTTTATTGGTTTTCATAATCAAGCTTCTCAATCCTTAGTAAAAAAATACGGGTTTATATATGAAGGCACTTTAAGAGAACATTACAACGTAAATAACGATATGCAAGATTCTCTAGTTTTCGGATTGCTAAAACACGAATACCCCTTAGAACAGTAAACAGCCATAGCTACCCACCCATTTTCGTTTTACAAATTCCTAAATAATTTAGACTATGAAATCAAATTCAAACAACTCCTGGAAAAAAGGTCGAGGTAAATTAGGACTACTCCAACCGCTACTAGGAAAATGGATCGCCCAAAGTGATTCTCCTATGGGAAAGGTGAAATGTACTCGCGAATTTAAAGCCATTTTAAGCGGTAATTACATCGAGTTGGATGCCTTATGGGAGTTTGGTGCCAAAAGTTATATAGAGAAAGCTATAATAGGGTTAAACGATGACAAACTAACGTTTTGGTCCTTCACCTCCGACGGAAAGAAATCACAAGGCCAACTAGCAGACGGTACCGATGTGCATCCCCAAGCCATCTGCTTCGAAGCACAAATGCCCGCCGGTATAGCCCGAATGATCTATTGGCCCGATGTGGAAAGTGGCTTCCATTGGGCGGTAGAAAGTAAAGTCAAAAAAGGCTGGAATAGGTTTACCCAGCACCACTACCTAAAATTACTTTAAAAGATTTAACATTTGTATAATATAGACCCCTCTCGTTTTTCTTACCTTTAAAGTTCATTTAAAATTTTAGGTATGAAAAGAAATGCAACCGCCGTATGGAACGGCACTGGTAAAGAGGGTAAAGGTCATTTAACAACACAAAGTTCTGTGTTAAACCAAACACAGTATTCTTTCAGTTCCCGATTTGAAGAAGGGATTGGTACCAACCCCGAAGAGCTAATTGCTGCCGCACATGCAGGCTGTTTTTCCATGAAACTAGCCTTCAACCTTCAAGCAGCCGGTTTCACTCCATCCGAGTTGAAAACCAATTGTGAGATTGTTTTTGAAGACGGAAAGATCGTAGCTTCCAATCTGCAATTAACCGCAAAAGTAGACGGCGTTACTCAGGAAGCTTTTGCCGACTTAGTAAAGGATGCCGAACAAAACTGTCCTATTTCTCAAGTACTAAAAACAGCGATTAGTGTCAGTTATACATTAAATTAAGTCCATAAAAAAACTCCAACAAGCTAGTGCTAGTTGGAGTTTTTTTATTTAGGCTCTAACCTAAGCTGATTTATAAATTCTATTAATCGGAATACTCACGCCTCGCTTCAAAACAACACTGGTATCAGTAACAGCCCATATGGTAGTTTCAACCACTTTCATGGAATGATTATCTTCAAAATAGATTTTAATTTTAGAATGTTCAAGGTTTCCAAGATATTGTGCTCTAGTTAAATCAACAGTGCGTTGATAAATAGCATTGGCATCCCTTAGAACGTCACCTGAAGGAAAGGTAAGAGAATGGATTGTCTCTTTTTCAATAGTTTCAAAATTAGATAGCATAACAGGTCTTTTAAGTTTATAGCTTTTATTTCAGTTCCGATTTATAAAGGAACATACTATTTAACCCTTACCCTACTCCCTTTGTTTTTAATTAACATTAATTTATAAGTATAAATAAAAAAAGTCTCCTATTTAAGAAGACTTTAATTTGTATGAACACCTATACTATTTTACTTTTTAAATTTAGAGATACCCTCTTTTAACCATCCCAAATACTCATCCACGTTCGGAGTGTATGGAACAGGTGTATTTAATTGATTTTCATTTAAATCTAATAAGACATAATAAGGCCTTGCATTATTTTTAAATCTAAGAATCTGGAACTCACTCCATTTTTGTCCTATGGTACTTATTACATTACCATTTTCTTTTGAAACGTATTGTTCGCTTTTAGGTAATTCAGTTCTATCATCACAGTACAAGGAAATTAATACTATATCATTCTTTAAAATTGCTAAAACCTTTTCATCTGTCCATACATTGCTTTCCATTAATCTACAATTCTGACAAGCTCTTCCAGTGAAATCAATCAATACTGGTTTATTAATTTCCTTCGCATAAGCTAAACCTGTCGCATAATCTTCGAAGGAAATTATACCGTGTGGTCCTAAAGCAGCTCCTTTTGGCAATTGCTGTGGATCAGCGTTACCCGCAGCAGCTACTCCTCCAATTCCTACTGGACTCTCACTATACGTTTGAGGTGGCGTAAAGGCACTAACCATTTTCAATGGTGCACCCCATAATCCGGGAATTAAATAAATAGTAAATGCTAAGGTTACTAAACCAAATAGCATTCTACCTACAGATATATGACTCATCGGACTATCATGTGGTAACGTTATTTTACCAAATAGATACAAAGCCATTATTCCAAATATGGCAATCCAAATAGCAATAAAGATTTCTCTCTCTAAGTAATGTACTTGTAAAACTAAATCGGCATTCGATAAAAATTTAAAGGCTAATGCTAATTCAATAAATCCAAACACAACTTTTACTGTGTTTAACCATCCCCCAGATTTAGGTAAATTTCCTAATAAGTTTGGCGCTAAGGCAAAGAACATAAAAGGCAATGCCAAACCTAATCCAAAACCAAACATAGCCAAAGACAAAATAGTAGCTCCTCCATCAGAATTCAATGAAGTTCCAAAAACAAATCCTAACGCAGGTCCTATACAAGAAAATGAAACAATAATCAGTGTCAATGCCATAAAAAAGATACCAAGCATCCCACCAGTATTAGAGGCATTATCTACTTTATTAGCAAATTTATTAGGAATTGTTATCTCAAAGGCTCCAAAAAATGAAATGGCAAAGACTACAAAAATTACAAAGAAGAACAGATTCAAATAAACATTGGTACTTATGTTAGAAAAGATTCCTCGGTCAATTCCTTCCAATAAATGAAAAGGAATCGTTATAAGAACACAAATAACTACGATACATAAACCATAAAACAATGCATTAAATCTTCCCTTTGATTTATTCTTTGACTGCTTCAAAAAGAAACTAACTGTCATTGGAATCATTGGAAAAACACAAGGCGTAATCGTAGCTAACATTCCTCCGAAAAACGCAAATAGAAATATAGACCACAACCCTTTTTTCTCCTCTTTTTTAGGGCCTGCTAAGGCCGGTTTTGTTTTAGCTACTGCTGTTTTTACCGCAGTATCTTTTACAGGCGCAGCAACCTCAACAGCAGCCGTGTCTGCAGGAACTACTTCTGGAGCAGTAACAGCAGCGGAAGTAGAAGTTATTGCCGGTAAAGTAAACGTAAATTGTTTCTTATCATTGATACAAACTTGTTTACAAACCTGGTAGTCAATACCGCCTTTAATACTTGTTAGTTTAGGATTAATAATCTTTACTTTCTGAGTAAAAGTTACCTTGCTTTCAAAGTAATATTCGTCAACACCAAACACATCATTAAAATGCTTTTTATAGGGACTCTCTTTAGTTTTACCCACCAACTCATAATTACCTTTTGAATTATCAAAGGTAAATACCGCCGATAAGGGCCCACC
>CANBOV010000072.1 GCA_947371275.1 Flavobacteriaceae bacterium | reverse complement strand
TTATAAAGATAACTGCTTTTACAATCCTAAGCTTCTCTTTTCTAATACCTCATCCACTTAATCAACTCTTTCCAAGTAGGCTTTTTACCATACATCAAAATCCCTACACGATAGATTTTAGAAGCAAACCATACCACGCCTAAGAAGCTTCCAAACAACAAAACCATCGAAACAATGATTTGCCACAAGGGAACACCGAAGGGAATTCGCATCATCATCACGATCGGAGAAGTTAAAGGAATCATAGAAAACACGGTAGCCACCGTACCATGTGGATCATTCATTACCGTAAAAAACCCTATATAAACGCCTAAGATTAAGGGCATAATAATAGGCAATAAGAATTGCTGAGAATCGGTTTCATTATCAACAGCGGCCCCAATAGAAGCATAAAACGAACTATACAAAAAGTACCCTCCAATAAAATAGATGATAAAGGATATTAATATCGTAGCAATAGGAAGGTTCCATAACTCTTTAATATACATTTGAATTTCACTACCCGAAACATGCTGTGCGGCTTGCATCGCTTGTCCCTGCATTCCTGCGGTAGCACCCATGTGAACGCCAAACATAGTAGACAAGACAAACATAGCCGTCAACCCTAACAATGCCCATATTAAAAACTGCAAAATACCCGCCAATGAGGTTCCTATAATTTTACCCATCATCAATTGAAAAGGTTTAACCGAGGAGATGATGACTTCAATTATACGGGAGGTCTTTTCTTCAATAACACTGCGCATCACCATATTGCCATACAAAATGATAAACATCATAATCAAATAGCCAAAGGCACCTCCTATAATTATTTTGATTTCATTCAATCCCTTCAAAGACTCTTCTCCAGATGCTTTGGTCAAATTAATTGAAACCTTTGCTTTTGCCTGATTGATTTTCAAGGTATCCAAACCTGCATTTTGAAAGTTTTCAGTAGTAATCTTTTTAGAAATGACTTCTTCCATATCATCAATAAAAGAAACACTCGGACTGTCATTAGAAACAAATTGAATGCCTTTTTGCAATTGATTATTGTCTTTTGCTTTCGGAATAACCAACAAGCCTTCGTAACTTTCTCTAACGATACTGTCTTTTAATACTTTTAAGTCAACTTGAGACAAATCAACATATTTGTATTCCTTGTCACTTTTGAATTCACGAACAAAATGACCCGTTTCGTCATGGATTGCAATGGTCTTTAAATCGGCCTTCATAGTACTCAAATAGCCTACAAAACATCCTATCCCTACAAACAGTAGCGGACTCAAAAAAGTCATTACAATAAATGATTTATTACGCACTTTGGCAATAAATTCTCTTCTGATAATTAGTAAAAGTTTGTTCATTATAGTTTTTATGATTATAGATTTGAACACTAAGTATACTACGGCACCAAATCCTAATTCTTTATTTTTTTATTAGCTTACCGTTTGGATAAAAATATCATTCACACTAGGTATTTTTTCCATAAAATGAGTTACCTGCCCTCGCTGAACCAACGTATGCAATAACTCATTTGAAGAGGAAGTACCCAAATTAATCTGTAGTTTCAATTCGTCATTCAATGATTTAAAATCCGTTTGTGACAACGTAAACTTTTGGGATAAGTCATGCATCAACCCTTCTGCATTATCGGTCAGGATACCCACTTCATAATCATTAGTACGATACTGCTTCTTAACATCTGTAAGTTTGCCTTCGATAAGTTTGTTGGATTTATGAATCAAAGCAATATGGTCGCACATCTCTTCCACACTCTCCATTCGATGGGTAGAAAATATTACCGAAGTCCCTTGCCGATTCAATGCCATAATTTCGTCTTTAATTAAATTGGCATTCACAGGGTCAAACCCTGAGAAAGGCTCATCAAGAATAAGTAATTTGGGTTTGTGCAATACCGTAACCACAAATTGGATTTTTTGTGCCATACCCTTAGACAATTCTTGTATCTTTTTATTCCACCATCCTTGGATTTCCAATCGGGTGAACCAATACTCCAATTCCTTTTTAGCTTCGGCTTTAGTCAATCCCTTTAACTGTGCTAAATACAAGCATTGCTCCCCTACTTTCATGGTTTTATACAAACCACGCTCTTCAGGCATATACCCTATGTATTGAACATGTTTTGGATCAAGCAACTCACCATCTAAAATAATTTCACCACTATCGGGCAACGTTATTTGATTGATGATTCGTATCAGAGACGTTTTTCCAGCGCCATTAGGCCCAAGAAGACCATAGATGCTACCTTTGGGAACGTTTAAAGAAACTTCGTTAAGCGCAGTGTAGTCTCCATATTGCTTTACGACTTTGTTTACTTCGAGTATATTGCTCATGCCTGTTTTTAATTTGTGTAAAAATAGCTAATTGACCTAAATAGAATGTTAAAGAAAACAAAAAACCCACCCTTATTGTGACACAAGGATGGGAAAAATTGCTATGAAAAAGAAATTACTTGTTTCCAAGTAATAACCAAATATAAAAATATTTTTTAAATTATGAAAACATATCTTTTACTTTTTCAAAAAAAGATTTATCACTTTTTTCAGGTTTCGGAATGAAGTTTTCATCTGTCAAAGCTTTTTCAAAAAACTGTCGTTGTTCTTTATTTAAGGTCTTAGGCGTCCATACATTTACATGCACCAATAGATCGCCATTCCCATATCCATTTAAACTCGGAATTCCTTTCCCTTTTAGACGAAGTATTTTACCCGATTGCATCCCTTCTTCTAGTTTAATTCTTACTTTACCATTAACAGCATCTATTTCTTTTGAAACTCCTAAGGCGGCTTCAGCCATACTTATATAGAGATCAAAATGCAAATTCTCTCCTTCTCGTTTTAAAAACTCATGCTCAAGTTCTTCAACTACGACAATTAAATCGCCAGCAATTCCATTCCCTGGCGCATCATTTCCTTTGCCCGATACTTTAAGTTGCATCCCTTCTACTACTCCGGCCGGTATCTTAATCGATACCGTTTCGTCTTCCAATAACAAACCATGTGCGTCAGCATTGGCGGGCTTGCTTTCTATAGTCTGACCCGTCCCACCACATACATGACAAGTAGTAGCCGATTGCATTCTACCCAATATCGTATTGGTCACACGCAACACTTGCCCTTGTCCGTTACAAGTCGAACAGGTTTTATATTTTACACCTGCTGCTTGTACCTTGCGCTTTACTTTTACTTTTTTCTCTACCCCATTAGCAATTTCTTCCAAAGTCATTTTTACTTTGATGCGCAGGTTACTTCCTTTGACACGACGTTGTCCACCCGAGTTACCTCCAAAGCCTCCAAATCCGCCTCCACCAAAAGTACCTCCAAAAATATCACCAAACTGACTAAAGATATCATCCATGTTCATATGATGACCTCCTCCAAAACCGCCCGCTCCATCAAAAGCAGCATGACCATATTGATCGTATTTAGCCTTTTTGTCAGCATCACTTAAAACCTCATAGGCTTCAGCAGCCGTCTTAAAGTTTTCCTCTGCGTCCTTATTCCCTGGGTTTTTATCCGGATGAAACTCGATTGCCTTTTTTCTATAGGCCTTCTTAATCTCTTCGGCAGTAGCATTTTTGGAAACGCCTAATATTTCGTAAAAATCTTTTTTGCTCATAATACTATTTTATTGACCGATAACCACTTTTGGAAAACGAATAATTTTGTCTCCCAATTTATATCCTTTTTCAACAACATCCACAATCTTTCCTTTAAGTGCATCACTTGGGGCCGGAATTTGGGTAATGGCTTCAGCAAAATCTGCATTAAATACATCGCCTGCCGCAATCTCCACTTGTTCCAATCCTTTGGAAACTAAAGTAGTTTTCAATTTCTCATGAATCAATTCCACACCCTTCAACAATACCTCATCTTCTGATTTGGCAATCTGTATCATTGCTCTGTCAAAATCATCCAAAACGGGCAACAAGGCTTGCAAAACTTCCTGGTTGGCAGTTCTAAATAAATCAATACGCTCTTTAGCGGTTCTCTTTTTAAAATTCTCGAATTCTGCAAAAAGACGAAGAAATCTATCTTTCTCTTTAGCCAAATCTTCTTCCAACTTAGCTTCAACTGTCAGTTCTTCAGCAGCTTCAATTTCATTTTGCACGTTTTCCGTTTCGTTTTCAATAGGTTCTTTATCCGTGTTCTCCGTATTCATTTCTGTTGTATTTTTAAAAATATTTTTGATTTTCATTTTTATGGTTTGGATTGCAAAAGTACTGCCATTTCTTTTAAAATGTCAAATTGTCATTGTTTTTTCTAACACCTCTGACTTAAAATTTACAATTATCTTAACCAAACTTTAATATAATTTTAAGACTACTACGTTTTCGTTTTGACTAGATTTGTTGATATCAATAAAGTATTCAACCAGGTTAGCATACAGCTGTAAAAATTATTAATTCAACAATCTTTATAGAAAAAAAGTGCTGTTCTTTCGAACAGCACTTTTTTTAGGTATATAAATCTTGTAAAGCCTTGTCTATTTCTTCAAATTCAAATTGAAATCCAACGGCCTTAAGTTTTTGAGCACTCAAGTTTTTGCTGGAAAACAGTAAATAAGCCATTTCTCCCAACACCAACTTCATAACAAATTCAGGAATATTAGGCAACCATAAAGGCTTTTTTAAAGTTTTAGCTATGGATTTAGTGAGTTTGGCATTACTTACGGGATGAGGACTAACAGCATTATATACGCCTTCCAATTGATGCTCCGCTGCAAAACTATATAGTGCAACCAAATCGTGCAGATGAATCCAGGATTGCATTTGTTTACCCGATCCCATTAGCGTTCCAAATCCATATCGGATTGGCTTTACCATCTCTGGAAGTGCTCCTCCTTTATTGGACAGCACTATTCCTGTGCGCAGCTTACATACTTTAATACCCAACAACTGAAAAGGAGTAACACTCTCTTCCCATTTCTTTACTACATTAGATAAAAAACTGTCTTCACTTTCAGTGGTAGTCTCGTCATACACTTTACTAATACTCTCTGGATAAACAGCAGTGCCTGAAGCCGAAATGAGTTGCTTGACCTGATGAGGGGTTTTCTTCAGTAAATTATACAGCAAATCACTGCTTAGCGTCCTACTTTCAATTATTTCTTGTTTATAGGCGTTCGTCCATCGGTTAGCTATATTGGCGCCAGCCAAATGAATGATCACATCCACCCCATAAATACAATTCTCATCTATTTTACCCAACTGCGGATTCCAATAAAAACCAATGTATCTAGGTTCTTCCTTAATCTTATCTTTGGAAGTGGTAAGATAATGCACAGTATGCTGCTTTGCCAAAAGTAATTGGACCAACTCACTCCCCACTAAACCTGTAGCGCCTGTAATTAAAAATTTCATGGTAGTTATTTTAGTCAAAGTTACTAGCTAACTGTATTAAGTAAAACACAATTATTAAGGGTTTAACTTTTGTTATACTTTTAATTTTATACTCCACTCAAAATGCATTTCTCCTACTTGATCTCCTTTTTCATCCAGCCCAACCGATTTTAACCAGAGGGTTTCGCCCTCCCCAGTAGTTATAGTGCGTTGAATCGCAGCTGCGATAGAATCCCCTTCAGTACACCTATAGGTAATCCTACCTGTTGCTTTTTTAGTATAATTCCCTTTATTATTGGCAACCAACATAGATATTCGTTGACCACTCCTTTTAATTTGCATCATGACTAATGCCCCCGTAGTCAACTCTGCTGCCATTGCTTGTACCGCAAAATACATGGAATGAAACGGATTCTGATTAAACCACCGGTGCTTGACTGTAGCCACACATTCTTGCTCAGATACATGCGCTACTCTAACACCACACCAAAAGGCAGCAGGCAATTTAAAAAATAAAAACACATTCAATTTCATAGGTGAATATTCCATAAGTAGCTGATTTTGCTCTAAAAGTACTAAAAAAGAAGCCGCCTTGTTCTAAATTCTATTTGTTAATATTATGTTAAATTTAGGTACTTTGTATTGCATAATACCTTTTTTTGGTTGTATCTTTGTATAAGAAATTAATGGTCTATCTATAGTATTGTTAATAAAAAGAGTTTCAATCATAATCAAAAATCAAGTAATCATGACAACGTCTAACGAAAAAAACACCGCTACCCTACTACACCTTAGCGCCTTAGCACAATATA
Source organism: Flavobacteriaceae bacterium (assembly GCA_947371275.1). Taxonomy (GTDB): domain Bacteria; phylum Bacteroidota; class Bacteroidia; order Flavobacteriales; family Flavobacteriaceae; genus Flavobacterium. The sequence continues at coordinate 5,625 of CANBOV010000072.1, read as the reverse complement.
TTTTCCCTTTAGGAAATTATATATTCCCGGTAATCATCTGGAGTACTAAAAAAACCGACTCCGAATTTGTAGACAGTAACGGTAAAAACGTACTTAACTTCCAATTAAGCATCCTTATTTATTCTATCCTATTATGCTTAATTGCTATTCCTATTTTAGTAATTGCTATTTTTAAAAATGCCCCTATCAATGTTAATCTAGAGAACGAAGACTTCATCATCAAAAGTTTTAGTCACGGAGATTTCAGCAGTTGGGCCATGATTGGTATCATCGCAGCCGTCTTATTCTTTTTCGTAAAAATAGGAGAATTTGCCCTAATTATATATGCGGCTGTAAAAGCCTCCAATGGCGAATCCTACAACTACCCCTTAAGCATACCCTTTTTTAAATAATCATCAATCAAATTAATCATCATCAATTAAATCAATCAAAAAATGAAACAGTTAATCGTAATCACTGCCATGCTATTAGGACTGACCGCAAAACTAGTAGCCCAAAACAAAGGTGTTGAAGTAATCAATCACACTGAAAAAAGTAAAGTACTGCAAAACGAACTTCATCAATTCGAAATTGTAGCCAATGAAAATGTAGAAGTTAATGTCAACGTTAACCTAAAAAAAGAAGACAACATAAATGTCATCGTAACCAATAAAAAAAATCAAATTGTGTACACCGATACTTTTAAAAAATCAGGACAAAACAAATTGAGATTTGAAATGGAAGAAAATGAAAAATATACAGTAAAACTTAACGGTGAACAACAATCTAATCTAATTGTAGAAGTAACCGAAAATAAATAATCAATCCGCTGTTCCAATCATCACCCAAAACGCTGGCATACAAATTAGAGCGCAAGGGGTAAATCAAAAAACGAAGTAGTTAATAAAAAAAATTAAATCATGTATTATGAATATTGAAAACACAAAAGCTCAGATGCGTAAAGGTGTTTTAGAATTTTGTATCTTATCCGTGTTAAAAGAAAAAGATGCTTACACTTCTGAAATATTAGACACTTTAAAAAGCGCTAAATTGCTGGTAGTAGAGGGAACCGTTTATCCTCTATTAACAAGGTTAAAAAACGATGGTTTGCTCAACTATCGCTGGGAAGAATCAACTTCGGGGCCACCACGAAAATACTATGGACTAACCGAATTAGGGAAGACTTTTTTAACAGAATTGAATAGCACTTGGACCGAACTATCCGATGCTGTAAACATCATAACCAATCAAAAATAACAATCATGAACAAAACAGTAAATATTAATATAGGCGGTTTATTTTTTCACATAGATGAAGATGCATTCCAAAAGTTATCTCGATATTTCGAGGCAATAAAACGCTCGCTTTCTAATTCTTCTGGTAAAGACGAAATCATGAAAGACATCGAAATGCGTGTAGCTGAATTGTTGACTGATCGACAAAAAAGTGACAAACATGTCATCAATACCAAAGATGTAGACGAAGTCATTACCGTAATGGGACAACCCGAAGATTATCGCATCGACGATGATACTGAAACCACTTCGCCTGGCTATACCTCTAGCACAAGAAAAAAATTATACCGAGATAAAGAAAAAGGACTTATCGGTGGGGTTTGTACCGGTTTAAGTCACTATTTTGGCATCGACGCGGTATGGATAAAAATAATATTCATCCTCTTAATTTGGGCAGGTGGTACCGGTATCATAGCTTATCTAGTACTTTGGATAGCCACTCCAGAGGCCATAACTACTTCTGAGAAATTAGAAATGACGGGCGAGCCAGTAACCATTTCTAATATAGAAAAGAAAGTAAGAGAAGAATTTGAAAGTGTATCACACAAATTCAAAAATGCCGATTACGATAAATTAGGGAACCAAATCAAAGGCAATGCCGAACGTGTAGGTAGTAGTCTTGGGGATGTTTTAATCAAAATATTTGGTGTTTTTGCTAAAGTATTGGGCGCTTTCATCATGGTAATTGGCGCTTTCGCTTTACTAGGAATTGTAGTCGCTTCGATAGTGATGATGTTCTCTTCAAGCTTACCATCAATTACGATCTTAAACCATATCAATACCCCTATCGGATTAGAAACACCAATTTGGTTACAAGGGTTATTATTCTTATTGGCTTTTGGTATTCCGTTCTTCTTTATCATGATACTCGGATTAAAACTATTGGTAACCAATTTAAAATCAATTGGAAATGTGGCCAAATTTAGCTTACTGGCGTTATGGATTATTGCTGTAGGCATACTAGTTTCCTTAGGCATAAATGAAGCTACCCAAATTGCATTCAATGGTAAAACAGTAAAGAAAGAATTAATTGATATCAAACCGATAGATACCCTAGAAGTAAAATTTGTAAACAACGATTTCTTCTCTAAAAACATTGAAGATCATGAAGATTTTGTCTTCACGCAAGATTCTACCAAACATGAAGTAATCTATTCCAACAACATTCATTTTGAAGTAAAAGCAACCGATAAGGCACAACCATATTTGCAAATTGAAAAATCTGCCAAAGGTAAGTCGTATAATGAAGCTAATGCTAGAGCAGAAAAAATTAAATACGGTTATAAAATAGTTGGCAACCAAATTATTTTAGACAATTATTTACTAACCGAAATCGCAAGTAAATACCGTGACCAACACGTTGAATTGTTCCTATACTTACCAAAAGGAACGCAATTCAAAATGAACAACAGCGTGCAGTCGTTTGACGAATCAAATGATGAATATTTCAATTTACACTTCAGTTCAGACAACTATGTGTATAAAGTCGGCAACAACCAAGTAAAATGTTTAAATTGTCCAGCCGATGAAAATGAATATGGGGATGTAATAGAGGGTCTAGAAACAGTCAAAGATAGTGTAGCGATTCCTCCAATACCGATAATCCCTGGGACTCCAGTAACTACTACAACCATTTATAGCGCCACCTCTAAAGGCGGAAAACTGACACAAGATGCCAACGGAGTAATCATTAAAACCAAATAATCATGAAAAAAATCATCACCATCAGTCTCAAATGCCTGGCAGCTACCTTAGTTGCACTAGTGTTAACTTCATGTCATGCCAACATTGATTGGGGGAATGGCCTAGACGGAAACGGCAAAGTAACCACAGAAACCCGTACCGTTGAAAACAATTTCTCTAAAATTGACGTAAGCCGCGGATTAAGCGTAACCTTAGAACAAGCCAGCAACTACGAGGTAGTGGTAGAAGCCGATGAAAATCTGCAAGCACACATCACGACTCATGTAGAAAACGGAACGCTCATGATTTCTACCGATCAAAACATAGACGAAGCCAAAGCCAAAAACGTTCATGTAAAACTACCTTCGTTAACTGCATTAACCACCACAAGCGGGGCAAGTACTTCAACCAAAAACACCTTCACCGGTACGGATGTTGTCGTAAAAACCAGCAGCGGAAGTGCGGCCAACTTAAGTTTTGAAATCGACACTATAAAATGTGAATCTACAAGCGGCAGCGCCCTAACCCTAAAAGGAAAAGCACTACAATTTAAAGTAGCTTCTTCAAGTGGCAGTGCTCTTGATACCAAAAATTTATTAGTAAACGAAGTGAAAGCAGAAGCAACGAGCGGTAGTACCTTAACAGTTCATCCTATCATAAGTTTGACTGCTCATGCGTCCAGTGGAAGCAATATAGAATATGTTGGCGAACCCAAATCAGTCTCCAAAGAAGAGAATTCAGGCGGAAGCGTTTCAAAAGAATAAGTTAATAAAACATCCCAATATAAATTGGGATGTTTTTTTTTCTATTTTTGACACTCGAGACCATTAGGTCGAACAGTACAAAGTAAAAACTAACCGTACCAACATTCATGAGAAAAATTATAGTACTAGGTCTGCTTTTTCTATCGTTAACTTCTTTTGGACAAAAGAAAGAAAGAGTTAAAGGTTCCAAAATAGTTAAGCTGGAACAAAAACAAGTCGATAGTTTCGAAAGTCTGGAAGTTGAAGACAACTTAGAAGTCTTTTTAGTGCAAGGAAAAGAATGTGCCCTAGAGATTGAAGCTGATGATAATTTAATTGAGTTTGTCGAATACAAACTAGCGGGAAACAATCTGCGGATCAGCACCTCCAAAGATTTATCCAGTTATAAAAAACTAAGCGTTAGAGTAACCTATACCGACAGTTTCAAGATGGTCATTGCCAAAGACGAAACCAATGTTACGGCTCTATCCGATGTTACCCTAAATGACATCACCTTTAAAAGTTATGATTACGCCAAATTATTCCTAAACGCCAAAACCAAAAGTTTTACGTTGATGGCCAACGACAAGTCGAAAATAGAGCTGAACTTAAAATCAGATAAAACCGCCATTGACATCAGCAAAAGTGCCTACGTAAAAGCCTTGATTTCTACTACCGATATGAAGTTTGACATGTACCAAAAATCATCGGCTGATGTAGAAGGAGAGGTTACCGATGTCAAAGTACGCCTCGACAACAACACTGATTTTAATGGTAAAAAACTAATAGCCAAAAACGCTACTATAGAAACGACTAGCTACGCCAAAAGCAGTTTGGCGATTACCAACATTGCGACGATAGATGCTACAGGAAACAGTGAAACCGACATTTACGGCCAACCCATCAAATACGACCTCAAACGGTTTGCCGATAGCGCCGAACTCAACAAAAAGGCCTCCAAATAAAACAAAAAATCCCGAATGACTTCGGGATTTTTTTATTTGTAAAAAGAATGGTTTTTAGTCTAAGGAAGCCAAATAGCGCTCGGCATCCAAGGCCGCCATACAACCCGTTCCCGCAGCAGTAATCGCTTGACGGTATACGTGATCAGCAGCGTCTCCGGCAACAAATACTCCGGCAACATTCGTTTTAGAACTACCTGCTACATTCACGATATAACCCGTTTCATCCAACGTAATGTAATCGGCAAATATATCGGTGTTTGGTTTGTGTCCAATGGCTACAAAGAATCCGGTGGCAGGGATCTCACGTTCTTCGCCACTAGCGGTATTCACTACTTTTACTGAAGAAACTACCTGTCCGTCGCCCATCACTTCGACGGTAGAGGTATTGGTCAAGATTTCGATATTCTCCGTCTTTCTGACACGCTCTTCCATGATTCTAGAGGCTCTGAAACGCTCTGTACGCACCAACATGGTTACTTTTTTACATAATTTAGACAAGTAATGTGCCTCTTCACAAGCTGAATCTCCAGCCCCCACAATCACTACTTCCTGATTGCGGTAAAAGAAGCCGTCGCAAACAGCACAAGCCGATACACCACCACCCATTTGCAAATAATGTTGCTCTGAAGGCAGTCCTAAATACTTGGCCGAAGCGCCCGTTGAAATAATCACGGTTTGCGCATGAATTTCTTTTTCATCATTGATCCAAACCTTGTGAACCGGTCCGCTAAAATCTACTTTAGTAACCCAACCTACCCGTATATCACTTCCAAAACGCGTAGCTTGTTCTTGCAATTGTTCCATCATTTCGGGTCCGGTAACGCCCTCAGGATAGCCTGGGAAATTCTCTACTTCATTGGTGGTGGTCAACTGTCCGCCCGGCTGAATTCCTTGGTATAAAACCGGATGCATATTCGCTCGAGCAGCATAAATTGCAGCCGTATAACCCGCAGGTCCCGA
>CANBOV010000071.1 GCA_947371275.1 Flavobacteriaceae bacterium | reverse complement strand
CATCCATCCCTGCATATACATCCCCATCAAAGGCATAGATCGCTTGACGAGCATTATCAGGGGTAAACGGCGTATGCCACTGCTGGTTGCGTTGCCAGTTGAGTTCGGCCAATTTATCAGAGATGTCCATCAGCTCCGCCAATACCTTCGGCTTTTTCTTTTTCAGTGTTTTTTGAATCGTAGTGGCCTGCTTTAAGAACAAGGGTTCGGTATACAAAGTAATAGGAACCGTCCTTTCATAATTAAGGGATTTAGCCGGAGAAAGTATTAATTTCATGAATTTAATAATTTGAATGTCAAAAATACAAATTCAAGTTTGAAAACCCTAAGACTAAAAAGGGTTGTTTTATTTATTTTAATTCCAAGAAAATAGGTATATAACTACACTCAAAATCAGATAATTATCCTAGTTTTTGATAAATCAAACTAGTATTCTCACAACCCTTACTAAACGTTTCTTAAAAATATCTTAAAACACTAAAAAAACACAGTGCAATTTGCTGTATTATGTTTTATTTTATTAAAATTGTATAACTTTATATTATAATACCACAATAATGATTTTAAACGCCAAGTCCCCAAATCACTTATCTAGTAATCTAGAAGAGCAGGTACCTGCTATGTTAGCCTACTGGGATAGAGAACACATCTGCCGTTTTGCCAATAAAGCTTACACTGACTGGTTTGGCAAAAGCCCTGAAGAGATGATCAACAAAATGACACTCAAAGAATTATTAGGACCTTTGTACAAATTAAATGAACCCTATATTATCGGAGCGCTTAACGGTACAATACAAACCTTTGAACGTGAAATACAGTTACCCTCGGGAGAAATACGATATGCATTAGCGAATTATTATCCTGACATAAAAAATGACACGGTATTTGGTTTTAATGCCCACATCACCGACATTACATCTTTAAAAAAGAATGAAAAAAAATTGATCAAATCCAATCAAGTGTATTTGAATCAAAATCAGATGTTATTGAACTTCTCTAACATCATAACACATAATTTGAAATCGTATGCCGACGGTCTCTCATCCATAGTCGAAGTATTAAAAGAGGAAAATACCAAAGAAGACGAAAAAATTAAACTATTAGGTTTCTTATTTCGTTTGTCCGATCGCTTCAGTGAAACCATTAGCCATCTTAACGAGATTGTAGCAGCGCAAAACCAAGCTTCTCTTACCTATGAAAAAGTGTATTTACACAATTATGTAGATAAAGTCACCCAAGCATTGCAAATACAAACGACCCTCAAAGAAGCTGTTATCATCAATGAAATACCTGTGAACACTGCCCTTTTTGCAAATCCAGCCTATATTGAAAGTATCTTACACAATGTATTATCCAATACCATAAAATACAGCCACCCCGATAGAACACCCCTCATCGAAATCAATTGCATCGAAGATAACAACACCCTAATTCTCTCCATTAAAGACAACGGCATTGGCATAGATTTAAAAAAACACAGTAACGACCTTTTTGGCATGTATAAAACCTTTAGCACCAATAAAGATGCGAAAGGAATCGGCTTATTCATAACCAAGTACCAAGTCGAAGTTATGGGTGGCGAAATTAGCTTAGAAAGCGAACTCAATATTGGTACTACCGTCACTATTAAATTTCCGGTTACAAATTAACCAGCAGTAGCCACTATCTTTCCAATGAAATTCGCTATCTTAGTGCTTTGAATTTGCACATTGTAGTCATCCCTATGAAATCAATCCTACTCTCGATTTTAATAGCCTTTTCAAGCCTATGCATCGGCCAACAAGTCAATGTGCTTTCTCAAAGCAATACACTTCTCAAAACCCAACACCAAGACTTTATCTACCTAAGCGACAGCACAAACATAGCAAAAGCAGTCTTTGTAGCCCAAATAAAAGCTACCGGCAGCCTAAAAAACACCTCTTATTTATACTATTATATCAAAAATAAAGCGCAAGAACTGGGCGCCAATGCCTTCCGCTTCGAACAGTTCAACAAACTAGACAGTACCAATAGCGAATTAATACTCTCCACTTACTACGCGACCGACGAACTCTTTGTAGCCAATAACGTTTACTTACCCCAAAACAACCTGTATATCTTCGGCTATGATGACCTCACCTCCCACAAATCACAAGGCTACAAAATCAACGGAACAAGATATGCTATAGGAGCGGGTGAGTTTGCTGCCTACAGCCTTCAGGACGGCGCAGCCTATAAAATCAATAAAGGAGGCTTCACCGGCATGACCTACTGGCTTAAAGGTAATACTAAAGAAGATTGCTCCTTCTTGAGTTTCTCGGGTATCGGACTCAACAATGCCGATTATGCCATGTACCCCAACGGGATCGGAGTAACCATCAATACCGGAAAAATAAATAATGTAGACCCCAACTTAGCCTTGCTCCTCCTAAAACTTTACCAAGAAAAAAATAACCTTGTACGATGAAACAACCTCTTATCTCCATTCGACCCTTCATCGGGGCAAGCTCCTTTGCTCTATCCCGACAGTTTTACACCGACTGGGGTTTTGAAGAAGTAGTCTTGTCACCCAACATGTCCTTTTTTAAATCGGGCAACTTTGGCTTCTACCTGCAAGATGCCTATGTAAAAGACTGGATAGACAATACCATGGTCTTCCTAGAAGTGCTCAACGTAACCGAGTATTGGAACCAACTCACCGCACTAGACCTACCCGCCCGATATGAAACCGTTAGGGTAGTTCCTATACAAGCTTACGACTGGGGAAAAGAGTGCTTCGTCCATGATCCTTCTGGCATCCTCTGGCACATTGGGGAATTCTACAATAAATAATACACTCTACCTTTTAACATTTAGCCCTCTAATGCTAATGCCTAATTAGCTATATTTGCTTCACTAAATCGATATAGTACCTATGGAAGAATGCATTTCCGTTTTTGATATGCTCAAAATTGGAGTGGGTCCGTCAAGCTCCCACACCCTAGGCCCTTGGCGCGCCGCTGAACGCTTTTTAAACGAACTAAAAGACGAACAACTGTTATCACAAGTAACAAGTATTAAAGTGGATTTATATGGCTCCCTATCCCTAACAGGTAAAGGCCACGCTACTGATTATGCCGTACTACTCGGACTAAGCGGTCAAGACCCTGAATACATCCCTGTACAAGATATTGATGGTATCGTAAAAGCAATCAAAACGACACACCAAATAAAGTTAGCCAATGAGTTACTCATTCCTTTTAACCCGGAAACCAACATCGTTTTCAATAAAAACTTTCTACCCTTTCATGCCAACGGAATGACCTTCACTGCCCTAATCAGTAACGGAAGTGAGTATGTGGGTACCTTCTACTCCATTGGTGGCGGCTTCGTAGTAAAAGAAGAACGCAGCAATGCCAAAAAGAAACTGCAAATCAAATGTGCCTTTCCATTCCAAATTCAAAACGCTGCCGAACTCTTGGCCTACACCATCAATGAAAACAAATCAATTTCAGAGATTGTTTATGCTAATGAAATATCCATGCGTTCCAAAACGGAAGTCCATAGCGAACTAATGCGCATTTGGAATACCATGCTTGAATGCATGTACATAGGTTGCCATTCAGAAGGCATCCTACCTGGCGGACTAAACGTGCGCCGCCGTGCCTTTGACATGCACCAAGGTCTAATCGGATTAGCCAATTACTCTAATCCTCAAGAATGGCTAGAAACCATCCGCAAAACAGAAGTAAAGTTCCGCCAAATCCTAAAATGGGTTAGCTGCTTTGCGCTAGCGACCAATGAAGTTAATGCCGCACTAGGCCGCGTAGTTACCGCTCCTACCAATGGGAGTGCCGGTGTAATCCCAGCCGTGTTAATGTATTATTTGGTCATAGAAAACCACCAAGCCAACGAAGATCAGATCAAACAGTTCCTAATGGTTGCTGGTGAAATAGGCAGCATCTTCAAGAAAGGGTCTACTATTTCAGCCGCTATGGGCGGGTGCCAAGCAGAAATAGGGGTTTCCTCCGCCATGGCAGCAGCTGCCTTATGTGAAGTCATGGGGGGTACGCCCGACCAAGTGCTAATGGCCGCAGAAATTGCCATGGAACACCATTTAGGATTAACTTGTGACCCTATAGGGGGTCTAGTCCAAATTCCATGCATCGAGCGCAACACCATGGGAGCCATCAAAGCCATCAATGCCGCCGAACTAGCCCTAGAAACCGATGCCAAGAACGCCAAAGTGCCCCTAGATAAAGTCATCGATACCATGTGGCAAACCGCCAAAGACATGAACTCCAAATACAAAGAAACCTCGGAAGGAGGTCTCGCAGTGGCCGTTAATATGGCCGATTGTTAATACTACCCACCTTTACTAAAAAAGTAAGTATGAAAAAAATATTCCTAATAGTCACTATCGTTTGGACTTGTCTTAGTTTTTCGCAAACGTTTAATGGTACCGGGGGAGTAATAACTGACAACCAACAAAATATAGATTTCCCCTTACTAGTTAATGGCTTAAGTCAAACAACACTTGATGCCAATCTGGGATTAGTGCAAGTTTGCCTCAACATAAATCATACTTGGGATTCTGATTTAAAAGCTTCCCTTATCGCTCCCGACGGCACCACCGTTACCTTATTTGCAGGAGTAGGTGGCGACCAAGACAATTTCACCAATACCTGCTTGTCACAATCTTCAACCAACTTAATCAACAACAACAGTGCTCCTTTTTCAGGTACTTTCAAACCCGAAGAATCCATCGGAAACCTGAACAACGGCCAAAACGGTAACGGTATGTGGACCCTACGCATCGTAGATGTGTTTGGTCAAGACGAAGGAACTTTACTGAATTGGAGCCTATCGTTTGGAAACAATGCAAGCACACCTTTCTTTTTTACGTCTTCCAACTTACCTATAGTAATCATCAATACCGACACAACCATTCTAGACGAACCTGCCATAATAGGAACGATGAAGATCATTGATAATGGCACCGGCGCCATCAATTATACTACTGACACCCCAAACAATTACAATGGGAATATCAGCATTGAATTAAGAGGGAACTATTCCCAATCGCTCCCTCAAAAACCGTATAAATTAACCACCTTAAATGCCGACAGTACCGAAAACAATGTTTCCCTACTAGGAATGCCTTCAGAACATGATTGGGCGTTAGTAGCCAATTACAACGACAAAGTATTTATGCGCAATCAATTGGCCTACAAACTGTTCAGTGAAATGGGACATTACGCTACCCGCAACAAATTTTGTGAAGTAGTCGTGAACGGCAGCTACCAAGGGATTTATTTACTAAACGAAACCATCAAAAGAGATAATAATCGGGTGAATATTGCCAAATTGGAACCAACAGAGAATACAGGCATAGACCTAACAGGAGGTTATATCATCAAAAATGATTATTGGGATACAACCAACGGCTGGCAACTCAACCACAACCCCATTGACCACCCCGATTTTGCAGTGGGATTGGCTTATCAATACCCTAGACCCGACCTCATTACGCCCGAACAAAAGTCTTATATCCAAGATTTCATAGACCAATTTGAAACTGCCTTATACAGCCCCGACTTCGCCGACCCTAACATCGGCTATAAAAAATACCTCAGTGAAACTTCTTTTTTAGATTACTTCATCATCAACGAACTCTCAAGAAATAACGACGGCTTCAAGAAAAGCAGCTATTTTCATAAAGACAAAGATTCCACCACCGCTTTGGCAAAGTTAAAAGCAGGTCCCGTTTGGGATTTCGATTGGGCTTGGAAAAATATTAATGAATGCTCAATTTTTGCAGCCACCGATGGTTCGGGTTGGGCATACCAAGTAAACGATTGCTACCCCGATGTAAATTCTCCGGGTTGGTACGTGCGTTTATTGCAAGACCCCAACTTCCAAAACGATATTCGCTGCCGCTGGAATACACTCCGAACCACCACCTTAAGCCTACCCTATATCTTTACTTATATAGATGAAACTGCGGCCTACCTCGATCAAGCTCAAGCCAGGCATTTTGAAAAGTGGAGCAACCTGGGTATCCCAACTGGTACCCCAGAAATTGACCCCGATCCCAATACGTTTGCAGGTCAAGTGGCAAAATTCAAAAGTTGGATTGCCACTCGCATCGCTTGGCTAGATGATAACATACCCGGTGACCCTAGCACCTGTGCATTAAACACCATGAATCCTCTTGCCTTTAATGTGGTAGTCCAACCCAATCCAGCCAACAACCTGCTAAACATAAAAGCAAACAATGATACCCTAAAAAAAGTCGAACTCTGGGATGTATCCGGAAAAGTTATCTTAGAAAGAACCCTAAATGAAACAGAACTTTCCATCAATCTAGAAAACATCAAAAGCGGCATCTATTTCTGTAAAATAGAAAACACGCAAAATGCCTTTGTAGTCAAGAAGGTTATAATCGCACACTAAGTTTAAGCTATTAAATGAAATACCCTTTCCTGAGGAAACTTGTAACTAATTAAAACAAAAAAGCGAAAGTCTCTAGGTTTAGAAACTTTCGCTTTTGAAATGTTATAAAAAAATTATATTCTAAACAATACCGCAAATATGATGCGGTTTTCCATTTTTACTAAATCAGGCTTCCAATCACTAGGTAAAGGCGTTGTCGTATAGCCTGTCGGGGAGGTAACACCACCACTACCAGCAAAGTAAGGAACGCTAGATTCTCTATGAACAAACTCTGCTCTAAAGGTAATGCTCTGGTTAGGCATGAAATCAAAATTAGTAGAACAATCCCACCCCTTAAATTCATCCCCAGGATTAGCACTAAATGGATGCGTACCTTGGGTTTGTGTAGGATTGCTTGGGTTGGGTAGCGGACTAGCATCTCCCGTAGGATACAATACTAAATAACGCCCAGGATTGGTCATATATCCTCCTCCTATCGTCCAAGCCATTTTGTTTTTATTAAACCATACGCGGTTATAAACCATACCACTTAAGAAATATTGTGAAGGATTGGCAGCATTACCATTAAACCCTCCTACACCATCGCCGCTTTCAAAACCAAGATCAAACGTACTTGAAAATGCGGCCTTACTAATGCCTTTAGCCGTGGGTTGGTTAAAATAGCGCACCAGCAAACTGTTATCAGAATGGAAACGGATACGGTTTTTTAACCCCGCAGCATCCGTGCCATAGTAGTCATTCGTCAATAATTTAACTGCTTCATTCGGACACCAAGTAACATTACCTCCTAGCCCAGGCATGTTGTTGAACTTACCATAACTTTGCCAGCCATTTATTAGCCATCCTTCCACTTTTAAATGCTTCGTTGGAAATAATTGTACCCGTAAACCACTAAAATACCAAGGAGTATTATCCGAAGTAAACGAGGCTTGGTATTCCCAATTCTCTACTTGATAATATGAGTTCAATCCTATATAAGACATAAACATACCCGCATCGACATTAATACCATACCATTTATTAAAATGATATCCTGCATAAGCTTCTGACAAATAACGATAGACATTATCTAATTGATACTGCCCGCGGTAAACGCTAAAATCATTTCGAGGTACTACTGTAGAACGTGTTCCAAACTGCATCATGATTCTACCACGTGCTCCCTCATAATTAAAATCCCCGCCCAAATTGGCACTTGAGACCTGGAACTCATTATTACGAGCCAAAGCCGTCGAACCCACAACGGTATTGTCATTAGGATTATTAAAAGAATGGGTATAATTCACATCCATCATCACACTCCCTGTAAAATACTTACTTGCCAATACGGGTGGAGAAGTTCTGCGGTCGGAACCATTTTGCCAGGTCATGTCCATGCCGTCAAACGGAATCTTTTCTTTAATAGTATCTTGCTGTGCAAAACTGTTAATGCCCATTAGTAAGGCAACAATAATCAATAGGTGTTTCATTTTTATTTTCTGTTTAATTCTAAGTTGGTAACTGGTGAATAAACCATTGGGTATTCCTCAATAGATACATCACTTTTATCCAAGCCAAAGGCTTTTTCATCTGAAAGCGATAATTTCTTAATCCAAAAGTACGTGGTTAACATCCAACCTTCTTTAAAGGCAAATTCGTTTTCTACTGAAATAAACTTCTCTATAATGACAAATTTAAAATCGGGCTCTGCATTATATTTTGTAGATCCATCCGGACGTATATGCAAATTTAATTGTTTTTGATTAACCAAATCTTGTACAATTTTCTTAAAATACAACTCTACTTTTGGTTGCACTCTAAATCCTATATTCAATATGATTTTAATGACTTTATCATCCAATAACTCAACCACTTCATAATTCAACGTAAACGGTTCGTTGGTGCGGTTAATATGAAAAAACCAATAGACATCTGCTCGTTTAGGCTGCTTAGCAAAGATAGACTTTATGATTTTCTCCTCTATTTCATAGGTTTTATCCGCTTTCGATAAATAAATCAAATGAGTAGCATATTTAGGAATGGCATCGTCCTCACTTAGTGCCGCCAGTGTTTGGGTTTGTTCCATCAAATTGGTAAACCGCAAGAAACGATTGTTGATTTTACGAGAGTAATACCAAACATACATCACCATAAAAATGAACAACTCAAAGAACAAGAACATCCATCGCTGTTTAATTTTAGAAACATTAGCAATAAAAAAAGACACTTCTATTATGGTAAATACTACTAGGATAATCATTACAAAAGTCACTCTTACTTTTTTAATGTACAATAAATAATAGGCCAAAAGAACGGTCGTCATCATCATCGCAATGGTGATAGAAAAGCCATAAGCAGCCTCCATATTGGTTGAGTTCTTGAAGTATAAAATCATCAATACACAACCAAACCAAAGGATACTATTAATTGAAGGAATATAGATTTGCCCTTTCAAATTGGTCGGGTTTTTTAAGGTTACTCTTGGCCAAAAATTTAACGATATTGCTTCGTTAATTAAGGTAAACGAACCGCTAATCAAGGCCTGTGATGCTATAATGGTGGCAAAGGTTGAAATGACCACTCCTATCAACAAAAACCAACTAGGCATTATGGCATAAAACGGATTTCTGCCTTCAAGCAATTGCCCTTGATGCGCCATCAACCAAGCCGATTGCCCCAAATAGTTGACAACCAAACTTATTTTTACAAATACCCAAGTAATTCTAATATTTTCTTTACCACAATGTCCTAAATCGGAGTATAAGGCCTCCGCTCCCGTAGTACATAAAAACACGGCACCCAGCAACCAAAACCCATGCGGATATTGGGTTAATAATTCGTATCCATACATGGGATTTAAAGCTTTCAAGATACCCGGATGGTGAATAATTTGGGAAACACCCAATACTAATAACATCGTAAACCATATCAACATGGCAGGTCCAAAAATGGAACCTACTTTTTGGGTACCAAAGCGTTGAAAAATAAACAAGCCCGATAAGATTACAATAACAATCGGTATCGTTGGAATACCCGGTATTACGTCTCCCAATCCTTCAACTGCCGAAGCTACTGAAATAGGAGGAGTGATAATACCATCAGCCAATAGCGTTGTAGCGCCAAGTATCGTCGGAATCACTAAACGCCCTTTCCCAAAGCGTTTCACTAAGGCATATAAAGAAAATACACCGCCTTCACCATGATTATCTGCCGATAGGGTTAAAAAAATGTATTTAAAAGTGGTCTGAAAGGTCAAGGTCCAAAACACACAAGACACCCCTCCATAAACCAATAGTTCAGAGATGCGATGTTTTTCACTAATGATGGCTTTCATCACATAGAGCGGACTCGTTCCAATGTCCCCATAGATTATTCCTAAGGCGACTAAAAGGGTGATTCCTGTAATTTTTTGTTTAGTAGTAAGGTTCATAGTTAAAGGTTTATAATAGTATATTTTAAACATAAGTATTCCAGTGTGGATGACTACTAGAGCCTCCACAGCTAAATATTTCAATAAAAAAGTGTTTTTTATTTAACCCGAATTAAATCGGTATCCAACCCCCGATTCGGTCAATATGTATTTTGGTCGGTTAGGGTCTTCTTCTATTTTTTTGCGCAATTGAGCCACAAACACCCTAAGGTATTGAGTTTGATCGGCATAGGAATTACCCCAAATTTCTTTTAAGATATATTGATGCGTCAACACCCGACCATCATTTTTCAATAGCAGCGTGAACAAGTTGTATTCGGTAGCCGTTAGTTTCAATAGCTCACCATTCATTTTTATCACCCGAGAAACAAAGTCTACTGTAATAGGTCCAAAAGCAATAATAGGCTCTTGACTCTGATTAAAATTCCCTCGCAAAGCAGTTCTGATTCGGGCCAAAAGTTCCTGGGTACGGAAAGGCTTAGTCAAATAATCATTAGCACCACTATCTAAGGCTTTAACGATTTCTTCTTCTGTACTTTTAACAGAGAGTATAATAATCGGATTATGATACCAATCCCGCAACTGTTTTAAGACCACTTGACCATCTTCATCGGGCAATCCCAAATCAAGCAAAATCATATCGGGCTGGTGACTTGCTGCCATAGTAATTCCTTCTTTAGCATTAACAGCAAAAAGTAATTTATACCCATTAGCCTCTAAAGTAATCTCTAAAAGTTTTCTAATCTGACTCTCATCATCAATCACTAATATGGAAAAACCGTTACTCATTTTCAACAGAATTAGTAGCCAAACAATCTACTGCAAATACCATTTCAAAAACAGCGCCTCCGGTTTCAGCATTGCTCAATTTTATGGTTCCGTTTTGGGCTTCCACAAATCCTTTTACGATGGAGAGTCCCAAACCAGTACCTCCCGTTTTTGAACTTTGTAAACGGTAGAATTTATCAAATGCTTTTTCGATTTCTGCTTCCGGAAAACCATAACCGTCATCAGCAATGGTAATAATACATTTCTTAATTAAGTCCATATGAGCTTCATAATCTGTGTCTACATCATACTTAATTTCAATTTGGATTTTAGCACCCTTCGGAGTGTACTGGGAAGCATTGTAGATAAGATTATACAATATTTGCTCCATTAGCCCATAATCTAGCTTAAATAGAGGTAATCCATCATCAGCAATAATAGCCCATTTATGATCTTTCAATTCATCCGTCAAACGATTACAAGAATTATAAACCAACTCTTTTACATCACACCAATCCGACTTAGGTAAAATATAACCCGATTCCAAGCGGGACATGTTCAACAGGTTTTCTACTTGATAATTCAATTTCATTGAAGCCTTTTCGATTTCATGAAATAAATTGTCTTTACTAGCCTCTGACAAATTCACATTCTTTTGCTGTAAGGTATCAATAGAGCCAATAATAGCCGCTATAGGGGTGCGCAATTCATGGGATAAGGAATCCAATAAGGTATTATATAACTTCATGGTATTAGCCCTAGCCTCTTTCATATGAATAGCCTTTTGCATGCGTTTGATTTTATAGGTCAACACGGCATTAATCAAGGCAATGATAAAAAACAATAGGAGCAACAAAGCATCTTCAGCATTGTCAATATGTAAAGTATAATAGGGCTTTATGAAGAGAAAGTCTAAAGCCAAGGCGCTCAAGACGGCCGCACTTAATACGGGTTTAATCTCAAAAAATATGGCTAGTATGGAAACCAAAAACAACAGCAGATAACCAATTATTTTATAATCAATTACCTCTCGTACCGTTAAACCCAATAAGGAAACGATAGCAACGGATAGGATACAAATAACGTATTGATGTGTTTGGCTTTTAACAGAGACCATCTTCTTTGCTTCTTAGTATGGGACAAAGTTACGGCAATCATTATAAGTAGAATATAAGGGAACCAACAGAAAATATAAAG
>CANBOV010000070.1 GCA_947371275.1 Flavobacteriaceae bacterium | reverse complement strand
TCTTTTGCTCAGGAATCCCCCTCAAGCATCAACAAAGTTAATCCCTCTAAAGATAAAAAAGGATATACCCAATCTTTTGCTCAGGTAACCCCCAAAAGGATCAACAAAGTTAATCCCTCTAAAGATAAAAAAGGATATACTAACTCTTTTGCTCAGGTAACCCCCAAAAGGATCAACAAAGTTAATCCCATGAATTATATAATTTGCACTACTCTTTACACCGGTATCCTATGAAAGCCATATTCGGATATGGCCAATTTATGAGTGTCTTTATAAATGTGATTCTCTACAATTTTGGCTATTATAGCCTCAGAAGAAGGAAATTCATTTTCAAAAAGTTGGGGGTGTTGTACAAAAAAATCTATCGGATTTTCTAAAAGTGTTCCTTTGTAATAAAACTCTATAGTAATAGGAACTTTGATACTTTGACAGTAGTCAATGATTTTTGAAAAAGGCATGAGCAAGTAGGTATTAGTTTTGGGTTAACAAACTTAGAAAAAATGCCAATCAAACTGTGTTAAAAAAGTAAGTAAATGAATAATAAAACCTAACAAAGAAGTAAATAACTGACTGTTAAATAAATAACTACAAAAATAAGCAATTGCCTTTGTGCAATCCACTCACCTTTATTTATATTGTGAACTAAAATAAAGTAAAGCCTTAGCTATAAAGCCCTTCTCTACTACATCCTACTTTAGTCTACAAATCGAGTTGTACTTTTTCATAGATAAATGGATAATGACTAAAATCTATTTTATTTAAACTACGCTTGCTTATCATTCAACCTTATACAATTACCATTCGTCTATACTTATTGTTAATTTAACGAATTATGGTAACCCTGTTACGGTTTTGAATTAATTTTGAAAGTAATAACCCAAAACCCTAAAAAATGAAACAGTTGAAAATACTTCTAATTGAGGACGATTCAATTGAAGTTATGAAATTCAATAGAGTGCTCACTAATCTTGTGCTACAACATGAAATTATAGAAGCCAATAATGGAGAAGAAGCCTTAGAACTTTTGAATGACAAAAATGTTCAACCCGATATCATTGTTTTGGATTTAAACATGCCAAAATTAAACGGCATTGAGTTTTTGAGTATTTTAAAAAGTGATGCTGTCTTAAAATACATTCCTGCCATTATATTAACAACATCAAACAATCACAAAGACATGTTAGAATGCTATAAAATTGGCATTGCAGGTTATATCCTAAAGCCACTTAAGTATGAAGACTATATTAATCGAATCCAAAAACTTATAGAATATTGGAGTTGTAACGAATTAATTTCAGAATAATCAATAATGTCCGAAATTGTAAATAAAGCATGCGGCAAATTAATAACCTTTGATAAGTGGTTTACTATAGCAACGACAAAAGTAAAGTATGACGTGTTAATGGCCTCTGTTAGCCATAATCTAAAAGATTTTTTAATAAACTTACCAGTATTTCATAACCCAGTGATGTTCATCTATCTTAAACTAACACCACCTCTATTTAAAGTTAAGAATATTCGAAAAAATAGTCTTAACTTACCTTTCATTTCTAAGAGAGAAAAAATACAAGATTTAGTTCGAGGACCGCTCAAAAGATTAAGCAATATGATTAGTACTACTAGGAGCATTGAACTAATTCAATACAGGAATGAAGGTATTAATTTCGAATTATTAAAAATAAGTTGGTAACCCCTATGAATAAAGTTCAATTTCTTTTAAATGGAGATACTTTCAATAATATCTTTCCATTTTATATTTTAATTGACGAGGAGCTTTCCATCAAAAGCTTTGGTAAAAGCTTGTTCAAAATTCTACCTGAATTAAAAGAGGATGCTCCTTTTGATACCTATTTTAAAATCAAAAGACCTTTATTTGACAATATCACTCCCGAAACGTTTACAAAATATTGCAAACAATTGGTGGTTATTAATGCTAAAAGCAGCAAGACTTTCAAACTAAGAGGTCAATTTGAACCCTATCAAAACGGATTCCTATTTGTGGGATCACCTTGGTTTGTTACCATGGAAGAGGTTGTTAGTCACAAACTTTCATTACATGACTTCTCCTATCATGACCCTTTGTTGGATTTATTACATGTCTTAAAAAATCAGGAAGTCAACAATAAAGAATTAAAGGAGTTGCTAGAAACGATAGACGAACAACGCAAGCAACTCAAAAAAGATAAAGAAGAACTCAATAAACTATCCCTAGTGGCCAGTGCCAACAAAAACGGTGTGGTCCTAACCAATGCCACGGGAGACATTTCGTGGTGCAATGAAGCCTACATAAAAATAGTAAATAGACCCTTAGATAAAATTATTGGTAAAAGCATCATTTCCTTCGGACCTTGCAAAACAACTAGCAATGCCGATAAGGAACGAGTTATGAATGGCTTTAAGAATGGGATTGTTTTTGAAGGTGAAAATAGCTTGATTGCCAAAAACGGGAAAAAGTATTGGTACAAAGTAACCAAACAGCCTATAAAGAATGAGGACGGGAAAGTGGTCTACTACTTTGCCGTTATAGAGGACATCACCCTAGAGAAACAACGAGAAGAGCAACTACTACTCCTCTCCTCCATAGCCGAAAAAAATACCAATGCCGTAATCATCACTGATGAAAGCGGAAATACCGAGTGGGTCAATACTAGTTTTATAGATATGACTGGCTATACCTTGGATGAATTGGTGGGCAAAAAACCGGGCGAAGTTTTGCAAGGACCTGAAACAGATCCCAAAACAATCAATTACCTAAGATCTCAAATAAAAAATGGTTTACCCTTTAGTTGCGAAATCATCAACTATACTAAATCAAATGAAAAATATTGGGTGCGCATACAAGGGCAAGCCCTCCATAATATATATGGTGATGTTATCAAGTACTTCGCTACCCAAGAAGATATAACATTTGAAAAGGAATTTAACCAACAGTTGATTGAATCTGAAAATCGATTGAATTCCCTTATTGCTAATCTACAATCAGGTATCTTATTAGAAGATGATGATCGTAAGATTGTCTTAGTGAATAAGAAATTTTGCGAACTGTTTGGCATCAATGTAGAACCTGAAGTAATGAAAGGATTTGATTGCAATATGATGGCCAAAGGAACCAAAGACTATTTCAAAGATCCTGAAAACTTTTTAACTCGTATCGATGAGATTCTATGTAAAAAAGAAATGGTAATCACCGAAGAAGTCGAACTTGCAGATGGCCGTATTTTTGAACGTAGTTTCATCCCAATTAATAGTGGCAACAAAGCCAATGGTCATCTATGGAGCTATGAAGACATCACAATTAAAAAGAAGTACAAAGAAAGTCTGGTAGCCGAAAGAGAAAAATACAGTAACATCATTGCCAATATGAATATGGGGTTATTGGAAGTGGATAAAAATGACATCATTCAGTTAGCCAATCAATCCTTTAGTGATATGAGCGGTTTTTCATTATTGGAATTAGTAGGCAAAAAAGCTACCGATTTATTTTTAAGTAATAAATCAGATGCTATTATTAAGGATAAAGTAAAAGAAAGAGAAAATGGAATATCCGACTCCTATCAATTAAACGTTAATACTAAAAACGGAGAAGATAAGTACTGGTTGATCAGTGGGGCGCCCAATTATAATGTGAATGGCGAACTCATAGGAACCATCGGTATACACTTAGATATTACGGAACAAAAAAAATTGGAACTTCAAAAAGAACAATTGCTTAGCAAACTGGAAAAACAAAACGAATACCTCAATGAGTATGCACAGGTAGTATCGCATGATTTAAAATCGCCACTACGCAGTATACACGCATTAATAGCTTGGATTAAAGAAGATAACGAAAAAGAGTTTAACGAGCAAACCAAAGAATACCTTAAACTCATCGAAGATAAAGTCGAAAAAATGGATTATTTAATCCAAGGAATATTGACCTATTCTAAAGTAGAATCTAATAAAGTAGTCAGCGAATACATCGACTTAAATAAAGTAGTTCAAAATATAATAGAAATCATTCACATTCCAAAAAACATAACCATAACAATTTGCAATACCCTCCCGTCGCTGCAAACCGACCGATTCAGAATGCAACAGTTATTCCAAAATCTAATCAGTAATGCGGTAAATTATTGCGAAAAAGAAGAGGGATTCATTGAAGTAGCCTCCAGAGAACAGGAAGATAGTTTTATTTTTACCATCAAAGACAACGGACCTGGGATAGCTCAAAAATATCATAATAAAATATTTGAACTCTTTCAATCCTTTTCAAAGGAAGAAAAATCAACCGGGATTGGATTATCAATTGTAAAACGAATCGTGGATAATTATAATGGTGCCATCTGGATGGAGAGTACCGTCGGAGTAGGAACTACCTTTTTTATTAAATTACCAAAACAGTATGGAACAACCTAACTTAGATTATATACTAAAGCTATCGGGAACAAACGAATTGGTTAAAAGCAAACTAATTAATACCATGAAGTTTGAATTGCCCCTAGAAATAGATGCCTACTATTTAAGTATTAGACTTAATAAAACAACGCAAGCAGCAGCTTGTGTACATAAATTGAAAAACAAAATCGGAATACTCGGATTAGAAGAAGGATACCATATTGCAGAAGAATATGAAAACCATTTAAAGAATAGAGAAAAAAAATTACAACTTGAATTTGAAAATATATTAAATTTAATGCAGATATTTGTTAATAGCCTATAAAACCTAACCCTATGAATTGTATAATTATTGATGATGAAATGATGGCAAGAGCGGTAATAGCTCAGTTTATTGTTTCACACACCAAAATTAAAGTAGTAGAAGAATTTCCAAATGCGATTCAAGCTATTAAGTATTTAAACGAACATAATGTAGATGTTATTTTTCTAGACATTCACATGCCCGACTTTACAGGCTTCGATTTCATAAAAACATTAAAGACACCTCCAAAAATTATCTTGGTTACTTCAGATAAAAACTTTGCCTTCGAAGCGTTTGAATTCGATTGCATTGTTGATTATCTAGTAAAACCTATAACAGAAGATCGTTTTAATAAAGCCATTGAAAAATTAAACATTCACCTTCAAAGCATTAAGAATCCATCTAAGGCTAAAGAAAAACCAACTGCCGAAGAAACTAATGAGTTCTACGTTAATATTGGACACCGTTTAATTAAAATCGATATACCAACAGTTACACTAGTCAAAGCCAAAGGGGATTATATAATTATAAAAACTGAAACCAACACCTATACCGTGCACACCACGCTTAAAAAAATAGAAGATAAATTACCACCCGATTTATTTTTAAAAGTACACCGTTCCTTCATCATTAACACTAAAAAGATTATTGACATTGAAGACAATAGCGTACTAATAGGTAAAGATGTTATACCTGTAAGCCGTGGAAACCGCCCTGAATTAATTAACCGACTCAACCTATTATAATAATAAGAACATAAATAACGTACAATTAGTACCTCTTCATATAGATACCCTGTTAGTTCGCTAATGGGGTATTTTTTTTGGCTCCAAAGCACCAATTATCCTATAAATTAGCTTAAAAAGATGTAAAACACCGATAAAAACACACTTTATCTACAGTTACTTGCATTTTACCCATAGACAAAATGCACTCAACGAATTATTAAATAGACCCTGAAGAGTCGAAGTATATTTGTATCAGATTTAAGCCCTAAATCTAGTCAAAACAAATATTAATTATAATTCTTAAAATTATGAAAACTATTACTCAAAACCTACTAAGCTATGTTACTTTAACAACTACAGCTCTTTTGTTCGGATTAAATGTTCAAGCTACAAACAATGTAGCAACTACAGCCTTAACCACTGTTGAAACTAATCGTGTATGGATCAATGTAACCGATTCACAAGGTGCCTTCTCTCAAACGTTAATGGGATACCGCAGTGGAGCCACTGACGGTTACGACCACGCTCTTGATGGAGCATTTATGAATGACGGTGCAATCTCCTTAGCTTCTTTAATCGGAACTGATCGTTATGCCATCCAATTTAAAGGATTACCTTTTGTTCCCTCTGATGTAGTACCACTTAGCTTCAAAGCTACTTATACAGGTACATTCACATTCAACATCGATCACATGGATGGATTTTTTACAACTGCTAACTTTGGAGTGTACATCCACGATACCGTAAACAATACTTATACCAATTTAAAATCAGGTGGCTATACCTTCACCTCGACCGTAGGTACATTTAACAATCGCTTTGAATTAACCTATTCTAATGCTTCTGCAAATCTTGGAGTAGATGCTAATGCATTCTCTGCCTCCAACTTAATAGTATACCAAGATAATGCATCCATCGTAATCAATGCTGGTACGGTAATATTAAAAGATATTGCCCTATATACAATCAATGGTCAACTACTTTTCCAAAACCACCAAGCCAACGCTAGTCAAACTACTATCAATGCGGATGTTCTTGCCAAACAACCGTTAATTATAAAAGTTACCACTCAAGACGGAATCACCGTTGCTAAAAAGTGGCTCTATTAATAGAGAAAAATACAATCTAATTTCGGGGGAAATTAGAGTTGTTTTCATAAGTACCCATGTTTTATTTGACACTAAAATCGTCCCGATTTAGGGACGATTTTTTAAAAAAAGAAATCATTTTTATCCTATAGACCCATAGAAAAAAATACTCTTATGTTCAACAACTACACCCTAACCAACCCAGAAGCAGAATACCATCTAGAATATTACAACACTATCGGTTTGTTGTTTAATGACCAACTAATCTTAAACAAAAACAACAAATTACTAGAATTTAATATCCAAGATATAAAAAGTATTTACTTTAAAAAAGAAAGAGAACTTACCCAGAATTATCTAATTTTTATTATTGCCTGTTCACTCTTTGCCTTTTCCATCTATTTCAATAACAAGGAAATACTAGTTCAAAAAATTGGAATTATAATCGCCTTTGGAATCTTATTATATGCATTTGTAAAACGAACCTATACCTACAATATCGTTCTTTTTACACAATATAGTCACCTATTTTCAATACCCATAAACGATCAAGATCAAGATGATGCTTGTGAATTAATAGCCAAAACAAAAAACAAAGTAAGAACCAATAAGAATTTCATGCAGGCAAGTTAACCCCTAAATCACTAAGCCATGTTTTACAAATCTAATTTCGGAGTCTTAAAAGACAATTATTTATTGCTTTATAAATTGAATAGCGAAATGATCGTGTTAGACGACATCACTGCTATTGAAATCAATGAAAGAAAAGTTGAAATCCTCATATTTTACAATTATTTCAAAAACTTAATTTTTGATTTTACCATCTCCATGGATAACCATCAAGAATTAAAATTTAGCTTTGACAGAGAGGATCTGGAGAGTGCTATTGAATTCAAAAACACGATATTAAACGCGAAATTTAGTGCTTAATATCTACCGTTCTAGAAATAGTGGCCACAACCCACAATCTATAGGATAGGGATAGACATCATACCGCTGTCAAATGCTAATCGACAATAGTTTGCCATCTAACCGTAAACAACCGACGGTGACCGATTGAATTCTAAATGCTGTTTATTAAAATTTAATTTTGATACGGAATAAAAAAGCATGATAAAGAATTTCTACACCAGTGAAATGAATAAAGTACCGCAAATTATTGTTTACGATACTTCAAGAGGCTTTTCAAGATTTATAAAATCTAAATTTGATGAGCAATTTGATGTAATAAACATTTGTTCACCTCAAGAAATAAAAAAATATAAAACAGACGATTTAGGTGTGCTGTTATTTATTGTCAACGACGGAGTAGATGCTATATTGTTCTCAAATATGTTTTACAATGCTAAACATGTGTTCTTAGGCATCGCTGCCAAACATTTAGAAGACCGCTTTGTAAATTATAACAATATCATTCCGGTCGATTTAAATATGCCTAAAAAAGAGTTGTTTGAATACATTAATCACCATTTGCAAACAACCTAAACATATTAACAGGTAAACCAACTGATATTTCAGTAAAAGATAGTTCTACAGTTTTTAAGGGTTATAAGATTGGGTCTTGGGATTTACCTGTTTTTTTTAATAAAGTTGGGATTAGTTTTTATAGTAATTAAAATAACCGTCTACGTACCTGTGACGGTTATTTTATTTACAGCCAATACCTCCAAAAAGCAACAGCTTTTAATAGAGTTAACCACCTTTAAACCACACGATTAATCGATTAGTCGATAGTTTTGGATGACTCAACGTAATTAAAATAGTTACTACACTATTCCTAGTATATTTACCCTTGAATTCCATCCATAAGGATGACAATAAGAAAACTAACCTTTTTACTCCAATAAAAAAATAAGTCTCAAGTAAACGAAACTACTGGATACAATTTAAACCACGTAAAATGTTTCAGTAGTTCGTTTTGAGAGATCGAGTAAAGAGAAAAAAATATCGAATACCGTAGTAGTTAGACACTATAGTAGCCGACTAAGACCTGTCAAAATTCAAAATAAGATTCTAATTTTGTTTTTTATTTAAAACCATCAACGCGAGTTGGTGGTTTTTTATTGTATCACAGTTCCACTATAAATTAAAAAAGGACACCGAAGTGCCCTTATGGGTATAAAAAAAAAAAAAAAGGCGCCGAAGCGCCCCTTTAAAAGAAAGATGATTGAAAATTATCTTTTGATTAACTTCTTAACGATAGTTTCGTTAGTAGTTTGGTTAACGAATTGTACAAAGTAAATTCCGTTAGCTAATTCAGAAATATTTTCATTTACGTTAGTTACACCTTCAGTAACTGATAAGTTTCTTGTAGAAACTACAGCTCCTTCAACAGTATAGATTGACATAGTCATAACGCTATCATTAACAGCATTCACTTCAACATTGAATTCAGATGAAGCTGGGTTAGGATAGATAGAAACTGTATTTCTTAAAACAACAGTAGCATCATCCATTTTAGATTTACAAGCACCAGCAGTCAAAGTGATTACTTTAGGAGCAGCAATTGAAGCACCTACGGCGTTTGAAGTAGTAATAGTTAATGTCTTAGGAGTTACTGAAGCAAAAGCTGCTGGGTAAGCAACGTTAAAAGATAAATCACTTGTAGTTAACGTGTTTGTAGTGTTAGTAGTATTACTAGCAGATGTAACAACAGATCCTGCAGGAGCAGTGATAGAATAGCTACTAGCTTGTACAGCAGCAACCATAGTATACGTTACTGTAGTAGAAGAACAAATTAAAGTAGTTTGACCTGTTACTGTTTTAACAGCCGCTGGTAAAGCAGAAGTAATTTTTAACAATTTAGCAGTAGTAGCAGTAGTCCCTGTAGCAGCGAATACTGAAGTAGCAGGAGTACTTGGATTTACTGGAGGATTGTAAGTTTCAGTATAAGTTGTGTTAAACAAACTTGCAACTGTTGGGTTAGCAGCTGCAGCAACAGCATTACTAGTAACAGAGTAACCAACAGCATTTTTAGATCTTGCACCTAAGTATAATAAAGTAGTAGAAGCAGAAGTTACACCAGCAAAGTTCACTACGATAGTAGGTCTGTTAGTTGAAACTAAAGTACCAGCAGTTCCATAGATTGGATATACTTGAGTAGTATTAGCACCAAAAGCACCACCATTTTTAATGATTTGAGAAGCAACACTTGTAGTAACTACAGTAGAAACACCATCAATATCAAATGTATTAGCAGTATAAATAACTTTGAAATATTTAGTTCCTACCGATGGAGATGGCTCAGTTGTTTGAGGAGCATCAAATGGGTAAGCAGTATACCATAAAGTAGTTGAAGTAGTTGTAACACCTGTAGTAGGGATAACCACATTCACACCTGAAGGTAAAGACCATACATAAGAAGTAGCAGCAGCAACAGTACCAGCAACTAAAGTGATTGGAGTAAAAGAACCCATATAAGCACCAAATACAGTTTTAGCAGTAGCAGGAGCAGCAGAAGCTCTATCAAACATTTTAACTGAAGCAGGAGCTGCAGGTAATGCTTTAGTAATCGCTAATTTTTTAGCAGCTGTAGCACAACCACTAGTGTTTACCGCTTGGATAGCAATGTTTCCAGCAGCACCAGCACCAGCTGGTACGTTTAGGTAGTTAACTACGATTGAGTTAGTTCCTTGACCTGATACGATGTTAGCACCATTTGGCACAGTCCATAAATAAGATAAAGTAGTATCCACAAATGGAGTTACTGAGTAAGTGTACTGATTAGTTGTACCTACGTTTGGTCCAACAGCAACAGCAGAAGTGAATCCAACTGGAGCAACACCAGTAATTGCAGAAATAACTTCAGTTGGTAAAGCATTAACAGTAACCGTTAAAGGTACTTTTGCACTTTCAACAGAAGAAGCGTCTACTTGAGAAACATAATAGGTTTTAGTTCCTACTACAGTAGTAGCTGGTGTTGGAGCAGTAGCTAAAGCAACAGCTGTTGCAGTATTAGTAGTATACCATTTCAAAGAAACACCTGTAGTGGTTAAAGTAGCTGTTAATTGAGCAGCGATAGTACCTTTACAGTAAGTAAGGTTAGCAACGATTGGAGTAGATCCAACTGGAGCAACAGTAACAGCAGCAATAGCAGCATCAGTGAAGCTAGCAGCATTTAAAGCAGGAGAACCTGTTCCTGGACGGTAATCTAAACCTGCATAGTTTTGAGCATTTGTAGTATCATAAGGAGCTACTAAAATACCTGCATTTGAAGTCAATGATTGGTTACCATTTGCATTGTACCAAGTTGTCATGTTGAAAGAAGCATTATTACCAACAGTAATAGTACCAGGAGAGTTTACTTGTAAAAACGGAGTTGTTGCAGCACCAGCGATGATGTTGTTTTTCCATTTTAACTCATCATTTAAAGCATTTGTTTCAGCAGCAGCTCCATCAACGTGAAGACCTTCTTTGAAATCTAAAAAGATTGAGTTGTATATTTTTTGTTTAGAAGCTCTTCTTAATCTAGCTACTCTTTTGTATCCTGAAGCTAAAGTACCACCACTTGGTAATGTTTGACGGTATTTTGGTCCGATTAAAGTATAGTTAGAGAAAATACAAGCAGTATAAGGAGAAACTAAAGTACCTCCAGCATTGTTATCTGATTCAAAACCTTCAGAAGTAGAAATAGCAGGGTTATCAGAAATTTGTGGATCTCTTACACCTAAACCAAATTGGTTAACACCACTGAATCCGTTATCTGTATCGAAATCGTCATCTAAACCTCTGTAAGCAACTAAGTGTTTAGTATTTACTGTACCACCAAACCACTCAAAAGAGTCATCTCCTGAGAAAGATACTTGTACATAATCAATAGTAGTTCCTCTACCAACAGCACCAAAAGTCAAACCGTTGATTTCATTGTTTGGAGAGAATACAAAACCTGGATACTCAATTCTACAATATTTCATTGTACCTGAATTATCATTATCATCTGGAGTCAATCCACCACCGTACTCAGTGTTTACTGAAGCAGTAATACCTTCGATGTTGTTGATACCATTGTTCAAGTTGAAGCTAGCTTTACCCAAAAGGATAACTCCACCCCAGTCTCCAGCAGCTCTTTGACCTACTGCTTTAGCAGAAGTAAATACAATTGGACTAGTAGCCGTACCGATAGCGTTTAATTTAGCACCTTTAGTTACGATCAAAGCCGTACCAGTACTAGTGTACACCCCTTTAACAACTACACCCGCTTGGATAGTTAAAGTAGCATTGTTTGTTACATAGATTAAACCTGTAAGCTTGTAAGTCTTACCCGTAGTCCATGTTGTGTTTGCAGTAATGTTAGTTGTAACGTTAACTACAGTTGCAGCATCTGTGTAAGCTGTATTCTGTGGATCCCAGTTGGTCCATGAATCAGTCCACATTGCTCCTGTTGGTGAAAATGCACCTACATAAGAAGTTGGCTCGATTTGAGCGCTTACGAAATTAACCACCAAGGCTAAAACCGCAATAAAATAATTTTTTTTCATTGTTAAATGAGATTTTTGTTAGACAGGACAAACTTAAAATCACAACAACAACTG
>CANBOV010000069.1 GCA_947371275.1 Flavobacteriaceae bacterium | reverse complement strand
AGAGTTGTGGTGGTAGCACACTGTCCGATATCAGGTGTAAACGTATAAGTAGTTGTAGCTGTATTATCAAGAGCAGGCGACCACGTTCCAGTGTATCCATTTAGGGAAGTCGTTGGCAGAGGAGACAAACTACCTCCATTGCAAATTGGAGCAACTGCTAAAAACGTTGGTGTGATATTTGGATTTACGGTAATAGTTAAGGTTGTGTTGGTAGCGCACTGTCCAGCTGTTGGTGTAAAAGTATAAGTTGTAGAAGCAGTATTATTTATGGCGGGAGACCAAGAACCTGTAATGCTATTATTGGAAGTGGTCACTAAAGCAGTTAAACTTCCTCCGGCACAAATTGGTGCTATGGGTGTAAATGTAGGTAAAAGGTTTGTTGCTACATTTACTGTTGCCTTAACAAAACAACCATTTATATCAGTATAAGTAATAGAAGTAGTTCCGTTTGATAGTCCACTAACCAAACCCGTCGATGTAATTGTCGCAATTGCAGTACCAGACGATATCCATGGTGATGTAGAGCTAGGAGTGCCTGAGCCAATGAGTTGGGAAGAAGTACCATTGCAAAAAGTTAGTGTGCCCGTTATCGTTGGTTTTATGTTTACAATTATCGTCATTGTTGTTGATAAAGCACATAGTCCGGCATTTGGTGTAAACGTATAAGTCGTAGATGACGTATTATCGATTGCAGGTAACCAGGTTCCTGTATAACCGTTATTAGAAGTCGTAGGTAAAGCGGCCAATGTACTACCTGAACAGATGGGAGGTACGGGCGTAAAAGAAGGAGTGAAATTAGGATTCACTGTTATGGTCATAGTCACTACTGTAGCGCATTGACCAGGATCTGGTGTAAACGTATAGGTTGTAGTGATAATATTGTTTATGGCAGGCGACCACGTGCCTGTTATACCATTAGTGGACGTTGTTGGTAAAGGTGCTAATGTTACACCAGCACAAATGGGAGGTACGGCGCTAAAGTTGGGTATAATTACAGGATTTACCGTGATTACTAAATTTGCTACTGTCGCACAGAGTCCGGCCGTAGGTGTAAATGTATAGGATGTTGTAACGGTATTGTTTATAGCTGGCGACCAAGTTCCTGTATAACCATTTGTAGAAGTCGTAGGTAAAGCAGCCAATGGATCTCCTGCGCAAATGGGAGCTACAGTTGAAAATAATGTAATTGCATTAGTTTTAACGGTAATACTAATATTTTTGGAAGTAGCACATTGTCCAATATCAGGGGTAAAGGTATAGGTAGTGGTAGAAAGATTATTAATGGCAGGTGACCAAGTGCCAGTATATCCATTTAGAGAAGTTGTTGGCAAACCTGCATAACTAGACCCTGAACAAATTGGGGCTACTGCCGCAAATGTGGGTGTAATATTGGGGTTTACTGTTATGACTAAGGATGTGCTTGAAGCACACTGTCCGGCTGCTGGTGTAAACGTATAAGTAGTTGTAGCGGAATTGTTTAATGCCGGTGACCACATTCCTGAATAGCCATTGATTGACGTGTTTGGTAGAGGTGTAATGGTACCACCTACACATACAGGAGCAACTGCTGTAAAAGAGGGGACTATATTTGGATTTATAGTGATTGTTAATGAGGCGTTTATAGCACATTGTCCGGCCGAAGGCGTAAACGTATATGTAGTAGTCGTAGTATTATTCAAAGCGGGAGACCATGATCCATTAATACTATTTAAAGAAGTAGTAGGTAATGCAACCATGCTTCCGCCAGCACAAATTGAACTTACGGCACTAAATAAAGGGGTAATATTGGTTGCAATATTGACTGTTTTTGAAATAGAACAACCATTACTGTTAGTATAAGTTATTGTAGCAGAGCCATTTGAAATTCCGGTAACTAAACCAGTAGAATCTACAGAGGCCACACTTGTATCCGAGGACGTCCATGGGGATATAGCATCTGGAGTTCCAGAGCCTACTAGTTGAGAAGTTGTTCCATTACAAAAAGTCAAAGAACCCGAAATAGTGGGGAGCGGATTGACTGTTATAATTAAGGTAGTCGTCGTGGCACATTGTCCGGCTGTTGGGGTAAACGTGTAGGTAGTAGTTGCAGCATTGTTTAAGGCAGGAGACCAAGTTCCTGTATATCCATTGGTAGAAGTTGTTGGTAACGCTGTTATGAAACTACCATTACAAATTGGGGCAACTACATTAAAAGTAGGAGTTATGTTGGGTTTTACAGTAATCGTCAAACTGGCAGTAGTGGCGCATTGGCTACCAGTAGGAGTAAATGTATAAGTGGTAGTGGTCGTGTTGTCTATAGCGGGGGACCAAACTCCTGTATAGCCGTTGCTTGATGTTGTTGGTAATGCAGCCAATGAACTTCCGTCACAAATTGGAGCTACTGGGGTAAAAAGAGGCAGTATGTTTGGGTTAACCGTAATGGTTAAACTAGCCGGAATAACGCAAGCTCCCGAGGTGGCTGTAAACGAATAAGTCGTAGTTGCTGTATTGTCTAAAGCAGGTGTCCAAACACCGGAATATCCATTTAGAGAGGTGGTGGGTAATGGGGATAAAACAGTTCCTTTACAAATAGGGGGTACGAGCGCAAAAGAAGGGATAATATTGGGAGTTACTGTAATATTAACGGTATTGGTGGTGGCACATTGACCAGCCAATGGCGTAAACGTATAAGTCGTTGTCGTGGTATTATTTAAGGGTGGTGACCAAGTTCCTATAAATCCATTATTCGATGTCGTAGGTAATGCGGTTATAGGATCTCCATTACAAATAGGATTTACGGTAGAAAAGAGTGGCAGTATGTTTGGATTTACCGTAATTGTTAATGTGGTTGATGTAGCACATTGTCCAGCAGCCGGCGTAAACGTATAAGTCGTGGTTGTCGTATTATTTAAGGCAGGAGACCAGGTACCGGTGAATCCATTGATAGAAGTTGTAGGTAAAGGACTCAAACTACCTCCAGCACAAATAGGAGCAACTGGATTAAAAGTAATTACATTATTAGGGTTTACAACTATGGTTAAGGTAGTTGTGGTAGCACATTGACCAACGTTGGGTGTAAAAGTATAAGTAGTTGTGGTAGTGTTGTCTAATGGCGGAGACCAGCTTCCAATAATACTGTTTGTAGAAGTAGTGGGTAATGCAGTCAGTGTTCCACCAGCGCAAATCGGAGGAATTGCATTAAACGTTGGGACGATAGTAGTTGCAATATTTACTATTGCTGTTGCAGTACAACCACTAGTATCAGTATAGGTTATCGTCGAGGTACCATTTGAAATACCGGTTACAAGTCCGCCACTTGTAACCGTTGCCACTGTTATATTCGAAGAGCTCCAAGGTAGAACTATTGCAGGTGTTCCTGTACCTGAAAGTTGAGAAGTACTACCATTACAAAAGGTCAAGGAACCACTAATGGTTGGATTTGGATTTACAGTAATACTTAGTGTTGTACTTACTGTACATTGTCCGGCCGTTGGAGTAAAGGTATAGGTTGTGGTGGCCGTATTGTTTAAAGCCGGTACCCAAGTACCTGTAAAGCCGTTTAATGAAGTGGTAGGTAATGCAGATAAAACAGCTCCAGAACATATAGGAGCGACCGCATTAAAGGTGGGGGTTAGATTAGGATTTACGGTTATGGTTAATGTAGGCGAGGTAGCACATTGTCCTAAATCAGGGGTAAATGTATAAGATGTAGTTGCAGTATTGTTTAATGCCGGAGTCCATGTTCCAGTATATCCATTGTTTGACGTTGTAGGTAAAGGGGCTAGGATGCTGCCAGAACAGATTGGTGCTACCGCTGTAAAAGTAGTGACTACATTTGGTGTAACTGTAATGGTTAGGGTTGTCGTAAAAGCACATTGTCCTGCTGTTGGAGTAAAAGTATAAGTTGTAGTGGTGGTGTTATTTAAAGGGGGCGACCAAGTTCCCGTAATGCCATTGAGGGATGTGGTTGGAAGTGCTGCTAAAGTGGCCCCAGCACATATAGTAGCAACTGGAGTAAATGTGGGGAATACATTTGGATTTACGACAATGGTCATGGTTATAGGAGTAGCACATAATCCCACCGTAGGCGTGAAGGTGTAGGTTCGAGTAATGGTATTACTTAGTGCGGGCGACCAGGTTCCGGTTATTCCATTTAAGGAAGTGGTAGGCCATGCAGTCAAAATGCCACCTGAGCATATAGGTCCTTTAGGGGTAAATGTTGGTATTACATTTGGAGTCACATTAATGGTCACTGTGTCGGTTGCAGTACATCCTACTCCGTTATTTGCGGTTAAAGTGTAGGTAGTAGTGCTAGTAGGACATGCTATAGGGGTTAAGGTTGTTACGTTGCTCATGGACGCTATTGGTGACCAACTGAACGGCGCTAGATTACTGTTAAAAGTAATACTCCAATCCGTAATAAATCCACTTATAAAAGCCTCATCATCTCTAACAAATAGTTGCCAAGTGCCATTGGCGGTACATCCATTTAATAAAGATAAAGAATCTTCTGGTAAAAACATACCTATAAATGGAGGCGTACCACTGGTAATTGACGTTGGTGCAGTTGCAGTAAAACAAGTCCCAGTATAGTTGGAAAACGAACTACCGTTATCTGTTGATAATTGGATACGGGTTCCATCTGGGCATTGTAAAAAGATGTCTAGATCTTCATCCCAAGCATGTGAAATATTCAAACAAACTGATGCGATTGTAGTTGATGTAATAGCAGCAGGAGATACTCCACTAACGATGATAGGGGAATAAACACCATTTGTATCATTATCTGGTATAGCATAAGAAGTGGTATTTGAAAAAGTAAGAGGTGCTACAGAACCAACGGCATTAGTACTTCCCGCAAGATTGATACACCTACCAGAACAAATTGTCCCTCCAACTCCAGCATCAACGGTAGGAATAGGATTAACAGTCACCGTTTTAGTTATGGCATTTTGACAGCCCCCGGGAAGGGCAGTAATCAACAAAGTAACAGAGTACGTTCCTGCTGAGCTAAACGTATGCGAAGGGTTTTGAGCATTGGAAGTAAATCCATCACCAAAATTCCAGTTGTAATTGTAATTTCCAATGGTTGTATTGGTGAATTGAGTTGCCGTTCCTACACAGGCTGTTGTCGCAGTAAAACTTGGGTTAGGACTTGCTACTGTTGCCGTTGTACCTGTAAAATCTAAGGTAAACCCAGCGGATGAAGTAGCTGTAAAACGGTCAATTAGAATAGTATAGGTTTGTCCGGCAGTAACAGTTAAAGAAGGGTTACATTGTATGCCTACACAACCTAAACCCGTTTCGCCATTAATTCCGGTAGTACCGCTCCAGTTGCATGAAATTTCAGTTCCTGGACAAGCAGTAGTTGTATTGAAAATCGCAAAGTCATAGTCAATATTTGCGGTAGGTAAAATGGTAAATGCTAAAGTACCCGATGTACCTGCGGTAAAAGTGTACCAATTGGATGAACGTTCTCCAGGGGTACCAAAACAAGAAGGATTCTCTTGATTGACACCTACTCCTCCAGAGCCATCAGCTACCGAAATACTGTTTAAGTTACATAAGGTTTGAGAAGTTACACAATCTTGAACGGGTAATGTTGGACCCAAAGGTAAGGCTTGTTGGGCACATATACCAAAAGTGCCTGTAGTGCTCCCATTACCATCGACTAAAAGGTAATAGGTATTTCCTATTGTTAAACCATGTAAAATAACATCAGTGTGGACTAATCCCCCTGCGGTATTGATGTCTTCCTGACAAGCCAGCAGCGTTAAAGCACCGCAGCTGCCACTATAAACCGCCAATTGAGTATTGGCTAAAGTGCCTGCAAAATTAGTAGAGATTTCAATATCTGGGGTGGTTGCAATAAAGCTAAACCAAACGGTATTGTCTACAGTATTTGGAGACCAACAAGGAGGTATAGTTGGATCTCCAACGCTAGTAGCTCCAACATTGGTATATAAGATAGAATTACAACTTCCGTTGCCTACTGTTATAGGAATAGCCGCAGCACAATCGTCATTAGCAGGTTGGGCAAATAGACTGGTAGAAAAACCAATATAAAATAAAAGTGCATATAGAAGTAAAAGTAATTTTTTCATCATACCGAAGTGTTAGGACTTCTTACCTTCATTTCTTTTATGTTGCAGATACACTGTTCGGTCAACTGGTTTGTCATTTTCTATATAAAATTCGGCAGGATTTGTTTTATTGGTTGACGGAAGATTTCTTTTATCGAGTAATTCTCCTATTGAAGGGGCAATAATAAAGTGAATTTTTCTTTTGTTGTCTTGAAGTGCTACTAATTGGGTTTTGGGATACACTCCAGAATCAACATATACTATATCTCCTTCCTTAGCTATTTTATATACATTATCGATTGATAATTTTGGGGTGGAAGGAGTAAGACCGTCATTGGAATCATTTCCAATTGCTTTAGTATAAATATCATCAACAATAGAATTATCATTGATGTAATAGGTAGTTGCGGAAGTTGTTTGATTAAAGAACAGTAATATTCCAATCATCAATGTCTTATATAGGGGATTCGTACTTTGATTATTGGCTATTAGTTCAAACATATCTCGATTCTTTGATTGTTATATTTTATATGGTTTATAAGGTTTTGATTTGTTATTTTAGTATTCTAAAAAAGCAGAGTACTACAATACAACATTCTGGTTTTTTGCAAATTGAGGGTCAAAGATTAAAATTTTATTAGAGTTATAATAGCTTGGTAACTATTACTCGATTAAAAAAGCAATTTTCACGACCAATGTCTTTTTTGCGTAGGAAATTACGGGTTTCAAGCAAGAATAATGTTAAATTATCACTAATAATTGGTTAAAAATCACCATTTGCTAGAGTACTGTTTTATCCGAACTGCAGTTGGTAGTTTTTTTTAGTTCTATGTCGAAATTATTACTTTGACTTTAAAACAAGCAGTATATTTGGTTCAGGAAGGAATCAAAAGTCAATAATACTATAGTACAGTTGATGAACATACACTAACCCTGTTATCGTAATCAACCAACCACCACTGTAAAGTGGTGGTTTTTTTATATTGAAACGGAGTCTATATGTTTTAGTAAAGAGTCTTTAATGATGTGTAGAGGAGATGCAATGGCATTTACATACTGAAAATTACCTTCTCGTTTATTGTCAATAGACAATTGGATTGGACAGGCTTCACTTTGTATAGCATTCACTTTAAATGTTTGGCTCATTTCATCATAATATACATAGGGGGCCCCTGAGGAGCCAAAGCGAAAATAGCCTTTAATCAAATAACGCAACCCTTCAAAAGTATAGTTGCCTCCTATGCGGTCTTGAAAGAAGCTAAAATGGTCAGTATAGCCTTCAATTTGGGCTTTGTTGAGAAGTTTGCCAATTTCGCTCGTGGGGGAACTTTGTAAGCAATAGTAACGCTCTTGATTGTCGTTGAGTAAATCAAAATCTACAGTAAGGGCAGGCAGTGCATTAATGATCTCTTTGGGGGTATTTACTATGCGGTATAAGGCGATATCGGCACTGTAATAGGCTTCAACCAACTCAACTTCTATTAAAAAGGTGTGTCGGTTGATAGCGGTTTCGGGGAAGTAGTTCTCGGAAGAAAAGTGAGCAGTCAAGGCCTCATTACTATAAAAAGAAGCGTTTTTAAACTGAATGATTAAATGGGGTTTGCTTATTTTTTTATCCATCATTGTTATCCACCGCGTATCAAAATTGATTTGGTTTAAGACATCCATGGCCAATTGGTAATCATGAGGATTGGTGCTGTTCCAATACCTTTTTTGAGTAGTAGTATCTAGCACAAAGCAGGTGTTAAACAATTGGGCTTGCACCGAATTCAGTAGGGGGAGTATATCTGAACTATAAATACTTTGGTCTATTGATTTGAATAATTTGGATTCTGTTCGCAGGTTGTGTGCTACGGATAGGATTAGGCCGTTACCAATGTGAAAGGCACAAATGTTATTTTCAAAATGACGGCGATGCGGTTCGTTACTGTTTTGAATCCACATGATTCTGAACAGTGGCGAGGTTTGTTCGTTTGTAAGTTTGAGTTGTTGTGCCAGCATGGTAGTTTATTTTAGGCTAATATACCAAAAGAGCCACTAATTAGCGGCTCTTTTGTATTCAAAAAAATAGTTAGACATTACTAACTACTAATAATAAGCGATATCGATATAAGGGATTCCGGCATTTACAAAAGTGCCCCCATTAAGGTAGAATTTAGAACCTGTTATGGTCATTAATCCAGAAGTTTTTGGAAATTCAATTGGGCCGCCAGATTGTGTTACTACTCGACCGGTTAAATTTGCGTTTAAGTTACCTACATTGGCTAGTACTAAAGTTCTTCTGATTGTATAAGACTCTCCTTTTTTTACCACTACTGGTGGGTCTATCGGAATATAGCTTGTAGTATCTGACGCAAAGATATGGCTCTTATAATATAATAATTTATTGGTAGTGTTGTTTATTATTTTTATGGAATAAGGCACATCAGTTGCTGCAGGTTGACTTTGATAGCCAATACTTGCAATGGTTTTAGTTTCAGAAAAAGTAAAATAGTACTCATGGATACCGTAACCAAAGTCGACAGTATTTTGGTGTCCAGGAAGCGCAACAGTTTCGTTATAGAGTTTGTTGAAATCCGTATTTGTTGTATCAATGACTCCTGTATTATCAGTTGAGCAATTTACAGTCAGCAGAAGAGTTAAGGCTGCCAAAGGGAGTCTTAGCCTAGATGCTAAACGGTAGAGCGTATGTTTTGTTGCGTTCATCTTTATTTATAAATATTAATTAATGCCAAAAATATTAAAAGCAATTGAAAATCAAGTAAAAGTATTGTAAAAAAAATCACCTTACCCCTTCTAACTGCGTTTATTTTGTTAATTACCTAATAGTTTATGCTTTTGTTGTTCAAATTCTGCTTGGGTTATGACTCCAGCATCAACAAGTTCTTTTAGCTTTTTCAATTCATCGGCTAAACTAGAAGTACTGCCAGAAGTTGGAGTAGATTTGATGTTTAGTTTTCCTTTTTCTATGCCTTCTTTTATTTGTTTTACTTCGGCTTTGGTAAACCCATTGGCTTCCATCATGGTTCCACCAGCGAAGATGGAGATTTTGGAATAGCCTATAAGTGGGGTGTCAATTTCAACAGAAGCGATGTGATCGTAATCAAAATGCTTAGTTTCTCCACTAAAGAGTCCGGGGATTTTAATGGTAACCCCTGCAGGATCGAGATAGATTTCGGCTGGGAATATTTTATTACCGGAAGACAAACGAGAAGCTACAAATTTCATAGGAGGTGTATTGATGATTTTACTAGTGCAAAGATAAGAAATGGGATTGAAGATATAGGATTTATGATTTAAGATTAAATATTTGACAAAAGGTAAAGTATAGGTGGCCTATTCTTAACATTTTAACTTCTTTTTCTTTTTGTTTAAACTTCCTTTATCAGTGGCTTTTTTAATGTATTCTGCTGCTAGTGGGACTTTGCAAGCGGTGCCATTTTTATCTACTGTAAGAGTTCCAATCTTATTTGCCGTATAAATGGCTTCTTGGGACAAGGAGCTAACGTAACTGCCCACAGAAATTAGAAATCCGTTCATGGCTTGTTTCTCTTGGTTGCGGGCGTGGTGGATGTTGGATGACACCCTTTTTACTAGCATACTGAGCGTACTTAAATCCAGTTCACTATCTGGTTTTAGGGAAACAACGCCTGCCAAAGTAGCCCAACCCACCACTGCGATGTGTTCTTCCTTATTGTCAATCCATTGCAATGCTAGTTCGACACCATGTTGATTTCCAGCAGCAACCCAGGGGACGGTATAACTGGCAATATTGGTCGATACGGCCTGTTGCGCCCAAGTGTTAAGATCTTCTTTGGTCATTAGAACATCATCGGCTATAAGTCCGGCTAGGTACATGGCATCAGCATTTTTTGTTGCGTAGAGTTCTAGCGCTAAAGCATAGTCTTTTTTGATTTTCTTTTCGATGACTTTAAGGAATTCAACTTTTACGCCAAAGAAGGGTTCTTTTACTCCGTGTTTTAGAAGAATACTTTTGATGGTTTCACTGCCTTTGGCCTCAAGTTCGGCCATAATATCGTTAACGGTCATGGTTTAATTTTAAATTACGAATTAGGAAATACGAATAATTGTTTATTACTTTTTTTAGTCCATTCAATGTGGATATAAAAATAGCAAAAGTTTGATTGGTATGCCATTGCGATTGATAGAAATAACGCGAAAGTGAACATGTACTTTGTAAGAATGTAATGAAAGGTTAGCGTTAGAACTACTGTATTTAGGGCGTTGATTCGACTTTACTATGAAGTAACTATGAAGTAACTATGAAGTAACCATGAAGTAACCATGGAGTAACCATGGAGTAACCCTAAATAATAAGTTGATTAGACGGGTCGGTTATCAGCATTAAACACTTGTGTTTAGAGGCGTTAATGAAGCTTAGTTTTGTAAGGACTAGAAAATAGTAAACTAAATGTAGGAAGTTATTATTTGTAAGAATACGATTAATTTGTAGGATTTGAAGAGTAAATTGATTTACTTGGAATATTATTCACTATAATTCAATTTACCATTTTTCAAAAAAAAAGCTATGCAAAAAGTTGTATCTTTATGCTATTGTAATCACCTACAGCATGACTACCTTAAACGACTTACATTATATCACGCAAAGCTTTCCAAATACTGATAAAATGCCGATTTTTTTCTTTGGGCATGGGAGTCCGATGAATGCTATTGAAGAAAACGAGTTTGTTCAAGGGTTCCGTAACAGTGTAGCAGCAGTGCAAAAGCCAACCGCTATTCTATGTGTTTCGGCTCATTGGTATACCAAAGGGACTAAAGTGACCGCTATGGCAATGCCTCCTACTATTCATGATTTTGGGGGCTTTCCCGAGGCATTGTTTGAGGTGCAGTATCCTGCACCTGGTAGTCCGCTACTCGCCAAAGAAGCCCAGCATTTACTAGAGCCTTTAGCGGTAACATTGGATGAAGAGTGGGGTTTGGACCACGGTACTTGGTCGGTTGTCAAACACTTATATCCAAAGGCCGATGTGCCGGTAATACAATTGAGTATAGATTATTCCAAACCCGCAGAGTTTCATTATGGGTTGGCGCGCCAATTACAGGCCTTGCGTTATAAGGGTGTGTTGATTATTAGTAGTGGCAATATCGTGCATAATTTACGCTTGGTAGATTTTGCCAATTTCAATAAAGATAATTATGGATTTGATTGGGCTATAGAAGCTCGTAACACTATAAATGACTATTTGTTGCATGGGGATTACCAGCCCTTAATGGATTATGACCGTCAAGGAAAAGCCTTTGATTTAGCCATCCCGACTCCCGACCATTACTTGCCCTTGCTATATACTTTGGGCTTACAACAAAAGGGAGAAACACTAAGTTTGTTTAACGATAAAATGGTAGCAGGCAGCTTGAGTATGACCTCTATCAAAATAACCTAAATGCCTTATGAATTTAAAGAATATCCAAACCGAAGTAGATGCTAGTTATTTATATAAAATATTGGGCGATGTAGAAGAAGATGAAAATGTGGCTAATGTGTTTCACCAAATGAGTGAAATTGAGCACAGTCATGCTGTAGCCTTTTTGGCAAAGTATGATAAGGATGAAACGCACTTGCCTCCGCCTTCGGGAAGAGCTAAGACTTTGCATTTTATTGGGAAGATATTGGGGTATGATTATATATTGGGTGTCTTGTTGGATACTGAGAAAAGTATTTCTTCTTCGGTGCTTAATGCTCGGAAAAAGACTAATACTAAAGAATCATTGTCGGATACGGCACATGTTACTATATTAAAGAATATCCTGAATAACGATAAGAAAGTTTCGGGGGCCAACTTAGCGCGTTTTGAGAAACGGCATCGTTCTGTGGGGGGGAATGCCTTACGTGCGGCTGTATTGGGAGGTAATGATGGATTGGTATCCAATTTCAGTTTGGTTATGGGAATTGCTGGCGCCACTAATGGGCAGAAAGAAGTTTTGTTGACTGGAATTGCCGGACTATTGGCTGGAGCTTTGTCTATGGCTTTGGGGGAATGGATATCCGTTAAGAGTTCGCTAGAGCTTTATGAGAACCAAATGCAGTTGGAGATGGACGAGTTAGAAACCAATCCGGAGGGAGAAGAGAAAGAATTGGCTTTAATCTATATGGCCAAAGGGATACCAGAGGCGCAAGCGCGTCAAATGGCTGCTGAAATTATGCAAAATAAAGACCATGCCCATGAAGTATTGATTAAAGAAGAACTAGGAATTAATCCAGATGATTTAAAAGGCTCGGCAATGGAAGCGGCGGTTGCTTCTTTTGTATTCTT
>CANBOV010000068.1 GCA_947371275.1 Flavobacteriaceae bacterium | reverse complement strand
CTCAAAATACCTGAAGCCCACCGGGCTTCCTCCTCTTAATATCAAATCTCATCGCCCACAAAGAAAACCGAAACATTTTTGTTTCGGTTTTTTTTATGGTTAAAGGTGTCGAAAGTTTACTTTCGTAAAGCTTTAATCATAAAAAAAATGAACTTGTTGAAAACAAGTTTGGTTTTCTTTGTCCGGGGCTCCCCAGAAAAGGCTCAACGAAGTTAATCCCGAACATACTATTCACAAAGCTATAATCTCCTTTGACAAGCCTACTCGTCCAATACCCTTCAAATTATACAAAACAAAAAACTCCTCAAATTGAGGAGTTTTATATATTTACAGAAAATCTTATTTGTACTTAATATTTATACTAAAAATATCAGAAGTCAGCTGCGTGGTTCTGTTATAATGGCCGTATCGCAATTCAATCGTATTGAAACTCTTGATTCCGAAGACCCCTTTTAGCGGTGTTAATTTTATACCTACTCCATAAAAACTACTATTGAATTTCGACAAGTCATAATTGCTCGTGTAATATTCATCCACTGCAGTATGCGTTTTATACCCATTGAAATACTTAATCGCACTTTGACAATAATAGCGATAAAAAGGACTAACTGAAAAAAACGGACTTAGTTTCACTGGTACTTCTAGATCGGCCGTATGGGCTGTTAATTTCCAATCATCAGAATAATAGCGGTAGTAGGCTCTTATGATTACATTATCACCTAAAAAATAACTTGCTCTGAAGGCTAATGGTATTTTTAGACGGGTATTGGGTAAATGTTCTTGATGCACACTATTGTCACTAAAATACACTCGGTGAAATGGCAGACTAAGGTAACCCGATTGTGATATGACATCGGCCACCAACATCACTTGCAGATTTTTATTCACTACTTGAGCATAACTTAGGGAGCCTGAAAACGTATTTCTAGAAGCTGTATCATAGACATTAGAAGTTCTAAGTTCGATTGGCATAATTAACGTGACTTGATCAAGATAGGTTTGAACCTTAGCAGTAAACTCACCATTTTTATCTTTTGTCTTTTTGGAATAACTAAGGTTTCCTCCAAAGGATTGATAATCAAATTCGGTTGAGGAGGACACCCCTGCCCCTAGTGTAGTTCCTTTCTCTTCATTTTCTCTGGTATAGGTAAGGGAAGGATAAAAGCGAACATCTGAAGACGAAGCAGAAGAATTGGCTTGAAGGTCAATTTTGTCTGACGAAGCAGAGGTATAATGGTCTACTCCTACCTCAACATCGAAGGTGTTTTTAATTCCGTTCTTTCCGTATTTCAGCAACTTCACATCAATCGTATTGGCAATATCGGTAAGCTTTTCTGAACCTACTCCTCCGGTCACTGCCGCATTATTCCCGTCCTGTTTATAATAACTCGACACTAAATTAATTTCCTCTATTTTCAAGTCGGTTTTTTTATAGGCCGTAGAATCTGTGGCTGTGGATTGTGCGGTCATCCTAAAAAATGCGAGTAGTGCAAATCCTGTAATAACTATTTTTTTCATTTCTTTAGGTTAACGGTTAATTGCATCCACATCCACCGCCGCTTTTTCCAGCATTGGCTCCCGAGGCTCCTTCACGATAGGACTGAAAACTGAGTTCTGTCTTTTCTATTTTTCGATTAGACAATACCATTTCAGCATCATTAATTTTCCCTTTTTGATATTCTTTTACGGGTTCACAAGAAACCAAAACCAATACTGCTAAAAGCAACATATTGGAAATCACTAGCGGCTTACAACTTACTTTTATTTTCATTTTAAATTAATGTTTTTAGAGGTGTATATTTTATTGTTGTCGTCTATGATTATGCAATAGATGGTAGGAATCTGATTAATTAAATACAAACCAGCATTTATCCCCATAACCGCTATGGGTGTAGCCATAGCATCAGCAAACTCAGCATTATCGCTGATTATGGTAACGCTTTTGATTCCCGAAATTGGCATTCCTGTTTTAGGATCAATAGTATGGGAGTATTTTTTACCCTTAATCATTACATACTTTTCATAATTTCCTGACGTAGCTACTGCTTTATTTGAAATTTCTAAATAGGAGAATGCTTCCTGTGGAAAATCTGGATTAGCAATACCTATGGTCCATTGCGCTCCATTTGGCTGTAAACCCCAAGCGGTCAAATCACCACTGGCATTAATTATTCCGTTGGCTACTCCATTGGCTAACAATACTTTTTTTGCCATTTCTGCGGCATATCCTTTTCCTATTCCACCAAAACCTATTCGCATTCCTTTGTTTTTTAAGAATACGGTTCTATTTTCTTCATTAAGAATAATATTAGTGTAATCGATAAGATGCACCATTTTTTGCGCCTCTTTTAGCGGGGGCAATTGTGTCATGGACCTATCAAAATTCCACAATGTTTTATCAATACTTCCATAAGAAATATCAAAAGCACCTTGCGTGATTTTCGAAATCCCTATACTTCTTTCTATTAATTCATAAACTTCATCATCCACTACCACAGGAGCAATTCCTGCATTAGCGTTTATCAAATTGGTCTGACTGTCAGAATTATAGGTTGTAAACAACTGCTCAATCCTTTT
This sequence comes from Flavobacteriaceae bacterium, assembly GCA_947371275.1. Lineage (GTDB taxonomy): Bacteria > Bacteroidota > Bacteroidia > Flavobacteriales > Flavobacteriaceae > Flavobacterium. The sequence goes on along the minus strand of CANBOV010000068.1, from coordinate 10,408 downwards.
TATTTCATCTATAGCCATAGTAATGGAGTGAGTAGCATTCTCCTCATTTTCTGTCACCACGGTGATGACGAAATTGTTTCCCATTAATTTAACTGATTGGCTATAGCTTTTCATCTAAGACTATCTATTTTTATCGCAGATGGATTTGACCTCAGCGATCCATTCCGTCAAAGACTCTTCTGGCTTTCCTTGCCATGATTTAAGCACTTTCCCCTCTGCATTTAGTAACAAAGTCAAAGGAAAACTACCATTTTTATTATAGGTCTCAGCCAACATATCGTTTTGCTTAATCACATCGGGAGACCCAATGTTTTTTTTCTTTCTTGGAAAATCTGCATTAACAAGCACTAAATTATCATTGGCCATTTGAGTGAAAGCCTCACTTTCAAGGTATTCTTTTCGGAATAATATGCAGGGGCCGCACCAATCAGAACCCGAAAAATTCAATAAAATTAATTCATGTTTTTCTTTAGCAATCTTTTTTGCGTTGTCAAAATTGGGTTCCCATTGTATTGGGAGCATAAAGAATAGCATCATTACAAATAATTTCATTTCTTATAAAATTTAAAGTTCTTATAGTAAGAACAGCTAAGTGACTTATTTTGTCTTTAAAATTTATTAAGATTTGCTTAAATTACTTTATCATCCCATTGTTTGAATTTAATACAAATAAAAAAAGGGCGCCGAAGCGCCCTTTTAATAGATAAGAGAAATGAAATTATCTTTTGATTAACTTCTTAACGATAGTCTCGCTAGTAGCTTGATTAACGAATTGTACAAAGTAAATTCCGCTAGCTAAATCAGCAATATTTTCAGTCACTGTATTGATTCCTTCTGTTACGTTAAGGTCTCTTGTAGAAACCGTAGCGCCATCAATAGTATAAATTGACATAGAAACCACACCTTCTTGCATCGCTGTTAAATCAACATTGAATTCAGAACTCGCTGGGTTTGGATACAAACTAATGTTAGTAGCAACCGCAACAGTTTCTTCAGCCATTTTAGCTCCACATACTGCAGACGCTAAAGTTATTGATTTCACTGCAGAAGATACTCCACAAGTGTTGGTCGCTTTAACAGTTACTTTTGTAGATGCTAACGTACTTAAAACAGCCGAGAAATCGATAGTAACAGTTGCAGTTCCTTGACCACCTGTGATTACTGCACCATTTGCTACAGTCCAAGCGTAAGTCGCTCCAGCAACCGTAGCATTAACTGAGAAACTTTGTGATGCACATCTTTGGAATGTAGTAGCTGTACCAGTAACCGTTGTTACAGCAGACATAGTAGTAGCTACAGTAGTGGTTTTAGCTAAAACACTATCCCCAATTCCATTTCTACCATATACTACAATAGTCTTAGTGGCTAGCGTAGCTAAATCAGCTGGATATTGAACCGTGAATGTTAAATCACTTGTTACTAAAGAATTGGTTGAATTACTAGTGTGTGAAGCTGATTTCACGACAGAACCAGTAGGAGCTGTAATAAAATAGCTTGAAGCATTAGCGGCTTCAGTCGCCATAGTATAACTGTAAGTACTACCACCACAAAGACCTGCAACTTGACCTGCAAGTTTGGCTGGCGTACCAGGAACCGTAGCACTGATTTTTAATAATTTTGCTGTAGAACTTGTTGCTGGAACCGCTGTAGCATTATTAGTTACAGAAGTACCTACACCATTTTGTGATTTACAACCAATTTGTAATACCGCAGTACCGTTTGGTACGTTTAAGAAATTAACCGTAATTACATTAGTGTTTCCACCTGATAATTTGTTCATACCTGCAGGTAATTCCCAAACATAAGAAGAGGCAGTAGCTACAGCAGTAGCAGTTAAAGTCAATACTGTTGACTGTCCGATGAATTTACCAAAATTAGTAATGGCAGTTGTTGTTACTCCATTGGTCATTTTAATTGCCGCTGGCGCTGCCGGTAATGCTTTAGTAAGTGCTAAAGATTTAGCAGCACTTAAACATCCATTAGCATTGATTGCTTGAACGGTAAGCGCACCAATTGCTCCTGCTCCTGCTCCTGTAGGAACATCAGCAAAATTAACGGTGATACTTGAAGTTCCTTGTCCAGATATTATGTTCACACCTGTTGGTGGAGTCCATAAATAGGATGTAGCTCCCACAACACTTGCAATAGAGTAAGTAGCAGTAGTAGTTGTACCTACTAATGGCCCTTGTGCAGCAGTACCTGCAATAATTCCAGGTGTAGCAGGCAATGCATTAACATTTACTACTATAGCAGCTCTTGGACCTTCTACCCCATTTGAAAACACTTCAGAAACATAATATGTTTTTGTTGAACCAGCAACAGTAGTTACAGGAATTGGAGCAATTGTAGTTCCAGTACCTCCTGTAGCAACAGTATACCATTTTAATGGATTATTGTATAAACCTGCCGTTAATTCTGTAGCCACATCTGATTTACAGTAAGCAACAGGTGAAACTACGAATGGAGCGGCAATAGTTGGCGTTGGTTTAGAGAAATAAATGTTATCTAAATAAACGGTACTTGTTCCTGATGGCGTTCCAACAAACATCATTTGTCCAATATTATTTAAGGCAATATTACTGTATTGCGCTAAGTCAATATTGAAACTATTCCATCCTGAAGTTGTTGGGCTAAGTGAAACACTTTGTTGAACCGTTGCCGGACTTGTATTAATTAAGAATACTTCAAATGTAGTACAGTTTGGAGTCCAAATATCTACGTGAAGTGTAGTCATAGTTGAAGCATCAACTGGACTAGCAAATTCAACACCTTGATAATTTAAAAATTCGTACTTTTTAATGGTATTTTTAGAAATCGCCATATCAGACACTTGCGTTGACTGACCCCAGTTAGGGAACCAATTAGTACCAGCTACATTAGTATATGTATTACTAAACAAAGAAAGTACTCTATCTGCCGGAACAGTAGGAATTGGAGCATTTGTTGTTGGAGGAGGGTAGGATACTACCATAGTAGCCGCAATCGTTCCAGCACCATAAGTCGCTGTTGCAGCTTGAGTCGCTGTAATCACAGTTGATCCAGCACCTACAATAGTAACAGTACTTCCAGATATTGTAGCTACAGCAGTGTTACTACTTGTATAAGTGAAGGCACCAGCACTATTACTAGTTGGAGCCGTTAAATTAAACGGAGCATTACCTACAACCTTATTAGGCACAGTAAAGTTAGTTATTGTTGGAGGAGGCAAAGCAGTAGCTGGTCTCCAAAAATATACATTATCAAAATAAATTGAATTAGTTTCTGCATGGTAAGCAAAACCTGGTTTTTCTAATTTTAATTGAATCACATTACTTAAATCTCTTCCTTGACTTGAGTAATCCGATAAATTAATATCAAAACTATTCCATCCTGAAATAGTTGGCGTTAAAGTAATCGCATTTTCACCAGCCGCAATTAAAGAAATTGCAAAAGGAGAAACGTTAGGTGTCCATACATCTAAGTGAAGTTTTGTCATGGATAAAACGCTGATTCCTGGAGCAGCTCCACCTGGAACTAAATTAATTCCTTCATAATCTAAATTAGAATAATGAAGAGTTGCATTGGCAGGAGAGCCTAAGTTAATTTGCTCATAAGATGTTCCTTGTCCCCAATCTGGAAAGAATTCAACATTGGCAATATCAGTATAAGCGCCACTGAAAACAGAAACAACATCCCATGCATTTCTTGCAGGAGGAGCTGGAGCAGCTACAGTTGGAGTTTGCGCTATTGGCACAGTTACTACAAAACTAGCGGTAATACTACCAGTTAAATAATTTCCTGAAGCAGCTTGCGTAGCCGTAATAGTAGTTGTACCTACCCCTACGATATGAATACTGTTACCAGTAACGATAGTTGCTACAGCTGTATTGCTACTTGTGTAAGTAAAAGCACCTGGACTTGTACTTGTTGGAGCAGTAATCGTAAAGTTAGCGTCTGAAGTGTTTTTAGTAGGAATACTAAAGTTACTCAATATCGGTGATACTGAAATTGAAGCATTTCCAAAATACATATTATCTACATAAACAGTACCTGAACCTGCAGGGTTACCAGATAGGATAATTTGAGCAATATGACCTCTCGTAGTCAATCCTGTAAAATCTGACAACAATAAATTATAACTATTCCAACCATTTAAGGTAGGAGTCATAGATAATTCATGTTCTTTATCGTCACCACCACCAAATGCACCATCAGCACCAAAGTCAACTAATTTCACTCTGAAAGTAGTCATGTTTGGCGTAAATGCATCAATATGGAATAAGTTCATACTTGTAGCATTGATTGGATTTGCAACCGTTTCAATACCTAAGAAATTTACATTGCTATATTTCAATGTATTGTTTGAAGTTCCAATAACAATTGGAGTTAATGTGGCCGCTGACCAGCTGGTTAAAAAAGTATCAACCGGAACACTAGTATATGTATTACTGTATACTGAAATGACATTTGCTGAAGCTAACGTTGGCGTTGGCGCAGCAGGAGGTGTTACATCAAAAGTCGTAGTGATGCTTCCAGCTCCAAATCCACCAGCAGCAGCTTGAGTAGCTGTTATCACTGTTTGTCCAATACCCGTAATTGTAATAGTACTTCCTGAAACCGTAGCTACACTTGTATTACTACTTGAATAAGAAAAAGCACCTGTACTAGTACTAGTTGGTGCTGTAATTGTAAATGGCGCTGAACCACTTGCTTTTGTAGCAATTGAGAAATTGCTTAATGTTGGCAAGTTAGCTGGTTTCCAAAAATAAATATTATCTAAGTAAACTGAGTTAACCTCTGCATGGTATGCAAAACCTGGTTTTTCAATTTTAATTTGAATAACATTATTAAGTGTTCTTCCTGCGTTTGAATATTGCGTTAAATCAATATCATAACTATTCCAACCTGATAATGTTGGCGTTACAGTTACAGCATTCTCTCCACCTGCAATTAAATAGATACTGAACGAAGACACGTCTGGAGTCCAAATATCAAAATGCAGTTTAGTCATGGTAGAAACATCAATTCCCGGAGGATTTCCACCAGCAACTAAATTAATTCCTTCATAATCTAAATTGGAATAATGCAATGCAGCAGTTCCTAAGGTCACTTGCTCAAAAGCAGTACCTTGTCCCCAGTTCGGGAAAAAATCGGTATTCGAGATGTCAGTATACGCGTTACTAAAAACGGATACAACATCTGAAGCATTTCTTGCAGGAGGTGTTGGTGCAGCTCCCTGAGAAAATCCTAATGAGGTCATCATCAGGAAAATCAAAAAAATAATTTTCTTCATAATTTTTGTTTAAAAGTTGAGGCCGTAAACATAAATAAATAGAAGCCTTTACCGAAAACGTTTGCGTATACAAAAACTATACAACATTACATTTAGCAAAAGCGCCTTTAAAAACAGCCTACCTCGCTATTTTACTAGTACTTATAAACAATCATTGAAATTAAAAAACCACAAATGATAAGGAGATGTAGAGGTAAAATGAATCTTTAAATCCGTAAAAATGCAGTACTAAAATTGTGATATGGATAATTTTTAACTTTATTTTTAAGAATCACGAAAAAATTAAAACAATTAAATACAGCAATACCATTTATTTTACAATCCTAATGAATTAAAATAAAAAAGGCCAGCAATAAATTGCTGGCCTTTTATTACTTGTATTTCTTATTATTGATAGACTCTTACATAATCAATTTCCATTGCACTGGAAACAAAATTAGGATCAATAAAGGGTTGCATAGCAACATTTAATAATAAATATTGCGGGGCATCAAATGGCCATGTTGAAGCATCTTTTACAGCTGGTTCATAGGTATAATGGGTAACCCCATCAACTTTAAACACCATTTTTTGAGCCGTCCATTCTAAGGTATAAATATGAAAATCAGTAGAGGCAGTTGCTATTGTTTGTCCTCCCAAATTCACAGTCCCACCGTAACTTGATGGAGTATGCAGCGCACTTTGTACATAATTTTGATTATTACCCCAATGTTCCATTATGTCAACTTCTCCGCAGGCAGGCCAATTGACCGTTCCATTGGTACTAGACCAAAATGCACCAGGTTCAATTACATTCTTTCCTAACATCCATATAGCAGGCCAAGTCCCAGCGCCACTTGGTAGTTTAGCTCTAACTTCCACTCTACCATAAGTAAATGCAAATTTTGAATTTAAACGTGCTGACGTATATTGCTTAGTTACTCCTTGATCTGTAAAAGTTTCCTTTTTAGCTATGATCTTTAACGTTCCATTACTAACCGTAGCATTATCCACACGATTTGTATAGTGTTGTTGTTCATTGTTGGCCCAACTGTTACCATTTATGAATTGCGTTTGAGCAAACCAATTGGTTGAAGAAACGGCGCCCGTCCCGGTAAATTCATCCGACCATACCAAGTTAGTAAATGTGGAACAAACACCAAAAATATATTGTCCATTACAATAGGAAACAGCTTGACCAATCGTTCCGTTTTGATCAAACGGAACATTAATCCACTGACAAGAATTAGTGCCTGTAAAGAACTCAACCGTTAAATAATACAGTCCTGCAGACCAATTAATAGCTGAAAATGATCCAGTGGTAGCCGTACCATTACCAATCAATACCGATATATTCCCCTGTGCATTCGTCAACGGATGTTGTATTTCAGAATAAACCGTTGTCCCTGTACTTGAGGTTAGCTTTATATTGAACCTCAGCGAAACCATTTGATTGCTCACTACTTGACCATTGCTGTAACGTATGGTTGATTGGTAATTAAATTGTGCATTTGCCATGATTGAAAAAAAGACAAATAAAACCAGAATAATTTTTTTCATTGTTTTTAAATTTTAAATAGGAATAAAGGCAAGCTTTGTGATATGATAATTTTAATTGTTTCAACTAGGCAACGAGTAAAAATCAATACTTAAAAATCAAAAAACTTCTAGTTGTTTTATTGATAAACTTTAATGTAATCTATTATAAATTGTTGAGGAAAAATGGCGTTATCTACATCATGTCCGCCAAAATCTCCTCCAACGGCGGTATTGATAATGAAATAAAATGGCTGATTATAAGGCCACGTATCCTCATTTTTGTTTTCAGGTGAAAAAATATAAACGGATTTATTGTCTACAAAGAACTCGATTTTATCTTTTGTCCAATCAATCGCATATAAGTGAAACCCTTCTTCAATAGATTTAATATCGGTTACTCTTGTATTAATCGTGTTGCCATGACTGTCTTGAGTATGCAAAGAAGTATATACTTTGCTTGGCTCTCTTCCTACATATTCTAATATATCTATTTCACCACATTTTGGCCAACCAACTGTAGAAATATTAGAACCTAACATCCAAAATGCCGGCCATATTCCTTTTCCTGATGGAATTTTGGCTCTGATTTCTACTCTACCATATTGAAATTCCTTATGCCCTGCTGTAGTTATTCTAGTGGAAGTATAATGATCATCAACTTTATTAATGTTTATTACTAAATTCCCGTCTTTAACAAAATGATTGCTATTTGTATACAGTTGCCTTTCGTTATTCCCCCAACCACAAATTTTAGGACATCCATCTCCTAATTCAAAATTCCACACTTTTTCATTTAAGGCTGTACCATTAAATTCTTCTTGCCATACCAATTTCCTTTTATTCGATTGCGCAAAAAAACTACTAGTGATTAATAAAAATAAAAGGTATTTATACATACTATTCGAGCTTAAAATTATTTTCTAATGTTTCTGAAGAATTACCTCCGATAAATACCGTGAAATCTCCCGATTCTGCCTCCCATTTACCATTGGCTGTATAGAACATTAGCATTTTTTCGTCTATGGTAAAAGACACCGTTTTCTCTTCACTTGGATTTAATTCTATCATTTCAAAACCCTTTAACTCTTTGACTGGGCGAGTTATACTACCTACCTTATCTCTAATATAGAGTTGAACTACTTCTTTTCCTTTAACTAATCCTGAGTTCTTAAGCGAAACAGATACCGTAAGCATTCCTCCCTTGGTTAAGGAAGTTGAACTTAATTTTAAATTCGAATAATCAAATTTCGAATAACTCAAACCAAATCCAAACGGATATAGTGGTTTATTACTGCGGTCTGAATAATGAGACCAAAAAACACTTTCTGGCTCATTCATGGTAGGTCTACCGGTATTTTTATAATTGTAATAGATTGGCACTTGACCAACGTTTCTTGGAAAAGTCATAGGTAATTTTCCACTAGGATTATAATCCCCATATAGAACTTGTGCTATTGCGTTCCCACTTTGAGTTCCCAATTGCCAAGCTTCGACTATAGCCGGAATATTTTCTGCTGCCCAAGGTAACGCAAGAGGTCTGCCGTTATTCAAAACCAAAACTATCTTTTTATTAACCTTAAACAGTTCTTCTAATAATTCTTGTTGTACACCCGGCAACCCCAGATCAGTTCGGCTTCTACCTTCTCCTGTCTGCAAACCGTGTTCTCCCATCACAACCACAACTACATCCGACTCTTTGGCTAAATTTATTGCTTCCTGAAATCCTGATTTATCTGTTGTATTAATGTGTAATTCACTAACAAATTTAGTCTGCCCAATGGTTAAATCTGCACCTTTGGCATAGGTCAATTGATTGCCACTGTATTTTCCCATTCCTTCCAAAACGGATACAGCGGTATTATCATCGGCCCCGATTCTCCAACTTCCTAAGGGACTGGTTTTATCTGATGCCAATGCACCAATTAATCCAATTTTCAATCCTGATTTATTCAGTGGCAATACCTTATTATCATTTTTAAGTAACACAATTGACTTTTTGGCCACATCCAAAACACCCTCTTGAAATTCAGCTTTTCCTACTGTGGCCTTTTCACGGGCTTCATCACAATATTTATAAGGATTATCAAATAGCCCTAATTCAAATTTTAGGCTTAGTATCCTTTTTACAGAATCATCTATCAAACTTTCCTTTACCTTTCCTTCTTTTACTAAAGCCGCTAAATTATCCAAATAAGAATACGACTCCATATCCATATCAGAACCAGCATTTGCCGCTAATTCTGCAGCTTGCTTACTATCTTTAGCATATCCATGGGAAATCATTTCATTAATAGAACCCCAATCAGAAACTACAAAGCCTTTATAATTCCAATCTCCTTTTAGTATCGTTCTTTGCAAATACGCGTTACCCGTTGCCGGTGTCCCGTTTAAGTCGTTAAACGAATTCATAAAGGTTTTAACATCAGCATCAACACAAGCTTTAAATGGTGGCAAGATGGTATTCTGCAAGGTTGCTTCACTTACGTCAACCGAGTTATAATCACGCCCTGCTTCCGCAAAGGCATAACCAGCAAAATGTTTAGCACAAGCTGCCATCGATTTTACAGAGGATAAATCATCTCCTTGAAATCCTTTTATTCTTGCAGTAGCAATTTTACTTCCCAAGTAAGGATCTTCACCTGCTCCCTCCATAACTCTTCCCCATCGCGCATCTCTTGAAATATCAACCATCGGAGCAAAAGTCCAATTCAATCCTACGGAAGATGCTTCCTCAGCTGCAATAGCAGCCGATTTTCTAATCGCTTCTAGATCCCAACTTGCCGCTTCCGCCAAAGGAATAGGACTAATTGTCTTATACCCGTGTATAACATCAAATCCAAAAAGTAACGGGATATGTAATCGTGTCTCTTCAACAGCAATTTTTTGTATTGCTCTAACTTCTTTTACTCCTTTAACATTGAGCATAGCACCAACTAAGCCTTTCTTTAAATTGGCATATTTAGACGCAGCCTGACCCTCTTTTGGAGAAGGCCCTGTCACATCCCAAAACCCGTTATACTGGTTCATCTGACCAATTTTCTCTTCCAAAGTCATCAATTTTAAAATAGAATCTACTTTAAAATCTAGGGTCTTTTTGGATGAATTGCTATCAACAATAGTTTTTGTAGAAGTACAACTTAGGAATGCAAATAATGAAATGAATACTATATAAGAAAGATTTTTAAATTTCATCTTATAGTTTTGAATGGTTTACAAAAAAACAATTACAAGAAGGCATAAAGCCTTCTTGTAATTATAACTAACTAATTATATTTATTATTGGTATACTCTAACATAGTCTACTTCCATAGAAGACGAACTAAAACTTGAATCAATAGCGCCTCCAAAATTTCCTCCCATGGCAACATTCATAATCAAGAAGAAATCATGATTAAAAGGAACCGATCCACTATTAATAAAGGAATGGAAAAGTACATTGTCAACATAAAAACGTATTGAATTTGGTGTCCATATCACTTTGTAAACTTTAAATCCATTAGAAACCCCAGGGAAAGTAGCGTGATTACTAATACCGCCACCACCTGAATTTCCAGGGTAATGTAACGTACCATAAATTACATTAGGATTATTACCTTTATGTTCCATCACGTCGATTTC
>CANBOV010000067.1 GCA_947371275.1 Flavobacteriaceae bacterium | reverse complement strand
CAACTGTGCTAACGATAACAATCCTTCTGTAGACTTGAGTAATCTACCTAAAGGCATTTATCTACTGCAACTAGAAGGCAATGAAACAATATCAACCCACAAAGTAATGAAGGAATAAACGGTAGCCCTGCGACTGAAAACTGGATTCCCGCCTCCGCGGGAAAGACAAAAAGTTCTCAAATTGTTCCCGATGGCGCGGACTTGCAGTCCGTGACTTCTCTAAAATGTACACTTGATGGCGCGGACTTGCAGTCCGTGACTTGACCGCGACTTGACCGTGACTTCTTTAAAATGTACACTTGATGGCGCGGACTTTCAGTCCGTGACTTAACCGCGACGACTGGAATCCACAATCGAATAATCCAACCTACATCTGCCAAAGCATACCTTGCCAAGTACTATAACTAAAAAGGCAAAAATAATTTGTAGTTTTTTAGTAAGTTTGTTATAAAAGCCCTTAAGGCCACATATTATTAATCAACTCGATTTAGAATCCCGTTTCTAGGGATAAACTTAATTAAATGAAGAAAGTATTTTTTATTGTTGCAATTTGCTTGTATTCATGTGGTGTACCCTATAATAAATTGGATAATGGGGTCCGAGTGCCGAAAGAAAACTATAGATTTAAGAATCAAGATAATTTTAATAAAGAGTTCTTCAATAAAACATTTGATTGTAATTATTTCTATGTTGAAACAGATCGATTTTTTTGTGATAGAAATGGAAATGAAATAAAAAAGATGGGACTTTTAAAAACAGGAAGAAGGGCAATACAATTTTACACTAATGGAAATCTAAGATGGATGAACTATACTATGATTGATCCTTCACCTCAGAAAGAGGGAAACAGAGGAATAGTTTATTTTAAAAACAATAAAATCTTTTTTGACATATTTATCGGGGGAATTCATACGACTACCAATGTGTACAAATTTGAAGTAAAACAAATAAACGATAGATTATATGTTATTGAAAAAAATTTAACTGAGAACTATTGTTATGTTTTCGAGAAAAAGGGAAAAATTTCAAATGATTACACAAATCAAGTTTCGGAATGGTAACCCCGATGGCGCGGACTTGCAGTCCGTGACTTGACCGTGACTTCTCTAAAAAGGTACACTTGATGGCGCGGACTTGCAGTCCGTGACTAGACCGTGACTAGACCGTGACTTAACTAAAATGTACACATAAAGTGTAATAAGGATATTCGTTTTGTCCTTAGTTTTGTATATGTCTACAAAGTACAAAGCAACCACCACAGATGAAGCTTACTTTATCACGATAACAACAGTGGGTTGGGTTGATGTTTTTACACGGTTAAATCAAAAGTATACGCTTATCAATGCGCTACGATATTGCTGCGAAAACAAAGGTTTAGAGATTTACGCCTATGTAATTATGAGTAGTCATATACACCTTCTATGCAAATCAACTGATGGATTTGTTTTATCTGACGTAATCCGTGACTTTAAAACATTTACTTCAAAAAAGATAATACAAAACATAAAAGATGAACCAGAAAGTAGGAAAGAATGGATGTTGGAATATTTTCAAAAAGCCTGTAATCACTTAAAGCGAGACCAACAATATAAGGTTTGGCAGGATGGGTATCATGCCGAATTGATTTATAGTAATTCATTCATAAAGCAGAAGGTAAATTATATACATAGTAATCCTGTTACTGAAAAAATAGTAGCGTATCCAGAAGATTATTACTTTAGCTCTGCACGAAGTTATGCAGGATTGGATGGTGATTTAGAGGTTGTGATGGTTTATTTGTTTTAAAAATAGGCACAGACTGCAAGTCCGCGCCATCGGGTTGTGCAAATTAACATTATTTAAAAAACTTTTTTTCTGTATTTTTTGTTTTATTGGGGCTAACATGTAACAAAAAAAACGACTAGAAAAGCCGTTTTTAATTTTTTATACTAGGATAAAACATCTTAGAAAGGTCTCCCTGCTCTTTCTGGCTTTAAAATTTCATGTCTTTGACTCATTGTTGCTTTCCTAATTAATACATAGAGCTCAGCATTTTCTGCATACTGCTTTTTAGTTAATTCTAAATTTAAAGTTCTCAGCTTGTTAGCTTCACCAATACTTATAAATTTTGTAGTATTCAAATTTTCAGCAATCCATCTTTCCCATTCATTATCGTTCATTATTTCTTTTGGAATTACTTTCTGATTTAGTTTATCAATCATCTTATTGGTTGCCTTTTTATTAGCCTTATAAGTTTCAGTTTCAGTCATCTTTACATAAGTCTCAATAGCTTTTTGTAATTCTACATTCGTTAGACCTTTTTGAATAGTATTATCCCTTTCCTCGGTTGCTTGGGCTTTGATTGATAAACAGTTTACGCAAAGAATTAAAATTATAAATATATTTTTCATGATAAATTATATTGGACAATTTCCAAAGCAAGTCATATAATCCTGAGTAATTTGTGCATTTTCATTATTGTAAGCAATCGTACCGTAATAACCCATAAATACATCACCTGTATTCATTGCAAATTCGTAAGTAATGTCAGCTAGATGAAATGCAGCTAGAGCTGTATCAACACAAGCATTTTGGCAAGAGCTTTGTGATGTTTGTAAGTTTGGATGAATCATTTCGGGAGCGCAAACGGATAAGAATTCATCAACATCACAAGTAAGAAGTTTATCATAGAAAGATTTGAATTTTGAATGTAAACCATTCAATTGTGTTATTGAATCGTCATATAATTTAATAGCGTCTTCAGTAGAAATAAATGCTGTTTTACTCAAATTACCCGTTGCATTAATCCATTCAATAAAATCCGTGCGAGTTTTGAAATTAAATTTTACATCTTTCATTTTAAAGGTCATTTGATTAACACTATTGTGAAAAGTGATATACTCACTACTTTTCATAATTTCAATAAAATCAGTTTTCATACTCTCTATATCTCTGGTCGGAAGTTTTGAAGTCATTGAAGAATTAGCTGAATCTCTGCTTTCATCTTTTGAACATGAAATTGAAATTGTGATTGTTGCTACTAAGATCGTAACAATACCAAAAATTATTTTTAGATTTTTCATAAGGTTTTAATCATTTTTTTGTTAACAGTCTTCTATTTGTCTATGAAATACAAATAAGTATGACTATTTTATTAATGCTTGGTTTTTTCTGATAGTTTCACTTAATAACTAACCTGTAAAATAAATGAGATTTATTCTTTGTCAATTTGAGATGGTAAGTCTCTTAACTACCGTTTTTAATTTCAATCCTTTTTCCTAATTTTGTACTTCTATGAATAGTAGATTTTTTTAAAATAATGAAATTAAGCTCATTATACGTTCTTTAAAACAATTGTGGCATTATACTTAAATGAACGAGGGTGAAATTTTACTAACTCAAATGTAAGTAAAACATTTCATTAAAAATTAAATTATTGTTTTTTATTTAATTCAATGTAAAGACGGACTTGCAGTCCGTGACTTTGCCAGCGAAGTCGGGAAACTACCCCGATGGCGCGGACTTGCAGTCCGTGACTTGTCCTTAACTTGACCGTGACTTAACTAAAATGTACACATAAAGTGTAATAAGGATATTCGTTTTGTTCTTAGTTTTGTATATGTCTACAAAGTACAAAGCAACCACCACAGATGAAGCTTACTTTATCACGATAACAACAATGGGTTGGGTTGATGTTTTTACACGGTTAAATCAAAAGTATACGCTTATCAATGCGCTGCGATATTGTTGCGAAAACAAAGGTTTAGATATTTACGCCTATGTAATTATGAGTAGCCATATACACCTACTATGCAAATCAACTGATGGATTTGTTTTATCTGACGTAATCCGTGACTTTAAAACATTTACTTCAAAAAAGATAATACAAAACATAAAAGATGAACCTGAAAGTAGGAGAGAATGGATGTTGGAATATTTTCAAAAAGCCTGTCATCACTTAAAGCGAGACCAACAATATAAGGTTTGGCAGGATGGGTATCATGCCGAATTGATTTATAGTAATTCATTCATAAAACAGAAGGTAAATTATATACATAGTAATCCTGTTACTGAAAAAATAGTAGCGTATCCAGAAGATTATTACTTTAGCTCTGCACGAAGTTATGCAGGATTGGATGGTGATTTAGAGGTTTTGCTGGTTTATTTGATTTAAAAATAGGCACAGACTGCAAGTCCGCGCGATCTGGTGTGGAAGAATTCTATTTTTGGAAACTAAATTAATTTTTGATAATGAAAAAAAAGAGCCTCATTTTAATACTGTTTTTTTACTTTTTGAAATCAAATGGTCAAACTCCCATTTTAGGAAAAGATTTCACATTTGAAAACACAAAGATTGAGTATTTTATATCGACAGGTAAAGACTCTAGAAAATTTTATGTAGTTATAAAAGACACAAGTACAGCCCAAATAAATTTACTTAAAGATATCAAAAAGTGTTTAAAGAAAAAAAAACCATTACGTTATAATTATTATTATTTAGCAATTCCAAAAGAATTATTCGATAAAAAAGAAGAATTAATTTTCGCTTTATTTAAAAACATTTTTCTTCTACAAGGAGAAAAACATTCAAAAACCGAAATGAATATTTTATCGGATGGGGATTATTTTCAATCATATATTGAAAAGCAAAAGAAAGCTATTGAACTTAGACGTAATCTTTTGATTGAATATAGAAATATACTGAAAGATTCTTCAAAAAGTCCCAAAGATAAAAACTTGCTAAAAGAGCAAGTAAGTAAATCTTTTTATGAAAAATGGAAACGTTATATAGATGACGATTACCCTTCGGGTTTATCTTTATTAACGATTAACAAAATTACAATAATTAAAGGAATCAATAATATTTGTAAGTGTTTATAAATGGAATTATAATATTGTGTTAATTCGATTTATACTCCGATGGCGCGGACTTGCAGTCCGTGACTTCTCTAGAATGTACACTTGATGGCGCGGACTTTCAGTCCGTGACTTTACAACGCTCCGCAAAGTCTTCAGACTTTGCGGCATTTTAAAAGCTGCTTAAATTTTTATATTCACTTCCCATTTGCGAAGCAACTACCCCTAAACCGATTTTGTTTACCTTTATTCAAAACCTAGAAACATGAAAAAGTTCATTTTAATAACGCTGTTTATTACAACAATAGCCTTTTCCCAGAATACAAATAAAAAAAACACTGAGTTTTATCTGCAGGAAGAATTACAAAATTTTGTAGATACATTAGTTAATAATGAATATCTTAATTTTGATAAGGAAGTTCTTAATACAAAAACTCTTCTTGATTCAAAGGATAAAGCGATTCAATTTGCAAAAAATTTATTACTGTTAAAATATCCTTTTCTAAAGAAAGAAGAAATACAGTTTGAGATAAGTGAAGATAGAACTAATAAGTTATGGTTCGTAAATGCCACTTTTAACAAAAATATATTATCAATGACTGGAAAAGAGGTACAAATGATAATAGTTAAAATGAATTGCAAAGTGCTATATTTTTACGTCGTAAGCTAGACCTATTAACAAGATGGCGCGGACTTGCAGTCCGTGACTTTACCCGCGACGACTGAAAACTAATCCACCCCCACAACCTTCATAACCCCCGCCTCATTTCCCTTAAACGGATACAATACGCCCCCCACTTCCTGACTAAACGCTACTTTTAAGAAATGTACCTTCGTCAGGCCTGCTGCTGTGGGTGCTGCGGTGCTTAGAACGATATCCGTTGCCGCTTCGTTTTTAGAAAGGACTCTTGGTGCGCTGCTGGCAAATTTTCCTTCGCTGATGGCAAAATCAAAATGCAGTAGGCCACTCTCCAGTGTGGCATGCGTAGCTCCTGCAGGCCATTGTAAGGCTTTCTTAGGGACAAATCCACTAAGGGTGAGGGTAGCGCTTGCCGTGTCTAAAACGTAGCTCCCCTTGAATAGTCGGTCAAACGCTATGGTAGCATTAAATTCAAAGTCCAACAAGGCTTGCTTACCGGTCGTGGTGGCTATTCCATTCGTAAAGTTAAATTCCCCT
This sequence comes from Flavobacteriaceae bacterium, assembly GCA_947371275.1. Taxonomy (GTDB): domain Bacteria; phylum Bacteroidota; class Bacteroidia; order Flavobacteriales; family Flavobacteriaceae; genus Flavobacterium. The sequence continues at coordinate 7,709 of CANBOV010000067.1, read as the reverse complement.
TTCTTCGACAAAGGATCACTCATCAAGATTTTTCGCATCACCGCATTCAACCGCGAATACATTCGAGCATCCGAAACCGCCAGGCTAAACATTCTTAGTGGTCGCCGAAACGCCATCGACATCCTTGACGCCATCCCCGTATACCGCCCATTCATCCGAAAACTTGTGTATTCCGGTGCCATTTGATAGCGGCTCTTAGCAATGTTCTGCTTCTCCCTAAGATGAAATCCTTCCTTGCTGTTCACTCCCGTAACGCCTCCTATGGTGCCACTAAATTTTAAGATTCCATTAAATTTTGCCATACTACTGTGTTTTTATTGTGTTACTATTCCCTTTAGTTTGCCCTTAGTCTTCTACCTACTTATCGTATAGTTGTTGTATAGTTATCGTATAGTTATCGTATAGTAACGACTATTTTGATACTACGAAAGTACAGATTTAATAAATACAAAAAACAGAGCTTTTTAAAAATTTGAAGGGTTAGGAGGGAGTACGCACTACAACAATAAAAACCTTCCCCTCAACGTGATGTAGGTTCATTGGTTTTTTTTATCTATTTTTGAATCATGATCAAGAAACTAGTACATCTTTCTTCCGTGGTCCTGCTGTTCCTTTGCCTTAGCAATACCCTAGTTGCTCAGGAAAAAACCACTACCGATCCCGATGGCGCCCTAAAGGAAACCCTCTATAAAAAATACAAAAGAGAAGCGCAGACCTACGATAAGAAAGCCTTCGACGCCCTATTCTTTGAGTTTTTCCAAAAACAAAAAGACCCGAATGTTACCCTGACTAAAGAAGAATTCTATACCTATACGGTCAAAATTGCCGCCTATTCTGAAAAATTAGGAATCTTATACAAAGACCAAAAAGAAGAAGCACAACGCACCAAAAAAGAATGGCTCGATAAAAGCTATAGTGATTATTTACTTTCTAAAAAGCACTAATCTTGAAAAGGATTTTAGCCATACTAACCCTAGTGCTGTTGCAGTCTTGTCAATACTTGGAGAAAAAAGTCCCCTCCGAATCGGATTTGCTGGCCAAAGAAATGAAGGACATCAATTGGCAAGAAGTCGATGAATACCCCTCCGTAGCCGATTGCGAAAAGCTAAAAGACGTCTGGCAACGCAAACAGTGCTTCTTTGACTTTATGCAAGCCACCATGGAACAAAAGCTAGCCGTAGATACCCTAGCAACGCTATTCCCAAAATTAGATACCATCCAAGTCAAAGTGACGGTGCTGCCGGACGCCCAACTCACCTTCGAACCCCAATTCCCCAAAGATTCTGTCGCCTACGATACCATCAAAATCGACAGCATCTTGCACGCGCGCTTAGTAAATTTCCCCAAAGTAAATCCAGCCATAAAACGAGGCATCCCCGTGAAAACACAATTCGTGTTACCAGTAATTATCAAATCAGAGTAAAAGGAAAAAAGGAACCTTATTTTTTATACGTACTCCCTTTCCAAGTATAGGGCCCCACCAAAGAATAGACCGCAACCAAACTGGAAAACAAAGGATAAACCAAGCTACTAGCTAAAGGTAAAACCCACTTCCCGTTACGCAAGTACGCATTGGTTTTATAAAGCAAAAGATAATCCACTATATATTTAACGGCAAACACACCAAGTAGTATAGTCCATTGTAAAGTGCCTGCCACCACCATACAAAAGCCCACAACCAAACTAGCATTCATCAGCAAGACCGCAACGGCCAAAACTTGTGCATAGACGCTCTTATAACCAGTCGTTTTACTAGCCCAGCGCACCCGCTGCATAAAGAGTTTATACAAATCGTTCTCGGGTTTCGTTTTTACAATACTATCGGTGCTTTTTAAATAGCCTACTTTTTCGGGCGAATGTACTACCGCCTTTTGCAACAAGAAGACATCATCCCCACTTGCGATTTTATCATTTCCAGCAAAACCACCCATCGCCTGAAATAGTTTTTTGGTGTAGGCAAAATTTGCCCCATTACACATAAAGGGCTTCCCCATCCCAAAACTACCAATCGTAACCCCCTGCAAACTCATCAAATCCAATTGCTGAAACTGATGAAACCAGTTGTTTTTGGTTTGATAGACAACGGCGCCTACCACCATCTCGGGCTGCTTTTCTTGTATGTAGTTGTCGAGGGAGCTTAACCAATTTTTAGGAACCCTGCAATCCGCATCCGTAGTTACAATCCAATCGTGCTTGGCAATAGGCATCGCCCTCGCAATAGCATCCTTTTTCGGCGAACTACTCAATCGCAAGTTTTCCAATAAAGTAGTATCAATCCCATCATGCTGCACCCGCCACTGTATACAGATCCGCTCCGAAGCATCGGTAGAAAAATCATCCACCATGATGATTTCAATCAACTCCTGTGGGTAATGCAACTTCGAAAAGGACTGCAACAACTTCGGCAAGTTTTTGCCCTCATTTCTAAAAGGAACCACTATAGTAAATGCCGTTTGCGGTTCTGCCCCAGTTCTTTCAAAGGTGGCTACTTTGGTATACCCCAAAACCAATTGAAGGATAAAGCCAACGTAAACCACCAAAATCAAAGCAAATACTAAAGAAATCAATTCCATTTAGGTTTAAATTTTAAAACAAAATAACTGCCAATCACCACCGGCAACACTACATTCAAAAACCACATCAGCGTAGCAATAAAAACGACAATCCATTCGTTGACACCCAATCTCCCAAAGAAAAAGACAGCCATTGACCCCTTAACTGCAAAGTCCAAAAACTGAAAACTAGGTAAGGAGGAAGCCAAAAAATAGACCGCAGCAATGCTAGCCATCATCGTTACATAAGGTAAATCTACATCAAATGCCAGAAATAAAAAATAGTACTGATGCGAAAAAACTAAATAACGCAATACACCATACAAGATGTTTTTATGATGGACAGGTTTCGGAATCTCATTTATTTTGTGAACCAATTTAGTTATAGAATACCCCTTAATCGTAATGCTTTTAGAAACATAAGAGGCAAGTAGTAGAAAGCTTAGCAATCCAATAATAACCAAAGTCCATTGCCAATACCCCAAAATAAATAATCCAATGGTGCCAAAAACGATTGTCAATATCATCTGTATCCCGTTGCAAATAAGATTCAAGAATACAACCTTTTTAGTCTCCGCTTTTTCAAAATACAACGCCTTTCCCGCATATTCTCCCACACCATTCGGAGTGAAAATACCCGCCGTCAAAGCCCCCAAAACTTGCTTAGTAGATTCCCCAACCGTAATTGGTTTAAGGAAGGAAACCAAGTTTTGCCATTTCAAAATCTCTAAATACCGGTTAACCACACTAAAGCTAAGCAAGAATAAAATCCCACCAACCGATTGTTTTGCTTTTAATAAGGCAACAAACTTAGGCCAATCCAATTGGTCATTATGGACCAGCTGATTATAAATAAAATAAAAAGCGGCCGATACAATAAACAGCTTGATTAAAAACGTAATGGTCTTTTTAGGGAAGGTAAAATTCATTCGGTAAAATAAAGCATAAGAATTAGGCTATCCTAATTTGAAATTAAGCGAAATTAATTTTTCAACCAATATTTTTTTGCTACTTTCGAGTCTTTAAAACCAAAAAAATGAAAAAACCACTACTACTTATTTTAGTGCTCTTACTGAATTCAGTACTCTTTTCACAATCAAAAAATTGGACTAAAGTACCCGATTCTAGGGTCGTAGTTGCCAACAAAAATGTAAAACGCTTAAGCTTTCCAAAAGAATTTGAACTATACCAATTAAACGTAGGGACTCTCGTAGAGGCCTTAAAAAGTGCACCTCAAAAACTAAGCAACCAAACTTCCAACGTAATCATTGAAGTGCCTTCAGCTACTGGCCATTTAGAACATTATAAAGTGTATGAGTTTTCTAATTTCGCCCCTGCTTTGCAAGCACAATTCCCTACCATTAGATCGTATGTCGGTCAAGGAATTGAAGATAAAACAGCTACCCTAAGATTTAGCTTAGACCCTAGCGGATTCCAAGCTATGATTTTAAGAGGGGATAAACACAATGTATTCATCGAACCTTATTCTCAAGATGGTAGCATATATGCCGTATACGAGTCCGCCAGAAATAAAGGGTCCCTGCCGTTCATCTGCTCCACAGAAGAGACGGTGCTAGCTCAGGAATTAGCAAAGGACACCAACCAAACCACCTTATCCAGCTCTGGAGAATTATTGGTTTTCAGACTGGCTTTATCTTGTAATGGGGAATATGCAACCTATTTCGGAGGTACAGTGGCCAACGCATTAGCCGCCATGAATGCCACCATGACGAGAGTAAATGGGGTGGTCGAAGTAGATTTAGCCATCCACATGAACATCATCGATAACGATACCAGCGTGATCTATACCAACGCGACGACCGACCCATATACCAACATGAACAGCTGGAACGGCCAATTGCAAAGTACCCTTACCAGTGTCATTGGGGAAGCCAATTATGATATAGGTCACATGTTCGGTGCTACCGGCGGTGGTGGTAATGCCGGTTGTATAGGCTGTGTATGTACCAACGGTTCAAAAGGAAGTGGGATAACTTCTCCTGCAGACGGAATCCCAATGGGAGACAACTTCGACATCGATTATGTAGTCCACGAAATGGGTCACCAATTCGGCGGAAACCATTCCTTCTCCAACAGCGTTGAAGGAACGGGGGTTAATGTAGAACCAGGCTCTGGATCAACCATCATGGGTTATGCCGGTATAACGTCTCAAGATGTACAATTGCATTCTGATGCCTATTTTGTATACGCCAATGTCAAACAAATTCAAGACAATATGGTGGGCAAAACCTGTCCCGTAAGAACTACGTTAACCAATGTGGCACCGGTAGTAAACGCAGGTCTAGATTATACCATACCCAAAAGTACTCCCTTTATCCTTAACGGTTCTGCTACTGATGCCAATGGCGATGTGTTGACCTACTGTTGGGAAGAAAATGATTCCGCTACCAGTCAAACAGGAGCCAACAGCGCCGCTTCAGCAACCAAAACGGGTGGGCCAAACTGGCGTTCCTATAACCCAGTGGCAACATCCCAACGTTTTTGTCCACCTATCGAACGGGTAGTAGCCAACGCGGCTACGACTCAAGGTTTAGATATCGTAGTGGAAGCACTAAGCTCTGTGGCCCGACCTTTAAACTTCGTCCTAACGGCAAGAGATAACATCGCAGGGGGCGGACAAACAGGCTCCGATGCCATGTTAGTTACCGTAAATGCTACCGCCGGTCCGTTCTTAGTGACCGTTCCTAATACCAACGTAGATTGGCCCGTGGGCACTAGTCAAGACGTGACTTGGGATGTAGCGGGAACTACCGCCAATAATGTAAATGCCGCTGCAGTAGACATCTTCTTGTCAACCGATGGTGGATACACTTATCCAATTGTGTTGGCTACGAATGTACCTAATGATGGCTCCGAAACCATTACGGTTCCAAATGCAATAGGAACAACCAACCGCATCATGGTGAAAGGAAATAATCATATATTTTATGACATCTCTAATACTGATTTTACGATTTCTGAACCGTTAACCGACTTCACCATTGCCACCATAGGAGGTTATTCTATCCAAACGTGTACTGGTCTTGATGCCACAAAAGACATACAATTTACAACCTATCAAGGGTTCTCTGCCGATACACAATTTACAACGACCGGCCAACCTACCGGGTCTACAGTGTCTTTTTCAACCAATCCTATCAACACAACCGGAATAGTAACCATGGCCGTAACCAATACCGCCGCAGTGACTCCAGGCTTGTATCCTATTATAGTAACAGCAACTTCTGGTTCCATAGTGAAAACATTCACACTGCAATTTCAAGTGTACAATGCTACTTTTACAACCGCTTCTTTAACTGCTCCTGCTAATTTAGCAACTGGATTGTCGACTAGCGTAACGTTTTCGTGGACCGCCGATGCCAATGCTACCTCGTATGATGTACAAATAGCAACTGATGCTGCTTTCACAAACATTACTACGACTGGAAATACAACTACCAATAGTTACGCAGTCACAGGGCTTGCAAATCAAACCGATTATTATTGGAGAATCAAACCAAAAAATGCCTCTTGCGAAGGTGCATATTGTGATGCCTTCCTATTCACAACAGGGAACGAAATATGCAACACCGTTGACGCAACCGATGTGCCAATAACCATCGCAACGACCGCCAATGTGACCATTAATTCTACCCTAAACATCCCCGATGCGCTAACCATTACCGATGTAGATGTAATTGTAGATATTACCCATTCTTGGGTAAATGATTTGACAATAACGTTAATTAGCCCTACGGGAACTCAAGTGCAATTGGTCAACCGACCTTGCTCCAATAATGCTCTAAATAATATAGTGGCAACTTTTAATGATGGCGGAATTCCATTGGTATGTGGTAATAATCCAGCCATTGGTGGAGAGGTAAAACCTACTCAGGTTTTGTCTGCTCTAAACGGTCAAAATTCGAGCGGTACGTGGACATTAAGAGTGAAAGATTCTGCTAATCAAGATGGTGGTACCTTAAACAGCTGGAGTTTAAAAGTGTGTGGTATTCAAAATCCGCTAAGTGTGGATAACAATACTATTACAAATTTAGCCATATACCCAAATCCAAATAAGGGTAATTTTACAGTGCAATTCAACTCAGTATCTAATAACCCAATTAAATTAGGGGTGTACGACATGAGAGGTAGAGCTGTATTCTCTAATGACTACCAAAATAATGGATACTTCAATGAAAATATTCAATTAAACAATTTACAAACCGGAGTCTATTTATTGAAAGTAACCGACGGTGATAGACAAATTACCAAGAAAATAATCATTGAATAATCACATTCCTTATTTTTATAGACAAGGCTGCTTTTAAAGCAGCCTTTTTTATGGAATGCTGCAATTGTTTCCTATTTTTACCAAACAATTTATACAATGGCCAACGAACGCATCATATTAGGTATCGATCCAGGAACCACCATCATGGGTTTCGGATTAATCAAGGTGGTCAATAAGAAAATGGAATTCCTTCAGTTAAACGAATTAATTCTTAGCAAGTACGATGACCACTATACCAAATTAAAGGTGATTTTCGAACGCACCATCGAACTCATAGAAACACACCACCCTGATGAAATCGCCATCGAAGCGCCGTTCTTCGGAAAGAACGTGCAGTCTATGTTAAAACTAGGCAGAGCACAAGGGGTAGCCATGGCCGCAGGTTTGTCCCGGCAAATTCCCATCACAGAATACGAACCCAAGAAAATAAAAATGGCCATCACCGGCAATGGTAACGCCAGCAAAGAACAAGTGGCCAAAATGCTCCAACAACTCTTAGGCCTAAAAGAATTACCCAAAAACCTCGACTCCACCGACGGGCTAGCCGCAGCAGTCTGCCACTTTTTCAATTCTGGTAAGGTAGTAGGAAGCAAAAGCTACACCGGTTGGGATGCTTTCGTAAAACAAAATGAAGAACGTGTTAAAAAATAGTTTACAGTCTCAGTTATCAGTCTCAGAACTGTACACTGCGACTGCGACTGAATACTAAAAATGAGCGGCATCTACATCCATATCCCATTCTGCAAACAAGCCTGTCACTATTGTGACTTTCATTTCTCAACCTCCCTCAAGAAGAAAGATGAAATGGTGTTGGCATTAGCCAAAGAAATAGTACTTCGCAAAGCTGAGTTCAACGAGGAAATTGT
>CANBOV010000066.1 GCA_947371275.1 Flavobacteriaceae bacterium | reverse complement strand
CGAGCAATTAATGCTTCAAATTCTTCTAATCTTTTAGCTGGATTATCGGCTAAATCTGGATTCACATTGTAGTAATCTTTAACAGCATAGGGAGAGCCTGCTCTACCTTTTACGACATCGGGATCATCATTTGAAATTCCGTATTTGGTGTAATCTCTAATTACGTCGTGGTGTGGTACACCGGTATACCAAATATGAGTCACACCAAGCTTTTTTATTTCCTGTAAGGCTTTATCGGTAAAATCACTAAACTTGCCTACACCATTTTCCTCTATAGTACCCCAAGGTTTATTGGTTGTGTTTTTATTACCAAACAAACGCGTGAATACTTGATATACTACAGCTTTCTTTGGTTGTTCTTCAACCACAGTTTTTGGATTCATAGCGGGATTTGGGGATTTTTGGGCAAAAGTTGCCGTCATTGTGCAACTGATTGCTAGTACTACTAAAATATTTGTTTTCATATGGTTTCTATCTTGCCACTTAGCACGACAAGTCCTTTGTGACAAATATATAAAAAAGAGGAAGTATTTTTTAGGTAAAATAACAAACTGCTGGGTCTTTAGAAACTATTTTTTTATTCTGTGATAGAGGTGTTGTATGTCAAGGGTTAAACCGTTATATTTGCATTTCGATAAATTTTTAAGGAATGATAAAGATTACGTTACCCGATGGTTCAGTTAAAGAGGTTGCTAATGGATTAACTCCGATGGATGTTGCCAAAAGCATAAGTGAAGGTTTAGCCCGAAATGTCATTTCGGCAGCATACAATGGTACTACCATTGAAACTGAAACCCCTTTAACCAACGACGGTTCATTAGTTTTGTACACTTGGAATGATAAAGAAGGTAAAAAAGCGTTCTGGCATTCTACTTCACACGTTATGGCTCAGGCATTGGAAGAGACCTTTCCTGGCATTAAATTAACCTTAGGACCTGCTATTGATAATGGTTTTTACTACGATGTTGATTTTGGAGACCAAAAAATAACGGATGCTGATTTCAAGAAAATAGAAGACCGTGTATTAGAAATTTCTAGAGAAAAACACGAATTCAAAATGCGTGCAGTGACTAAAGCTGAAGCATTAGAAATTTATAAAAACAACGAATACAAAACCGAATTAATATCGAATCTAGAAGACGGCACCATCACATTCTGCGACCATGCCAACTTCTTTGATTTGTGTCGTGGAGGTCATATTCCCAACACCGGCATCATCAAGGCGATGAAAATCATGAGTGTTGCTGGTGCTTACTGGAGAGGAGATGAAAAGAACAAACAGTTGACTCGTGTGTATGGTGTATCCTTCCCTAAACAAAAAGACTTAACTGATTATTTAGAACTTTTGGAAGAAGCCAAACGTCGTGATCATAGAAAACTAGGAAAAGAATTAGAGTTATTTGCCTTTTCACAACGCGTAGGACAGGGACTGCCATTATGGTTACCAAAAGGAGCAGCTTTGAGAGATCGTTTAGAGCAATTTCTTAAAAGAGCGCAAAAAAAAGCGGGATACGAGCAAGTAGTTACCCCCCACATTGGCCAAAAAGAATTGTATGTTACTTCAGGGCATTATGCTAAATATGGTGCTGATAGTTTCCAACCGATACACACCCCAGCAGAAGGCGAAGAGTTTTTGTTAAAACCAATGAACTGTCCGCACCACTGTGAGATCTACAACAACAAACCATGGTCGTATAAGGATTTACCAAAGCGTTATGCTGAATTTGGTACCGTATACCGTTATGAGCAATCAGGGGAATTGCATGGATTAACCCGTGTGAGAGGATTTACGCAAGACGATGCTCATATCTTTTGTACTCCTGACCAATTGGATAGTGAGTTTAAAAAAGTAATTGACTTGGTATTATATGTATTTGGCTCGTTAGGATTTGAAAACTTTACGGCTCAGGTATCGGTTCGTGATTTAGACAATCCAGACAAATACATTGGAAGTGTTGAAAATTGGGAAAAAGCTGAGCAGGCCATCATCAATGCCGCAAAAGATAAAGGATTGAATTATATCATTGAAAGTGGGGAAGCTGCCTTTTACGGTCCTAAACTAGATTTCATGGTAAAAGATGCTTTAGGTAGACAATGGCAATTGGGAACCATTCAAGTAGATTATAACTTGCCAGAGCGCTTTGAATTAACTTACAAAGGGGCCGATGACAAGTTACACCGTCCGGTGATGATCCACCGTGCACCATTTGGATCGATGGAGCGTTTTATAGCCATATTGCTAGAACACACTGCTGGAAACTTCCCTTTATGGTTGATGCCAGAGCAAGCTATAATATTGTCTTTGAGCGAGAAATATGAAAATTATGCGAAAAAAGTTTTAGAATTGCTAGAAAATCACGAAATTCGCGCCCTAATTGACAACCGCAACGAGACGATTGGTAAGAAAATCAGAGAGGCAGAAGTACAAAAAATGCCGTTCATGTTGATTGTAGGAGAAGAAGAAGAGAAAAACGGTACTATATCTGTACGTCGACACGGACAAGAAGGAAAAGGAAATATTACGGTTACTATTGAGGAATTTGCCAAAATTGTAAACGATGAAATTGCCAAAACGTTAAAAACATTTGAAGTTTAATTAAAATTATAGAGCCATAGCAATTAGAAACAACAGAGGTTACCAACCTAGAGAAGAGAAAAAAGCGGCGCACCGAATTAATGAATTAATTCGCGGAGTAGCCGAAGTTCGATTAGTAGGTGAAAATATTGAGCCAGGAGTTTACAAAACTTCTGAAGCGCTCAGATTAGCGGAACAGTTCGAAGTAGATTTGGTTGAGATATCACCAAACGCTGAACCGCCGGTTTGTAAATTAATGGATTATGGAAAATTCATTTATCAGCAAAAGAAACGTGAGAAAGAGTTAAAAGCAAAATCAACTCAAATCACGGTTAAAGAGATTCGATTTGGACCTCAGACTGATGAGCATGATTATGAATTTAAAAGAAAGAATGCTGAAAAGTTCTTAAAAGAGGGTTCTAAATTAAAAGCCTTTGTATTCTTTAAAGGACGTTCGATCATTTATAAAGAACAAGGACAAATCTTATTGTTACGATTAGCACAAGATTTGGAAGAATATGGTAAAGTTGAAGCAATGCCTGTTCTAGAAGGAAAGAGAATGATTATGTTCATTGCTCCTAAGAAAAAAAGTAAGTAAGTTAAATTAAAATAAACTAGGAAAAAATGCCTAAAATGAAAACAAAATCCAGTGCTAAGAAGCGATTCAAAGTAACTGGCTCTGGTAAAATCAAGAGAAAACACGCTTTCAAAAGTCACATCTTGACTAAAAAATCTAAAAAGCGTAAATTAGCTTTGACACACTCAACTTTGGTTCACCCAACAGATGAGAAAAGTATCAAACAACAATTAAGAATTATCTAATTAGTATTAAGTTTTAAGTATTAAGTAGTACTACTCAAATACTAAAAAAATTAATTCTTTAGGTTAAAAATTATTTAATAACCTTGGAGTATGGCCTTTTAAGTTCCCTTGATTTAATTCGGGACGCCTGCTACAAAAACACAGAAAAATTATGCCAAGATCAGTAAATTCAGTTGCTAAAAGAGCAAGAAGAAAAAAGATAATGAAGCAAGCCAAAGGTTTCTTTGGTCGTCGTAAAAACGTTTGGACAGTTGCTAAAAATGCGGTTGAGAAAGCTATGTGCTATGCTTACCGCGATAGAAAAGTTAATAAAAGAAATTTCCGTGCTTTATGGATTCAACGTATCAACGCTGGAGCTCGTTTAGAAGGAATGTCTTATTCACAATTCATGGGAAAAGTTAAAGCTAATGGTATCGAATTGAACCGTAAAGTTTTGGCCGATTTAGCAATGAATCACCCAGAAGCTTTCAAAGCAATACTTAATAAAGTAAAATAAACGTTTGTACAACCTGATTTAACTTACTTACTATATTAAAAATCCTAGTCGCGAGATTAGGATTTTTTTTTGTTCAACTGTTGTTAATATATATGTATATAACATTTATACTTATACAATTGTTATTAAATTGTAAATTGTTTAGATTTGGGACATAACCCACATAGAATAATAATTGTTTGAACTAAAACTTTAATTAATGCATACCTTATCGTATACAAATACTGAAACTGAGCAAATGAACAGGATAACCACTATAAATTACCAAGCCATATTTGACCATGTTCCAGGAATATACTTAATACTCCGTAAGGATTTCACTATAGTTGAAGCTAACATTGCTTTTACAGAAGCTACACATACCAAACGAGAAGACATCATTGGCAAGAACCTATTTGAAGCATTTCCAGACAATCCTAATGACAATGCAGCTAATGGAGTTGCCAAATTGCGAGAATCCTTAAACTATGTCATCCAATATAAAGAATCTCATTCTATGGCGATTCAAAAGTATGATGTTAGAAGGCCCGATGGTGTTTTTGAGGAAAAGTATTGGAGTCCATTTAACAAACCCGTCTTGAATGCACAAAATGAGATCGAGTTGATCATCCATCGTTCAGAAGATGTAACGGAATTTATTCTACTCGAACAAGAAAAAAAACAAAAAGATTTGCGTTCTATTGTATTAGAAAACCGTTTGCAAAAAATGGAAATGGAAATTATTCATAGAGCCAAAGTAATTAACAAACTGAATAAAGAAATTGATTTAAAAGTTTTAGAGCGAACAAAACATCTTGACGAAGCAAATCAAATCATTCAAGAGAACATCAATACGCTGACTTTTCAAAAGAAACAATTGGAGGATTTTTGCAATATCATCTCTCATAATTTAAGAGCTCCTTTAGTAAACATCTCAATGCTTATTGAAATGCTTGCTGAGAACAGTAATGATATTGAAAAAGGTGTTTTACTGGACAAATTAAACTCTACTACCAAAAACCTAAGCGAAATATTTAACGAATTAGTAGAGTCCATACAAATTCTACAAGACAATGAAATTGAGTCGGAGGAATTGGACTTATCCTTTCATGTTCAAAAAGTTATAGAGAATCTACAAATAGAAATTGACCATTCGGGAGCGATAATTGAAACTAATTTTGATGCTGTACCAAAAGTTTATTTCCCTAATAACTATTTAAAGAGTATCTTACAGAATCTTATTAGCAATGCCCTTAAATATAAATCGCCTGATCGAAGCCCCGTTATTAAAATAGCTACGGAACGATTAGACAATTCTATCATTATAATGGTTACTGATAATGGATTAGGGTTGGATATCGAAAAACACAAAAACGATTTATTTAAAATTAGAAAGATATTTCATTCTCATCCTGAAGCTAAAGGGTTTGGATTGTTCTTAACCAAATCACAAGTAGAATCAATGGGAGGCAAAATATGGATGGAGAGTAGCCCCGGAATAGGGTCTACCTTTTATATACAATTAATAAACCAAAACAGATGATTGTTCAAAATAACATAATGCTCGTAGATGATGATGAGATTTTTACCTTTATCATCAAAAAAATCATAGAAGAATCTAAACTATCCAATAACATAGACATTTTTATAAATGGTTTAGAAGCGATTAATTTCTTAGAAGAGAATGCCAATGCAGAAGAAAAACTTCCTGAGGTTATCTTTTTAGATTTATCTATGCCGGTACTGGACGGATGGGGGTTCCTAGAAGAGTACATTGATTTGAAACCTAAATTAGCAAAGAAAATAACGTTATACATTATCTCTACTTCAGTGTCGCCTCTTGACTTTGAGAAGGCTAAAAAGTATAGCGATGTAACCGACTTCATTGTTAAGCCTATGGCTAAGGAACGATTTGTTGAAATCATCAAAGAACTTTCTAGAGAGAAGAACTAACCATAGGCTACTCTGCTGAGTGCAGTTGAATTATTATAAAAAAATCCCAACCTTACGGTTGGGATTTTTTTGTTTAGGAAACTATTTATTTAAACTTTTAAAATAAAAAACAACAATGGGGTAACAAATTATAAAGGGTGTTGATATAGCTGTATAGAACCATTAAAAAACAAAAATCATGAAAACAAAATTACAATTACTCGTTATTACTTTTCTTATCTCTTTAAGTACATTTTCACAAGTTGGCACCGGTTGCTGGCGTGTAGTTTCTGCAGGAACAAATTTCTCACTAGGCATTAAAATGGATGGAACACTATGGGGATGGGGACAAAACGGAAACCTTTTAGGTTTAAATGGCGTGATGCCTAATCAAAATTTACCTGTTCAAATTGGTACAAACAATGACTGGGTTACCGTATCAGCAGGAACCATACATTCCTTAGCAGTTAAAACAAACGGAACTTTATGGTCATGGGGCAATGGTCAATTTGGCCAACTAGGAAACGGTCTCTTTAATTCGGCTACATGGACAGTTACACAAGTGGGTACTGCCAATGATTGGCTTAGTGTTTCTGCTGGAAACCGCTTTAGTTTAGCAATAAAAACGACAGGTACACTTTGGTCATGGGGATTAAATAATGTTGGCCAATTAGGAATAAACACTATTATTAATCAAAATTTACCTGTTCAAGTAGGAACTGCTGCTAATTGGTCAAAAATAGATGCTGGTGACCAACACTCTTTAGCCATTGACAACACTGGGTTTATGTATGCCTGGGGCGCTAATACTTTTGGACAATTTGGAAATGGTAGTAACACTTCGAGTTTGTTTCCAATCCTAGTTTCCTCTTCAAACAACTGGGCGGAAGTATCCGCTGGGTTTGACCACAGTATGGCCTTAGACACGACTGGAATTCTATACACATTTGGCAATAATACTAATGGGCAATTATGTGATGGTACCAATACAGCTTCCAATGTAATGATTCCGATAAGTTTTAGTAATGCAGGTACCGTTACACAATATATTGCAATTTCAGCTGGTGATAATTTTTCATTAGCCATCAAAAATGACAACACTCTTTGGTCTGGAGGATTTAACAGCAGCGGACAATTAGGTCTTGGTAATACTACCACTGTGAATACGCTGAATCAAGTTGGTTCCAACAACAACTGGTTTCTAATTTCAGCTGGAGATGCACATTCGTTAGCGATGGAAACTTCAACAGGATTATGGTCAACTGGAAGAGGTCTAGAAGGAGAATTAGGAATTGGGACATGGATTACTAATAACACACTACAATCCATAGGTTGTCCAACCTTAGCCCTTGAAACAATAGCAAAAGACACTAAAACAATTCAGGTCTATCCAAATCCGACCACAAATAGCCTAACCGTCGATTATCTACTTAATGATAATGCGACAGTAGTTATAAGAATAACGAACCTCCAAGGGCAAGTAATCTATGAAATGAAATCAGAACAATCGATAGGTACCCAAACCAATACAATAGACATAAGTAATGAAGCAAATGGAATTTATTTCCTAACCCTTGTAAGTGGTACTGAAACGCAAACCGTCAAAATTATAAAACAATAATCTTATATAAAAAAAACCCAACCTTTCGGTTGGGTTTTTTTTATATCTATTTTTAATTAAACACCTCTTCCTTTTCCCCATCGAAACTGGCAAAGACCATACTGGGGTGGGAATCTTGGTGATAAATCGTTCCTTTATGGTCTATCGCTATGGCTCCAGCAAAACCGTCTATGGGTTTTAATTCGGCAAAGGTTTTCTCAAAGGCTTGTTGGAGTGTAAAACCGTCAGTGACACGGGTTACTATTTTGGCTGCCACTGCCCCACTCACTATGTCTTCTCCTACACCTGTTAGGCTCACTCCACAAAAGGCATTAGCATAATTACCCGCTACCGTAGCAGAATCGGAGATTCTTCCTGGAATTTCGAATCCTTTACCACCCGTAGAGGTTGCTGCGGCAATCTTACCCATAGCATCTAAGGCTACGCATCCAACGGTACCAGTGCCCGTTGCGGCTAGTTTGGCTTCATATTCAGCACGGCGCTGGGGTATTTCGGTTGAGAAGGATTCAAAGCCGTGTTGGCGTGCAAACTGCGTCGCTCCGCTCCCACCTAGTACTTTATCGTCGTATCCTAGAAGGACTTGGGCAACCTGTATTGGGTTTTTTACCTCTTCAATGTTAATGACTCCGCTCATTTTTAAAGCAGCCCCATCCATAAGAGAAGCGCTCATTCTGATTTTGCCATCACTTTGTATTTGGGAACCTATCCCGGCGTTGAACAATTCATCATCTTCTAATAACGAAACGGCGTACACTACTGCTTCTACTGCGGTATGTGATTTAAGGTAACTGTGCGCCTTTTTGGCAATACGAAGCAAGGCTTGTTGCTTGGCTATTTTGGTTTCGTGATTGGTTGATGATTCAGAGAAAAACCCGCCGTGGATGATGATCTTCATGGGTATTATACGTATTGAGATGATTTGATGGTCATCTTGAAAGTCGTTAAGTCAAAGGTGTCATACATACTCAGCACATGGGTTACTAGGTGATTGATGGAGATGGGTTGGCCTAATTCGACTTGCGTTAAATTGGTATCTTTAATCTCTCTACCATCCACTAGGATTACCAGACCTGACCCTATGGCTTCCATCTTGGTATTGTGGGTAATCAACAAGCCTGTATCTTCTCCGAGACCGATGCCTAATACTTTTGGGTTTCCTACTACTGATTGGAATAAACGACCGATGCGACCTCTTTGTACGAAGTGGGTATCGATTATTACGCCATCAATTAGACCTAAACCAGAGGTAATCTTTACCTCCCCTTTTAACAGCGCTTCGCTGCTACTCCCTTGATAAATCATGTTATTGGAAGCGGCGGCAGCTCCGGCAGAGGTACCAGCATAGATGAACTCTTCGTTATGGTACTTGTCTAATAAGATATCATGGAACGGAGTTCCGCCTAGTATGGAGGTTAGACGCAATTGGTCACCGCCAGTAAACATTACTACATCGGCAGCCCGTAAACGGTCTAATATTACTTGATCTGAGGCTTCTTCTCTTTTTTCGATATTGAGTACGTCTACATTGTCGGCACCCAAGTAATGTAACGCTTTTACATATTCTGGACCTATTTCTCTTGGAATCTTAGAAGCCGTAGTGATTACTTCGATACGAGATGCTGTTTTATGTTTAGATTCCTCAATTATTCTTTTTAAAATACCGGCCTCAAAAAAGTTAAGATTCTTAGCCGCGTTTTTATCCAAATCGGTTTCGGTAAAACTACCTTTGTCAACCGCTCCGCCTATTATTATTAATTTTCCACGTATATTCATGTGGGTAAAAATAACAAAATCTTGCTAGGTGCAAGCCTTTTTTTCATCTTTTTGGAGCGAATTTATCAACGAACTTATGAAGAAACAGAATTCTCAAAATATGCTATATTTGCCAAATGGAAGTTAATCAAACCCGTATCAACAAATTCCTTTCGGAATGTGGCTATTGTTCTCGACGTGAGGCCGATAAATTATTGGAAGAGGGTCGGATTACTATTAATGGGCTGGTCCCCGAGATGGGTACTAAAGTATCGGACGAGGACGAGGTGCGCGTGGATGGTAAACTGGTGCGTGAGAAAAACGAAAAACCAGTCTACTTAGCGTTCCATAAGCCGGTGGGTATTGAATGTACTACCAATCAAAACGTGCGCGACAACATCGTGGATTATTTGCATTATCCTAAACGTATTTTTCCGATAGGGCGATTGGACAAAGGCAGTGAGGGCTTAATCTTCATGACTAATGATGGCGACATTGTCAACAAAATCCTTAGAGCTCGAAACAATCACGAGAAAGAGTATATAGTTACGGTAAACCGACCGATCACAGATCGTTTTATTGAGCGAATGAGTAATGGAATTCCGATACTAGATACTGTCACTCGGAAGTGTAAAGTGGAGCAAATCAGCAAATATGTCTTTAGAATAGTCTTGACGCAGGGGTTAAATCGACAGATACGCCGTATGTGTGAGCATTTGGAGTATGAGGTTACTGCGTTGAAGCGCATACGTATTATAAATATAACCTTGGATGTGCCAGTAGGAAGGTACCGTGATTTGACCGATGCTGAAATACTGCAATTGAACAAATTAATAGAACCTTCCAGTAAAACCGAAGAGGCCAGTTTGCCGAAAGCCAAGATGCCCTTTAGCACACCAAAAGGAATTGCACCGAAGCCTCAAAACCCTGTTAACCGAATAAGAAGAAAACCGAATACCTAAGATGGTAAAGACACTACTTTATATTGCTATTGGGGGTGCACTAGGAAGTGTGCTTCGTTATTTGACCACCTTACTGGTTTCTAAATATTGGCCCCATCAATTTCCTATGGCTACCTTTATCGCCAACTTCTTGGGGTGTTTTTTGATTGGATTGTTTGTTGGTTATCTAACCAAAAACCAACTTAATGAGAGCATGTTGAAATGGTTTTTAGTAACGGGTTTCTGTGGAGGGTATACTACTTTTTCGACTTTTAGCATGGAAAATATGACGTTGTTTCAAAGCAACAATAGTATATTGGCAATGGGCTATATCGCTTTGAGTGTTATCATGGGACTTTTTGCGGTAGGCTTAGGACTTTTTATTTCCAAATAAACGACGATAACTGAAAAAAATGTAACTTCGCAACCAATGAAAAAAGAAGACATTTTAGCCATTCAGCAGTTATTGGCTACACCAAAAAAAATTGCAATTATACCCCACCGTAGTCCGGATGGAGATGCTATGGGGTCGACCTTGGCTTTGTATCATTTCTTATTAAAAGGTCAGCACGAACCTGTGGTAATTGCGCCCAATGATTTCCCTATCTTTTTGGCTTGGTTACCCGGATCAGAAACCGTGCAGATTTATGAGACCCTTAAAGAGCACTGCAGTCATTTGTTGCGAGAAGCTGAGCTTGTATTTTTATTGGACTTTAACGCGTTGCACCGTACGGGAGAGATGGAACATGTGTTGAACAAATTGACGGCACCGATGATTATGATAGACCATCATCAAAAACCGGATGGATTTGCTACTTACTCCTATTCAAATACTAGTTTTGGGTCAACTTGTGAGATGTTGTATCATTTTATTAGCTATTTGGATCAAAAGGCCCTTATTGATAAGACCATAGCTACCTGCATTTATACTGGTATCGTTACGGATTCGGGGTCATTTCGATTCCCCTCTACTACTGGGACTACCCACCGAATTGTGGCCGACTTAATTGACTTGGGTATACAGAATAGTGAGATCCACAATTTACTATTTGACAACAATTCATATAACCGTTTGCAGTTATTGGGTAGAGCTTTACAGAACATGAAAGTCCTCCCAGCCTATAAAACCACTTACATAGCCCTTAGTCAGAAAGATTTGGATGAGTTTCACTATGAGAAAGGTGATACTGAAGGCGTAGTGAACTATGGATTGACTATTAAGGGCATCCATTTTGCAGCGATCTTTATTGAGCATCGCGATGAAAACATTATTAAGATCTCGTTCCGTTCCCAAGGGAGCTTTGATGTGAATCAGTTTGCCAGAGACCATTTTAGCGGTGGCGGTCATATTAATGCTGCTGGGGGGAAATCTACTGAAAGCATGACGGCTACAATTCGTAAATTTGAGCACTTACTAACGACCATTACTATATAAAAGATGAAACACTATATAAAAAGCACCTTGTTGATTATGCTACTTGCGACCCTTATCAGTTGCAAGCAACAGCAAGCGCGCATGCCTATTTCGCGTTCTTCGGGGACGTTCATGAAAGAATCGGTAGCCCGCAACAAGAAATTGATAGCTGGCGAGGAAGGCAAGATTGATTCGATTATTAAGAGCAATCCGAAAATCCAATACATCGCTTCAAAGAAAGGCTATTGGTACCACTACGAGCAGAAGAACGACGTTGATACCTTGCGTCCGAAAAAGGGCGATATCGCCGAATTTGACTATGAAATCATGGACTTCAAGGGCAACGTGGTGTATTCTGAAGTAGAATTGCGTCCGCAAACCTATAAAGTCGACAAACAAAACATCATGATGGGATTGCGTGATGGGATTAAATTGATGCGTAAGAACGAAAAAGTAACGTTCTTATTCCCTTCTCATATGGCTTTTGGGTACCATGGAGACAACAAGCGCATTGGTTCCAATCAGCCCTTGATTTGTACCGTAACCTTACATGATTTTAAACCTGAAATTAGTAGCAAACCTACCCAATAAATTAGATTATATGACTAGAAAAATTGCTTTATTATTCGCTATTGTTGCGCTTATGCTTACCTCTTGTAAAGACGATTACAAGAATTTGAAAGACGGCTTGTATGCCGAAATTGTTACTCCGAAGGGAAAAATATTAGTAGCACTGGACTACACTACCGCCCCTATTACGGTGGCTAATTTTGTGAGTTTGGCCGAAGGAAACAATCCGTTTGTGATGGAAGATTTGAAAGGAAAGCCCTTTTATGATGGGTTGGTTTTTCATAGAGTTGAGAAAGACTTTGTTATACAAGGAGGGGATCCTTATGGGAACGGTTCGGGCGATCCAGGATACACCTTTGGAGATGAAATTACTAAATTGAACCATGATGAAGTGGGTACGCTAGCGATGGCCAATTCAGGTCCGAATACCAATGGCTGTCAATTTTACATTACGTTAAAACCAGCCCCTCAATTGAATGGTGCCTACAGTGTCTTTGGGAAGGTGGTACAAGGCATGAGTGTTGTAAAATCTATTGCCCTTAATGATGAAATGACGCAAGTAACGATTATCCGCAAAGGAGAGGACGTTAAAAAGTTTGATGCCGTTAAAGTCTTTTCCGATTACTTCAACAAATTCAATTCGGTTAAGGCCCAAAAAGCAGCCTACTTTAAAGAGATGAAGAAATCGGCTTTCAAAACGGCCAGTGGCTTAGCTTATAAAATCACACAGCCTAGTACCGGTGTGAAACCAACCAGTGGTTCGGTACACATTAACTACTCGGGCTTTTTGGAAGACGGAACACTTTTTGATACCAGTGATCCTATGGTGGCTAAGCAAATGAGAAAATACGATGCGCAACGTGCTGCCCAAGGAGGGTATACCGCCTTGCCCTATACCATAGGCGCTAAAAATATGATACCAGGTTTTATAGAAGGCATTGGTTATTTAAAGATGGGTGAGAAAGCTATTCTTTTTATACCAGCCGCTATAGGATATGGTGCCGGTGGAGCTGGAGGCGTTATTCCGCCGAATGCCAACCTTGTTTTTGAAATAGAATTACAACCATAGATATAAACATTAATAAACAATTACCCTTAAAATTTAATTACTTATGAAAATAAAATGCAATCTAGTGATGATGCTATTTTTAGGAATGATGAGTATGACAGCTCAAACTAAAAAAGCGCCTCTTAAACCAGTTAAAACAAGTAAAGGAGCTGCGCCTACTAAAATAGTGCCCGTGAAAACTGACGAAGGTATCTTTGCTGAAATGGTAACCGACAAAGGGACAATTTCGATTCAATTAGACTACAAAAAAGCACCTATTACGGTAGCTAACTTCATTTCCTTGGCAGAAGGTACTAATGCTTCCGTTGTGGATCCAAAATTCAAAGGAAAACCTTTTTATGATGGATTGAAATTCCACCGTGTAATTCCGGACTTCATGATTCAAGGTGGAGATCCAGCAGGCAACGGTTCGAGTGGCCCAGGCTATGCCTTTAAAGATGAGTTTACCGATGCTAAGTTTGACCGTGCTGGTATTTTGGCAATGGCAAATTCAGGACCTAAAACGAATGGTTCACAATTCTTCATTACCCATAAAGACACCCCTTGGTTGAATGGTAAACACACGATTTT
>CANBOV010000065.1 GCA_947371275.1 Flavobacteriaceae bacterium | reverse complement strand
CCTTTTCTTCTTTTCTTTTTGAAAACGATTACTTTGTCTCCTTTTAAGTGTTGTAACACTTTGGCTTCTACTGAAGCACCTTCTATAGCTGGGGCGCCTAAAGTAATGTTACCATTGTCGTCTAATAAAAGAACTTTGTCAAAAGAAACTTTTGAACCTTCCTCATTAGCTAAACGGTGAACATAAACCTTTAAGTCTTTGCTTACTTTAAATTGTTGCCCTGCTATCTCTACGATTGCGTACATAACAATAATGTTTAATTAATTTTTAAGAGTGCAAATATACTACTATTTATTTTACACACAACCCCAATATTAAAAAAGTTTTTGGCTTAAAAATCAAACGCTTACGAACTGGAAAAAATTTTATGAAAATAAAGAAAAAAAGATACCTTTGGTGTAACAAAAAAATAGGTTGGTCTACTAACCAAGGAATCAACGAAAAAATTTCAATTTTTTATGAAAAAATCACTAATCGCTTTAAGTTCAATGCTTATGCTTGGAGGAATAGCTCATGCCCAAAAGGTAGCTTTTGAGGAGTACGATTTACCTAACGGTCTTCATGTTATTTTACACAACGACCCTTCGGCACCAGTTGTAATTACCTCAGTAATGTATCACGTAGGTTCTAAAGACGAGAATCCAGAAAGAACTGGTTTTGCTCACTTTTTTGAACATTTATTGTTCGAAGGAACCGAAAACATCAAAAGAGGAGAATGGATGAAAACCGTTACTTCCAATGGAGGAACAAATAATGCTAATACTTCGGAAGACAGAACATATTATTTTGAAGTTTTCCCTTCCAACAACACTGAATTAGGATTATGGATGGAATCAGAACGATTAATGCACCCAGTTATCAATCAAATTGGTGTAGACACCCAAAACGAAGTAGTTAAAGAGGAGAAAAGACTTAGAGTAGACAATCAACCTTATGGTCAATTGATTGCCGAGGTTAAGAAAAACATGTTTAAAGTACACCCTTACCGTTGGGCAACTATCGGTTCGATGGCTCACTTAGACGCTGCTAAACTAGAAGAATTCCAGGCATTTAATAAAAAATTCTATTCGCCTAATAACGCTGTTTTGATAGTTGCTGGTCAAATTGACGTCGCACAAACTAAAGCATGGGTTGAAAAATATTTCGCTCCAATTCCAAGAGGAGTAGAATTAAAAAAACAAACTTTCGTTGAAGCGCCAATCACTGAAACAATACACGCTACGTACGAAGATCCAAACATCCAAAAACCAATGGTCGTTGCTGCATACAGAACTCCATCAATGAAAACACGTGATGCTAGAATCTTAGATATGATTTCTACTTATTTAAGCGACGGGAAAAGTTCTAAGTTGTACAAAAAGATTGTAGATGACAAAAAAATGGCATTACAAATTGGCGCATTCAATTACAGCCAAGAAGATTATGGCCAATACATTCTATACGGAATGCCACAAGGCGAATTCACTTCAGCTGACTTAATCAAAGAAATTGACGAAGAAATTGTAAAACTTCAAACGGATTTGATTTCCGAAAAAGATTTTCAAAAATTACAAAACATCAACGAGAACAATTATGTAGACGGTAACTCATCGATTGAAGGAGTTGCAGAGAATTTAGCTTCTTTCTACTTACTATATGGTGATGTTAATTTAATCAACACAGAAATTGAAATGTATCGCTCTATAACTCGTGAAGAAATTAGAGATATTGCTAAAAAATACTTAAATCCAAACCAACGTTTAATTTTGGATTATGTTCCTGCAAAAGACAAAGCTGAAAACAAATAAACTTACAACAATGAAAAAATCAATTATAGTATTATCAAGCTTGTTTTTAACTTTTATTATGCAAGCACAAGACAGAACTCAACCAAAACCAGGTCCTTCACCAACAATCAATATTAAAAAACCAGAAACTTTTTCATTACCAAATGGTTTGAAAGTTTTAGTAGTCGAAAACCATAAACTGCCAAGAGTTTCTTTCAGTTTGACTATTGATAATGCTCCTTATGCAGAAGGGAACAAAAAAGGAACAGACGAATTAACCAGTAGCTTAATTGGAAACGGTTCTGTTAAAACCTCTAAAGATGCTTTCAACGAAGAGATCGACTTTCTTGGTGCGAACATTAATTTTTATTCTTCTGGAGCTTCTGCAAGTGGTTTATCAAAATATTCCAAAAGAATATTAGAATTAATGGCTGAAGGTGCATTAACGCCAAATTTTACTCAAGAAGAATTTGACAAAGAAAAAGACAAATTAATCGAAGGATTAAAAACACAAGAGAAAAATGTTTCTATTGTCGCGGGAAGAGTAGAAAACGTTTTGGCTTATGGTAAAAATCATCCTTCTGGAGAATATTTAACTGAGGAAACCATTAATAATGTTTCTTTAGCAGATGTTAAAAACAATTACAGTACTTATTTTGTTCCAGAACATGCTTACTTAGTTGTAGTAGGTGATGTTAAGACCAAAGAGGTAAAGAAAATGGTTGAAAAACTGTTTAGTTCATGGGTAAAAGGTACCGCTCCAAGGTTAGAATATTCTAACCCAAGTAATGTTCAATATACTCAAATCAACTTTGTTGATATGCCAAATGCTGTTCAATCTGAACTTTCATTAATTAATACGGTTAACTTAAAAATGTCAGACCCTGACTTTTTCCCAGTTATCTTGGCAAATCAAGTATTTGGCGGTGACTTCAACAGTTACTTAAATATGAATTTAAGAGAAAAACACGGATGGACTTATGGAGCTCGTTCTAGTGTAGGTTTTGATAAATATATGTTCAGCAAGTTCAAAGCTAATGCGCAAGTACGAAACGCAGTTACTGACAGCTCTGTTGTAGAATCTTTAAAAGAGTTAAATAAAATCAGAACAGAAAAAGTAACTGATGAAATGTTAAATAGTGTAAAAGCAGGTTACATAGGCCGTTTTGTAATGCAAGTGGAGAAGCCAGCGACCGTAGCTCGTTATGCTTTGAATATTGAAACAGAAGGATTGCCAGCTGAATTCTACGAGAACTATATTAAAAACATTAATGCTGTTACTGCCGATGACATCATGAGAGTAGCTAACAAATATTTCTTAGCCGAAAATTTACGAATTGTTATTACTGGAAAAGGTTCTGAAGTTATTGCAGGATTGGAAAAACTTAAAATTCCAATGTTCTATTTTGATAAATATGGTAACCCTACTGAAAAACCAGCGATGAAAAAACCAGTTCCTGCTGGGGTTACTGTAAAAACAATTGTGGATGGTTATGTCGCTGCGATCGGTGGTGATAAAGCATTAAAAACAATTAAATCTGTATCCTACGTTGGATCTACCACGATTCCTCAAATTCCTTCTCCTCTATCTTATACTCAAAAATCAGATGCTAAAGGGAGAATGATGGTCGAATTGTCAATGCCTGGAATGAGTTTAATGAAACAAGCGTTCAACGGCACTGTAGGTTATATGACTCAACAAGGACAGAAAAAAGTAATGGAAGGCGATGATTTAGCTAAGATGAAAGAGAACGCCGTATTATTCAACGAAACTTTATTAGCCACTAAAGCGGGTGTAAAAGTAACTGGCATTGAGCCTTTCAATGGAAATGACGCATATGCTGTTGTTGATGGAGATACTACCTATTACTTCGATAGTAAAACAGGATTAAAAACTGGAGAGTCTTCAACCGAAGAAAAAGGAGGTCAAAAAATGACGCGTGTTACTACTTTTAATGACTATCGTGCAGTAAAAGGTGTTAAATTCCCATACAACACAATACTAAATATTGGTATTGAATTAGATATTAAGATGTCTGAGGTTAAAGTTAATGAAGGGGTTATTGATGCTGATTTTCAATAATCAACCTTCAAAATAAATCACAAAAAAGCCCCTAAATATAGGGGCTTTTTTATTTTTTATTGGCCAAATGAACCCCAATCAAAATCACAAAAGCCCCAAAAAACTGAATTACATTCAACATTTCATGATCAAACATTCCCCATAAACAGGCTACTAATGGAATAAGATAGGTCACCGATGACGCAAATATGGGTGACGAAATTTGGATTAATTTGTAAAACAATACGTTTGCAACTCCCGTTCCCATTACACCAAGTACTATAACAAACACCATCGCCTGCTGCGTTGTAGGCAAATTCATTTTTGAATTAAAATCAGTAAAGGATAAAATGATAATAGCTGGAATCAAAATTACTACAAAATTTCCAGTGGTTATGCTTAATGGCTTTACATCTGAAAGGTGTTTTTTAATCAGATTAACATTCGTAGCATAACAAATGGTAGCAATTAAAACCAAAAATGAATAATAATTATCACCTCCCACTTGATGATTTCCGCTATAAATTAAAATTGCTGTTCCAAACAACCCAATTATAATTCCCACGAATTGGCTTCTTTTGAAATTTACACCAAATAATAACGACCCTAAAACTAAAGTGTTTAAAGGAGTTAACGAATTCAAAATAGAGCAGATAGAACTACTCACTTTAGTTTCAGCAAAAGCAAAGAGATAGGCCGGAATAAACGTGCCAAACAAAGACGTTAACGCTACATATTTCCATCGATGCAATGGAATAGCCCTCAAACTTTTAAGACCAACAATCAACAAAAAAGTTGCACAAAAAATAATACGCAATGATCCTAACTGAAAAGGATTTAATCCTAAAAGTCCTTTTTTTATTAGTATAAATGAACTCCCCCAAATGAGTGCTAAAAACAATAAAATAATCCATTTCAATTGCTGTGATCTCATAATTGTAATTTACTTTACAAATTTTGTAATTATTTTAAGAACTACCGATTTTATTTTTCATTAGTTTTGTCTGTGATTTAACGACAATACCACAACAATATAAAATTACGTATTATGAAACTTATAAAATCTATTATAACCCTAGGCCTTGCTACTTCTTTACTTATCAGTTGCAAGGATACTGCTAGCAAACCAACCAAAAACGATTCTCCAAATGAATCTTCAGCAGAAAACAAATCGCCTGCAGTGGCTCAAAAACCAGAAACAGCTAGTTTCAAAATAGAGGGTATGACTTGTGCAATTGGTTGTGCAAAAACTATTGAAACCAAATTGTCTAAAATGGATGGTATACAAAAAGCAACCGTTGACTTTGATAAAAAAGAAGCTGTTGTTAACTTTGATGCTGCTGTATTAACATCCGAAAAAATTGTAAAAGCTGTTGAGTCTACTGGAGATGGAGAAACTTATAAGGTATCTGATATAAAAACCAACGGAAAAGGATAATCGCAAACAACATAAATAAAAAAGGAACTCAATTGAGTTCCTTTTTTATTTCCATTTAATCGTTTCCATCAAATGTTGCATGTCATTTTTCACATAACTTTCTGCAGGTAATATGGAGTCATAATTTGGCTTTGCATAAAAATAGGCCGAACCCGTAATAAAATGTTTGATACTGTCAGTAGCATAAAATAAAGAATTGGTTGCTGCATTTCCAGTTACATCATAAAACATTCCATACACTTTATTATTTGGGTTCACAAAAGGTTGTTCTATGATTTGGTCTGCTTTTAAAGTATGTAGCTTATAAGTTAGGTTTTGCGCATCACGCAATAAAAAGTTAATATCCTTATTAACTGCTTTATAGGTCAAATAAATAGTAGCTTTCATTTTAGGGTAATGAATCGTAAACCCGCAATTATTTTCTTCGCTAATAACAGCATCTTCATTAATTTCAAATGCAAAAGGACAATGTTTACTAAACGAGTTGTATTTTGCCACCGGATAATCTAATCTAAGTTGGCTAGCTGGTTTGGGTAGCACATCATCTTTACAACTTTCTGTAAGCACCAATAATAACAGCAATAAAAAACCACTAAATTTTCTAATCATTCTATAATTATTCAAGAGTTACTTTTAATTGTTTAATCCTTTTTTTATCCACTACTTCGATAGTGAAATATACTGTTGAAAAATGGATTTTTTGTCCCTTTTTAGGAAAGTTTCCTAATATTTCCAATATAAATCCGGCCAAAGTTTCAGCTTCCCCTTTTCTGTTTTCAAAAGCCACTTCATCTACCTCAAGTATACGATAAAAATCCTTTAAATTTATTTTTCCTTCAAACATGAAATTCTTTTCATCTATTTGAGTATAACTAATGTTCTCATCATCAAATTCATCTGAGATATCCCCAACAATTTCCTCAATTACATCTTCCAAGGATACTAATCCAGAAGTTCCACCATATTCGTCAACAACCACCGCTAAATGACTTTTCAACCGTTGAAAATCTTTAAGCAAATCATCTAGTTTTTTATTTTCTGGAACAAAGAAAGGTTCGCGCATTAGTTTTTTCCAATCAAATTCCTTTTTATGTAAGTGTGGCAGCAAGTCTTTGACAAATAAAACTCCTTCTATCTGATCAATACTTTCACGGTATATGGGAATTCTAGAATACCCCTTATCAACTATTTTAGGATAAATTTCAGCAAATGTTTCTTCTATTTCTAAAGCAAAAACATCAATTCGCGGACTCATTACTTGTTTTGTATCGGTATTCCCAAATGAAACTATTCCTTCTAATATTTTTTGTTCCTCAGAAGAAGTATCTTCTGTTGAAGTTAATTCCAAAGCTTGTGATAATTGATCAACTGAAATATTAGTTTTTTGTTTCCCTAATTTTTCATGCAAAAAAATCGTGATGGCACGCATTGGCAAACTAATAGGAGAAAGTAATTTATCCAAAACCAATATAGGATTGGCAATGAATTTACAAAACTTAAGATTATTTCTACTAGCGTATACCTTTGGCAATACTTCTCCGAACAAAAGAATTAAGAAGGTAACTAGGAGTACTTCTGCGGTAAATTTTAAAATCGGATTATTAAACGCCAAAAAAAGTGATTTACCAACAAATGAAAAAATAATAACAACTCCAATATGACTAAAATTATTGGCAATTAATATGGTGGCTAATAATTTTTTAGGACGTTGTAATAATTTTGAAATTAATAGAGATTTAGCTGCATCTTCCCCTTCCAAAGTCTTTAAATCTTTTAAAGTAAGCGAAAAAAGGGCTACTTCGGCAGCAGATACCATAGCTGATGAAAACAAAAAAAACACTATTCCAATACTTCCAAAAAGTAGTTTAGTGTCTATGGTAGAGAAAAAAGTAAGACTGGGCTCGGGGTCCAATGGTATATGTGTTAGTTAAACAATATCAAAACGGCAAATCATTTTCAGGACTTGTAGTATTTGGCGCTTCAACAATAGCATTCTTTGGTTCTAAATTCTGTGGTGTTTTTAGCCCATCTACTTCTTTTTTAGTTGTAAGAAAGGTAAATTCGGTTACTTGAATTTCTGTAGTGTACTTAGTGGTACCATCCTCAGCTTGCCATTGACGAGATTTAATTCTTCCTTCTATATATATTTTATCTCCTTTAGTCAAATATTTTTCACAGATTTCGGCTGCTTTATTTCTTACTACCAAATTGTGCCATTCTGTAGAAGCTATACGTTCATTAGTTTGTTTATTAATGTAAACCTCATTTGTAGCTAATGGAAAACGGCCAATGCAATTTCCTCCTTCAAAATAATGCATTTTAACATCATCTCCTAGGTGACCAATTAACAAGACTTTATTTAGGGTACCATTCATTGTATAAGCATTTGTTTCCTTCAAATTTACTACTTTTTTCGAATCAAAAAATCATTGATTGGAAATAAAATTAAAAATAACAATCGGAAACGGCATTTTTTTAGCTGATTCCCAGTCGATTCCATTTTCAAGGATTCCAGCAATTTTAACATTCCAAAACCTAATAAATAACTGCTGATGAGATAATTTATGCACTATTGGTTCTGAATTACACAATGAAATACTCAAAATCTTATTCCTAACAAATGTTTGATTTTCGATTAATTCAATTATATCGGATATAGTCGAATTTATATTTGTTTCAACTAATGGGAATTCATTTAAATTATGCCATATCCCTTTAGCGGTACGTTGCTGAATCATCGTGTGCTCATTATCATCAGATAAAACTAAATAGTTAAAATACCGTTGGGTCACTTTTACTTTCTTTAATTTGACAGGGAGTAGCGCAACTTGTTTCCTTTGCAAAGCAACACAACTGTCATTAAAAATACAGTGATGACAAACTGGATTTTTTGGTACACATTGTAAAGCGCCAAACTCCATTATGGCTTGATTGAACAGATTCGCTTTTCCTTTAGGCAATACTACCGCTGCTATTTGAGTAAACTCTTTTTTGGCTCCCGCCGAAGCTATGTCAGTTTCCACTCCAAAATAGCGAGATAATACCCGGTATACATTGCCATCGACTACGGGTACATCTTCATTGTAAGAAAAGGAGGCAATGGCAGCAGCAGTATATTCGCCAACACCCTTTAATTGCAATAAATCTTTATAATTTTTTGGAAACTCTCCACTATAATCAAATGCGATTTGCTGCGCCGTTTTATGTAAGTTCCTAGCACGAGAATAATAACCCAATCCTTGCCACAATTTGAGGACCTCTTGTTCGCTTGCATTGGCTAAGTCAAAAACGGTGGGAAATGCTTCTGTAAAACGCAAATAATAAGGCAATCCTTGTGCAACTCTTGTTTGTTGCAGCATAATTTCAGAGAGCCAAATAGTATAAGGATCGGAGTCATTTCGCCAAGGCAAATCACGTTTGTTTTGTAAATACCATTGAACTAACAAGTTGGAGAATTTCATAACTAAAAAGTAGAGTGCAAAAATAAATCTTTATGTGATTAAATTTTAATAGATTATGCTTGAAATATTGTTTTTTTAATTCATATATTTGCAACCTCAAAAAATTACACATAATATTAAAATACGAAAGAAAATGACGAAAGCAGATATCGTAGCGAAAATTTCAGAAAAATTAGGCCTTGAAAAAGGAGATGTTCAAGCAACTGTTGAAGCGTTTATGGAAGAAGTAAAAACTTCTTTAGAAACAGGAGACAATGTTTATTTAAGAGGTTTTGGTAGCTTTATTATCAAAACAAGAGCTGAAAAAACAGGAAGAAACATTTCTAAAAATACAACTATCAAAATTCCTGCTCACAACATTCCAGCATTTAAACCTGCTAAAGTATTCGTAGAATCAGTGAAAACAAATACTGAAGTAGCAGTATAAAACTTATTTATTAATCACAAAAAACCGAACTTATGCCAAGTGGTAAAAAAAGAAAAAGACATAAGGTAGCTACTCACAAGCGTAAAAAAAGAGCGAGAGCTAACCGTCACAAAAAGAAAAAGTAGTTCTAAACTACTTTTCTTTTTTTAAAAAACGTTCATTGAAATTGAGAAGAGAAGCAAGGGTAAAGAAACAAGAACCAAGACAATATGTCTTTTTTCTTGCGGCTTAATTCTACTTTTTTATTCTCGTCGGGTAAAAACAATACCTGTTTAAAATGTTTAATCCATCCTGACAATTAGCTCTAAGTCATAAGCTGTAAGCCATAAGCATTTTGCCTATCGCCTATTGCTTATTGCCTATTGCAAAAAGTTCGGATAAAAATTTACAACATGAATAAAGAACTTATCATCCGTAGTGGTGAAGATGCTGTAGATTTTGCCTTATTAAAAGATGGAAAACTAATTGAATTACACAAACAAGAAGAAACAAGCAACTTCCAAGTAGGCGATATTTTTATTGCCAAAATCAGGAAACCCGTTGCAGGTCTGAACGCCGCTTTTGTAAATGTAGGCTTTGAAAAAGACGCCTTTTTACATTACCACGATTTAGGACCTAGTTTAGCTTCCTATTTGAAATTCATAAAACTTGTAAGCGCAGGTAAACTAAAAGATTTCTCCCTAAAAAACTTTCAGTTTGAGAAAGAGATTGATAAAAACGGTACCATATCAGACATTCTGAGTGCTAATCAATCAGTATTAGTACAAGTCGTAAAAGAACCTATCTCCACCAAAGGTCCGCGTATAAGCTCTGAGCTTTCTTTCGCAGGCCGATTTGTAGTGTTAGTTCCTTTTTCTGATCGCGTTTCTATTTCACAAAAAATAGAATCGAAAGAAGAGAAAGACCGACTTAAAAAACTAGTACAATCTGTCAAACCAAAAGGTTTTGGCGTTATTGTGAGAACAGTAGCCGAAGGCAAAAGCATAGCCGAATTAGAAAAAGATTTGCAGAACTTATTATCAAGATGGACTGCAATGTGTAAAAAACTACCAACTGCTCATCATCCGTCCAAGATATTAGGAGAGCTTAATAAAGCTTCTTCTATACTCCGAGACGTTTTCAACGATACTTTTACAAGTATCCAAATTGATGATGAAGAGTTGTACCAAGAAACTAAGGACTATTTAGCCGAAATAGCTCCTGAGAAACAAAAAATAGTAAAACTTTATCAGTCGAAAGACACGCCATTGTTTGAAAAATACCACATAGAGCGACAAATCAAAACGTCTTTTGGGCGCACGGTCTCCATGAGTAAAGGAGCTTATTTGATTATAGAACATACAGAAGCCTTGCACGTTATAGACGTGAATAGCGGAAATCGTTCTAACAAAGCAAGCAACCAAGAAGACACTGCCTTAGAAGTCAATATGATTGCCGCTGCCGAAATCGCTAGACAATTACGTCTAAGAGATATGGGGGGTATTATTGTAGTCGATTTTATTGATATGCAAAATTCAGACAACCGTCAAGTATTGTTCAACTTTTTGAGAGAAGAGATGAGCGATGATAAAGCAAAACACAAGATATTGCCTCCAAGTAAATTTGGTTTAGTCCAAATCACCCGTCAAAGGGTACGCCCAGAAGTAAATATCGAAACAAGGGAAGAAAATCCAAACAACTTGAGTAGTGATGTAGATGCACCTATTCAAATCATTGACAAGATCAATTTTTCACTTGAAAAGATTATCAAAGACCATAGCGGAGTGAAACTTAATGTTCACCCTTTTGTGGCAGCCTACCTTAAAAAAGGTTTTCCATCATTACGTTCAAAATGGTTTTTTGAACATAAAAAGTGGGTGAAAATTATACCGCGTGACGCTTACACGTATTTAGAATATCACTTCTTTGACAATGGAGGAAATGAGATTCAAGAATAAAGATAAAAAACCGCCTTGCTAACCCTTGGCGGTTTTTTTGTTTTTACTATAAGGCTTTTATATATCTTTGACCCTGAATCATCATCTATGAAAAAACTATACTTCCTTTTTGTTATGGCCTTTATCGGATTCAGATCAAATGCACAAATCATTAACATCCCCGATACTAATTTTAAAACAAAATTATTACAAGCCAGTACCACTAATAGTATCGCTAAAGATAATTTTGGTTCTCCCCTCAAAATTGACACTAACAACGATAGTGAAATTCAAGTAAGTGAAGCTTTACTAGTATATCGATTAACGGTTTCCTATGCCGCCATAGCCGATTTAACGGGCATAGGGAGTTTTACAAACTTAAAACAGTTGTATTGCGAAAATAACCAACTTACCAGCTTAAATGTTAGTAATTTAACGCATCTTGAACTAGTGCACTGCCAAAACAACCAAGTGTTGGCAGGAACTTTGGATGTGTCAATGTTACTTAGTCTCAAAGAATTAAATTGCAATAACAATTCTTTGACCTCCCTAAACTTAAGCGGATTAGTAAATATTGAAAATCTATATTGTAGCCAAAACAACCTATCAATCTTAAATGTTGCCAGTTTAGTTCATTTGAAAAATCTATTTTGTTCAGATAATCAACTTACTTATTTGGATGTAAACTCATTAACTACGCTTGAAAAACTCTATTTTGACTTCAACCACCTTCCGAACGTTGCTATTAACAACTTGGTTAATTTAACCGAATTAAGCTGTGCCGGTAACGAAATACAAGCCATAGACTTGAGTCCCTTTAGCCAATTAATAGTATTACAATGTAACAGCAATTTGCTGACTTCATTAGACCTAAGTAATTTGAATAATCTTACCGTATTAAATTGTGCTATAAATCCATTAACCGTTTTGGATGTATCAAATTTAAATGAGTTGGTTTACCTCCAATTTGAATACAGTCAAATCCATACCATTGACCTAACCAACTTGGCAAATCTTAATGAGCTTTATTGCAATGACAGTGGAATGACCTCCTTGGACCTAACCCACAACCCCAATATCTACACTTTAAATTGTCAAAACAACAGCCTTACCTCCCTTGACATTAGCAATGCACACTATTCCGTAGATTTAAATTGTTCGTCGAACTTGCTCACCACTTTGAATCTAAAAAATGGTAATACAGATACCCTTATCATTTCATCCAATCCAAATTTGGAATACATCTGTGCTGATGATGCAGAAACACCAGACGTTCAGAATGCCATTACTAGTAATTTTCCCAACTGCCACGTGAACAGTTATTGTACTTTTACCCCAGGTGGCGACTACTATTCTATTGAAGGGAAAAACAGAGAAGACAGCAACCACAATGGGTGTGATGTGAATGACATCGCGTATCCCAATTTAAAACTGCAGTTTTCAAACGGAGCCTCGATTGCCGATTTGATTGCTGATGCTTCAGGGAATTATCACTACGATGTTCAAGCGGGAGCCTATACCATCACCCCTTTATTGGGAGAAGCCGCTGCTTATTATTCAGTTACTCCAGAAACAACAACCGTTTCCTTCCCTACAACATCAACTTCATTTATTCAGGATTTTTGCATTACTTCAAATGGACCCTACAATGACCTAGACATTTTGATGATACCTGTTACTAATGCTCGCCCCGGTTTTGATACTACCTATTTAGTACGCTATCGAAATAAAGGTACAACCATCCAAAATGGATCGGTTACCTTAAATTTTGACGATGCTGTACTGGACTTCATTAGCGCAAGTTTAACGCCTGACAATCAGACAACCAATAACTTGAGCTGGAGTTTTACCAATTTACAACCCTTTGAATATCGCCAATTATTTCTTACCTTAAATGTGAACTCGCCTACGGAAACTCCCGCTGTAAACGATGGTGACGGATTAATTTTCATGACAACGATAGTGGGCGCCGACGATGAAACTCCGGCCGACAATACGTCTATCTTTTATCAGTTAGTGGTAAATTCTTTAGACCCCAATGACAAAACCTGTTTAGAAGGCACTACCATTCCAATAACCGCAGTGAGTAAAAATTTACATTATGTGATTCGTTTTGAAAATACTGGTACAGCCAATGCTGAGAATATAGTAGTCAAAGACATGATTGACACTACTAAATATGACATCAATAGTTTAGTGTCAATGAGCGGCAGTGCTGCTTTTTCAACGCGAATTACGCATACCAATCAAGTAGAATTTATCTTTGAAAACATCAATCTCCCCTTTGATGATACCCATAATGACGGGTATGTTGCCTTTAAAATAAAAACCAAACCAACCTTAGTAGTAGGCGATAGCTTTAGCAATACGGCCAACATTTACTTTGATTATAATGCGCCCATTGTTACCAATACTGCCACGACTACGATACAATCCTTAGGCAACGTTGATTTTGATTTTAATACCGTCTTTACTCTGGCTCCCGTACCGGCGAAAAGCAGTTTAACCCTAACGGCTAAACAAAAAACAACGATTAGTTCTATTAGTATCTACAATACCTTGGGACAATTAGTTCAAGTAGGTACAAATCCTAAAGAAACTATAGACGTTTCGGATTTAAAAACAGGAAGCTACTTTATTAAGATACTAAGCGATAAAGGAACTGCAACTGGAAAGTTTATAAAAGAATAAAAATAAAAAGCACCGAGT
>CANBOV010000064.1 GCA_947371275.1 Flavobacteriaceae bacterium | reverse complement strand
TTATATGTTTTTGATGGTAATTCAATTGACGCGCCTCAAATCGCAAGTGCCAATCCAGCGGGCTATGTCCCAGGTGGTTTAGCAGGAGGATATTGGGGAGCCACTAATCCTGGTCCCTTTACGTCAACCAGCGCCGATGGTTGCTTAACATTTCGTTTTAGAAGTGACACTTCCATTAATAACCCAGGCTGGTCGGCAGATATCAGCTGTGGTGCGGTCATCACTTGTCCTAGACCTTCCAACTTAATGGCGAATTACAACACCCCAACCAACGTAAGCCTTAGTTGGTCCGAAAACGGTGCAGCAACGCAATGGGAAGTGTTAGCAGTACCAGCAAATGGCGAAGCTCCAACCAGCACTACAACAGGAACACTAACCAGTGCTAATCCTTATGTTTTTGATAGTTTAACAGCCGCTGATTACCTGTTCTATGTTAGAGCTGTATGTTCTTCTACAGACAGCAGCAATTGGTCAAATCCATATACTTTTACCATGCCAGCTTGCCTTACACCTACAGCAACGGTATCCAATGTTTCAGCCTACAGCGCAGTAATCAATTGGACCGCTTTAGGAACTACTCAATATGAAGTTTTAGTAGTACCAACTGGCACTCCTGCACCTTTGGCCACAGACACTGGAATAATTGTACCAAGCCCATACACAGTGACTGGTTTAAACGCTTTATCTGGCTATGATGTGTACATTAGAACCATTTGCTCTTCAAGCTATACTACCGATTGGTCTACGGCAGTATCATTTACTACAACCAATAATGGCGCACCTTTAATAACAAACACGACAGACTATACGCCAGAACAATTAATAAACAATGTATTAGTAAATAATCCATGCATCGCCATTTCTAATGTAACTTCGGTAACAGGAACAAATTACGGTTCTGTAAACGGTATTGGCTATTTTACTAACGTAAATACTACTTTCCCCCTTTCCTCTGGAATTATTTTATCTTCTGGAAATGCCTTAAGCGCTCCAGGACCAAACATTTCAACGGTAGGAGAAGGAGCCACCAATTGGGTCGGGGATCCTGAATTGGAGAATATCATTACTACCGCTACAGGCAACGTAATGAATTCATTCAATGCAACCAAATTAGAATTTGATTTCTCAAGTTTAAACGAATTCATGAGTTTCAATTTCCTTTTTGCTTCTGAAGAATACGGAACGTTTCAATGTGACTACTCCGATGCGTTCGCATTTCTTTTAACCGACCTAGAAACAGGAGTAACAACCAACTTAGCGGTAGTTCCAGGAACTACCACGCCAGTATCCGTAGTAACCATTAGAGATGCTGCCAATAATGGAGGCTGTAGCTCTGAAAATATTGGCTATTTTGCACAGTATAACCTTAATGGCAACATCTATAATTCAGCAACCAACTACAATGGACAAACCGCTGTGATGACGGCTTCATCTGCTATCCTACCAAATCACAACTACCACATAAAATTGGTGATTGCCGATAGAGGAGACAGCATTTATGATTCTTCTGTATTCATTGAAGCAGGTAGCTTCACATCTGGACCACCAGAGTGTAATGATAAAGTACAATTAGTAGCCTTCATAGACGAAAACAACAATGGCATCAAAGACAACAACGAAGTGAATTTCACCTACGGTTCTTTTGCGACCAAACAAAACAATGTTGACCCTACAACCAACATCACTTCTCCGTTCGGAACCTATACCGTCTATGATTCAACCGCTAACACTTATGATTTTAGCTATAACATCAACCCTGAAGTTAGCGCTTATTATACCGCTTCTCCAGTAACCTATAACGATATCAATATAGCCGTTAATCCTAACCAAACGCTGTACTTCCCTGTAACGTTAATGCAAGGTTTTAATGATGTAACCGTTTCAATTGTACCGGTAACCCAACCAAGACCTGGATTTACCTATATCAACAAAATTGTGTACAGAAACCAAGGGGTTGCCACTACTTCGGGCACCATTACTTTTGTTAAAAGCCCAGCAACTTCAATTCTTTCAATTGATCAGGCTGATGCCGTTTCCAATGCCGATGGCTTTACCTACACGTTTACCAATTTACAACCTTATGAAACTAGAGCAATCTATGTTACCATGAGTATTCCTGAAATACCAACAGTAAACCTAGGGGATTTGCTAACCGATAGTGCCGCTGTTTCAGCACCGTCAAATGATATTAATTTGACCAACAATTCGTTCTCAAATTCACAAGTAGTCGTAGCATCCTATGACCCTAACGAGGTAACTGAAGCACATGGTGGTAAAATTCAATTTAATCAATTTACTTCAAATGATTATTTATACTACACCATACATTTTCAAAATACAGGAACAGCCAATGCCATCAACATTAGAGTAGAAGATCTTTTAGACAGTAGAATCGACCCTGCCTCTATTAGAATGATTAGCGCTAGTCATGACTATATTTTAGAACGTGTAAACAATCATTTAGTATGGAAGTTTAACTTCATCAACTTAGTGGGGGCAATTCAAAATGATGCCTTGAGCAAAGGGTACATCACCTTCAAAGTGAAATTAAATCCTGGTTTTGCGATAGGAGATATTATTCCAAATGCAGCTTCTATTTATTTTGATTCAAATCCAGCCATTGTTACCAATGCATTCAATACACAATTTGTAGCCACACTTGGAAATAGTACTTTTACAAGTAATGACATTACTATTTATCCTAACCCGGCCCATAATTTGGTTCAAATCAACCTGCAAAATACAAGCGAAACATTAAACAGCATTCGCCTATATGATGTACTAGGAAAAACCATCACTAGCATGGAAAATATTGCCGCAACCCAAACATCAATCGATGTTTCAAATCTAAGTAAAGGAGTGTATCTATTAGAAATAACTTCTGAGCACAACTTAAAACAAATCAAAAAGCTCATCATAGAATAAATATTTTCTGAAGAAAGTAAAAAAGTCCCGAGTTATTTCGGGACTTTTTTTTATAATCTACTTAAAATCAATTATATTTGAATTGTCAACTAACCAAACCAATATGAAAACAAAACTACACTTCAGTCTTTTGGCTGCATTATTCTTATCAATATTCAGCAGTTTTGGACAAAACATTAGCTGCGGAAGTACGTTCACTGATCCAGCAGGTGCCAATGCAAATTATGCAGACAATACTGATTCTACCGTTACGATTTATCCAAGCACTCCAGGTCAAATGGTTACCGTAACCTTTACTTCCTTCAACACAGAAATCAATTACGATGCCTTATATGTATTCAACGGGAATTCGATAAATGCTCCTCAAATAGCCAGCACAAATCCTGCATCCACAGTTCCAGGAGGACTTGCAGGAGGATTTTGGGGTACAACGATTCCAGGTCCTTTCACCTCCTCTAGCGCAGATGGGAGTCTTACATTCCGTTTTAGAAGTGATGGCTCTGTAAACAATCCAGGTTGGGTTGCCGATGTAAGCTGTTCTCCACCACCTACCTGCCCTGCTCCAACCTTACTAACAGCATCAAATATAACCTCAACCTCACTTACCTTGGCCTGGGTCGGAAATAGTAATGCTACGACTTGGGAATACATAGCGGTACCAAATGGCGCTCCAGCTCCTACAAATTCAGATAGTGGCATAGTTACTCCAACAAATCCAACGGTAATTACCGGTCTAAACCCAAATACTTGCTATACTATTTATGTGAGAGCTATTTGCTCTACTACCGATTTCAGTACTTGGTCTTCGCCACTAAATGCTTGCACCCTAACTACGCCTCCGGTTTGTGGTGGCCAATTTATAGATAATGGGGGAGCTACCGCAAATTATGCCAATAGTTCTAGCAACGTTTATACCATTTGTCCAGATACGCCTGGAAATGTAGTTACCGTTACTTTTACTTCATTCAATACCGAAGCTACCTGGGATGCACTTTATGCATTTGATGGTAATTCCATAACAAGCGCAATGATTCCTAGCACAAATCCAAGCGGTAATGTTCCTGGTGGTTTACCCGGCGGCTATTGGGGCACCACTATACCAGGCCCATTTACAGCAAATAACCCAACGGGGTGCTTAACGTTTTGGTTCCGTTCTGACCCTAGCGTCAATAACCCAGGTTGGGTTGCCGATGTAACTTGCGGTCTTCCACCTAGCTGCCCTCAGCCAACGGCGCTAACAGCTACAAACATCTCCAGTAATTCAGCCACTTTAGGGTGGACCAATACTGCTGCAAACGCATGGGATATTTATATTGTCCCCGCAGGTTCTCCTGTTCCTACAGCAGAAACCGTAGGCGCCGCTAGTACTCTAAATCCTTATTTGATTACGGGTCTTACGCCAAATACTTGCTACACCTTTTATGTTAGAGCACTTTGTAATGCCAATGATGCCAGCTTATGGTCTCTAGGATATAATTTTTGCACCCCTATGACACCACCCGCATGTGGAGGGCTATTTGTTGACAATGGTGGCGAATCAGCAAACTACACCAATAGCGCTGACGACACCTACACCATTTGTCCTGAAACAGCAGGCGATGTAGTTACCGTTATTTTCAGTTCCTTCAACACCGAAGCAACTTGGGATGCCCTATATGTGTTTGATGGAAATTCAATTGCTGCCCCACAAATTGCAACTTCTAACCCCGCAGCTAATGTACCTGGCGGATTAGCAGGTGGATATTGGGGAACTACGCTACCCGGTCCATTTACCTCTTCTAGTCCAGATGGCTGTTTAACCTTTAGATTCAGAAGTGATACTACAGTAAACAATCCTGGTTGGCTAGCCAACGTAATATGTGCTCCCGATGCTGATAAAGTGTTATTGGTTGCCTTTGTAGACACCAATAATGATGGCATTAAAGATCCTAACGAAAGTCTATTTTCGAATGGCACATTTGTATACCAACAAAACAATGATGGGATTAATGTTAGTGGCTATTCGCCTATCGGTCGATATGCCCTTTACGATGCCAATCCTTCCAATTCTTATGATTTTAGTTATGTAATCCAACCCGAATTTGCTGCTTATTTCAATGCAGGAACTACAAACTATACTGACATAAGTATCGCACTTGGCAGTGGAACGCAAACACTTTATTTTCCAATAACCTCAACGCTTGATTGCACTGATGTAACAGTCTCTATTGCCCCGCTTTCGGTACCCCGCCCTACTTTGAACTACATCAACCAAATTGTATATAGAAACCAGGGCCTTAATGCAACCAACGGAACACTATCCTTTGTAAAACCAAGTCCCGTTACCATTGCGTCAGTAAGTCAAACTGGTATTACCAATAACGCAACCGGATTCAGTTACAATTTCACTAATCTATTACCAAACGAAACTAGAGTAATCAATGTAACCATGACTGTACCGGCCATTCCTACGGTAAACCTAAATGACTTACTTACCGATACGGCAACCATAACCGGTGTAAACGGGGATGTAAATGCTTCCAACAATACCGCCTCCAATGCCCAAATCGTAGTTAATTCGTATGACCCTAACGACAAAATGGAATCACACGGCAGCAGACTTCCTTTCAATCAATTCAGTCAAGACGACTATTTCCACTACACCATCCGATTCCAAAACAACGGGACGGCAAGTGCTATTGATATTCATATCGAAGACTTTCTTGATGCTAAAATCGATGAAGAAACCGTCCTTATGGAAAGCGCCAGCCATAGTTATGTAATGAATAGAATAGGTAATCATTTAACCTGGACGTTTAAAAACATCTACCTCCCTTCTTCTACCGTTGATGCGACCAGTAGTATAGGGTATGTTGAATTTAAAGTGAAATTAAAACCAGGATTTCAAACGGGAGATATAATCCCTAACAATGCCTCTATTTATTTTGACAGCAATGACGCGATTGTAACGAATACGTTTAATGTTAAGTTCACCCAACCTTTAAGTACCATAAGCTTTAATGATGCTAGTTTGATTTTGTATCCTAATCCTGCCAGTACTTTAGTCCAACTTGAAGTTATAAACAGTCTTGAAAGGATTTCAAAAATAACTTTATATGATGTGCTAGGAAAAGCCATTAAAGTAGTAAGCACCCCTGCAACAGACAGCGCTACATTGGATGTAGCCTCTTTAGCAAAAGGAGTTTACTTAATTGAAATAACCGCGGATTCAAACGCAAAAGTAACTAAGAAATTAATCATTGAATAACATATAATTCTCCAAAAAAAAGTCCCGATAATTCGGGACTTTTTTTATCTATTTAACCACCAAATGCTGGCATTAAGCAGCGCAGCAAAACTAACCCATGCTAAGTAGGGAACCAGTAGCATACCTGCCACTTTATCAATTACTTTAAACTTAGTATAAGTTTCATAAATAAGTAACCATAACAACAAAACTTCAACCAAGGCCAATAAAGGATTATGCAACCCAAAGAACAAATAAGACCAAAAAGCATTCAACGCCAATTGCCCAATAAACAATTTAAATGCACCCTTAACGGCCACTTCATCAGTCTCTAATTTAGTCCAAATTAACCCACCAGAAATACCCATCATTACATACAACAAAGACCAAACTGGCGCAAAAACCCAATTAGGCGGATTAAATACTGGCTTGATCAAAGTGGGATACCAAGTGGTAATACTATCGCGAGTAACCATCCCCGACAAATAACCAATAACCATACAAGTTGTTACAGCCGTTGCAATTCTAATAATTTTTTGCATCTTAATTTGTTTAAATAATAATCAAATATAGTAAACAAAATCCGGTTGCTTTGGTAAAAAAAGTATCTTTGCCTAAATTTCTAATTCCATGAGAATCGAAAAGGATTTCATTTTTACGGGTAGTCCCAATCAACCAGATTCAGGTAGCTATCAATGGAGCGCCCCTAGTAATATAGCCTTAGTAAAGTATTGGGGTAAAAAAGACCATCAAATCCCAGCCAACCCTTCTATAAGTTTTACTTTAAACCAATGTAAAACAATTACTAAATTAGGTTTTAACAAAATAGAAAACAAAGGAACTTTCTCATTTGACTTACTTTTCGAAGGACAGCCCAAAGAAGAGTTCAAACCAAAAATCATAAAGTTCTTTGAACGTATTGACTCCTATTGCCCCTACTTAAAAGACTATCACTTTACCATAGATACGCAAAATACTTTTCCTCACAGCTCAGGAATTGCATCTTCTGCCTCCGGAATGGCTGCTTTAGCACTGAATATAATGAGTTTGGAAAAAGACATAAACCCTTCCATAACCAAAGAGTACTTTCACCAAAAAGCTTCTTTCTTAGCTAGATTAGGCTCTGGAAGTGCTTGCAGAAGTATAAAAGGAAACCTAGTA
Source organism: Flavobacteriaceae bacterium (assembly GCA_947371275.1). Lineage (GTDB taxonomy): Bacteria > Bacteroidota > Bacteroidia > Flavobacteriales > Flavobacteriaceae > Flavobacterium. The sequence goes on along the minus strand of CANBOV010000064.1, from coordinate 6,720 downwards.
GTTTGGGGACATCATACCGAAATTGAAAATAGTTCTGATTTATATGGCGTAGCATTTCCATCAAAAGTTCATGACAATTTCAAAAACTATCAAGACACGATTCTGTTAGTGGATAAAGGAGAAAAACAAGTGTCCAGCACCGTAGGCCATGACTTAATGCACAACCATGCTTTTGCCGAACAGCGTTTTGCGCAAGCACATCATAATTTGTCAGCCCTAAAAAAAGCTTTAGAAACAGGAAACCACATTGAATTCATAAAATTAGTAGAAAGCGAAGCATTAACCCTACATGCCATGATGATGACCTCGGTTCCCTATTTTATTTTAATGAAACCAAATACATTAGAAATAATACATAAAATTTGGAATTACCGTAATCAAACGAATATTCCTATTTGTTTTACGCTAGATGCCGGTGCCAATGTCCATGTTTTATACCCCGAAAACGTTAGAGCCACTGTTTTACAATTTATTACTACTGAATTAGTTGGCTATTGTCAAAATGGTCAGTATATTTGTGATGAAATTGGATTCGGTGCAATTGAAACTATCAATTAATATCTATGAAAGGACCGCTTTTTTACTCAAAAATATTACTCTTCGGAGAATACGGAATTATCAAAGATTCTAAAGGTTTATCCATCCCATATAACTTTTATAATGGCGCTTTGAAAGTGGATGAGCAGCCGTCTGATGAAGCTCTTAAATCTAACGCAAGCCTTGTTCGTTTTGTGACGTATCTCGAACAATTACAACACGACCAACCAGAGTTAGTTACATTCAATCTTGAAGTATTAAAAGCTGATGTTGCCCGCGGTATGTATTTTGACTCCAGTATCCCTCAAGGATATGGTGTAGGAAGCAGCGGCGCTTTAGTAGCAGCTATTTATGACAAATACGCCGATAATAAGATAACCGTTTTAGAGAATTTAACTAGAGAGAAGTTATTGCAATTAAAAGCCATCTTTTCCCAAATGGAATCTTTCTTCCATGGAAAAAGTTCAGGTCTGGACCCTTTAAATAGTTATTTAAGCATTCCTATTTTAATCAATTCTAAAGACAATATCGAAGCTACTGGCATCCCCTCTCAAAGTGCTACGGGCAAGGGGGCAGTATTTTTACTAGATTCTGGTATAGTAGGAGAAACGGCTCCAATGGTCAATATCTTTATGGAAAACTTAAAAGAAGAAGGTTTTCGTAAAATGTTGAAAAATCAATTTGTCAAATACACTGACGCGTGTGTTGAAAACTTCTTAGGAGGGGATATGAAATCCCTTTTCGAAAACACAAAACAACTTTCAAAAGTAGTATTAAACAACTTTAAACCTATGATTCCCGAGCAATTTCATGGCGTTTGGCAAAAAGGAATTGATACAAATGATTACTACTTAAAACTTTGTGGTTCTGGTGGCGGTGGTTACATTTTAGGTTTTACTCAAGATTTAGCAAAAGCAAAACAATCTCTGAAAGAGTATAAACTAGAAGTTGTGTACCAATTCTAATTGATTCCAAAACCCAATGCTAAGCCGTAAAAACAAACTTCTTGTAATGAAAATTATCAGTTTGTTTTCCGTAGTTCGCGGTTATAACATTCCTGTTATCGTATTAGCGCAATACCTCTCTGCCATTTTTATTTTAGCTCCCGAAAACAAAAGAGCTTTAAATGTATTACTTGATTTTAATCTATTCATAATCGTATTAGTAACTAGCTTTACTATTGCTTCGGGGTACATCATCAATAGCTTTTACGACAGCAATAAAGACTTAATAAACCGACCTAACAAATCGCAACTCGATAGATTAGTCAGTCAAAAAACTAAATTAAATGTCTACTTTACAGTTAACTTTATAGTAGCATTATTGGCTTGTTTAGTTTCTTTTAGAGCCGTTTTATTTTTCTCATCCTATATATTTCTAATTTGGTTTTATTCTCATAAACTAAAAAAGATTGCGGTTATAGGAAATTTAACAGCTTCTTTTCTAGCAGTGCTTCCCTTTTTCGCGATTCTATTGTATTATAAAAACATCTATCCTCAAATATTCGCTCATGCTACTTTCTTATTCCTTTTGCTATTAATACGGGAAATGATTAAAGATTTAGAGAATATTAAAGGCGATATCGCAAATGATTATCAAACCATACCTGTTTTATATGGTGAATCTTTTTCTAAAAAGATTATTACACTTCTTACGATTTCTACTACTATACCTATCTATTTTTTAGTAGATATTTTTGAAGTGGGCTACATGGATCTCTATTTTTATTTGAGTAGCATTATTCTGCTTTTCTTTTTGCAAAAACTATGGAAGTCAAATTCCAAACTAGATTACTTAAAACTCCACAACATATTAAAATTCCTTGTGGTCTCAGGCGTGTTTTGCATTGTCTTAATAAATCCTGAAGTATTGATACATGGAAAAAGGTTACTTAAATTATTATAGTATTCATCAATATTACTCGCTTCTTCCTAATGCATTTTTGGCAAAAAAACAAAACATGTTACGCTTAGGTTATAAATAGCAGCTATAAAGCAGCTGAAATGCGTATCTTTGCCCCAACTAGGCCAAAATGGCTAAACAGACGAAGTTAATTACAGAATTTATGAATAAGAAGGAAGGCAAAAATAACCGAGGTGGTTCAAGACCTAACAGTTCTCGACCAAACTCGAATAAGCCAAAACCTGCAATGGCTAAGAGAGCCCAAGGGCCTAAGAAAGCAAAACCAGTCACTGATGAAGCGGCTTCTAAAAGACCTACAAAAGTAGCCCAAAACAATGTTCCAAAACCTTTAAAATCCGATGACATTCGCTTGAATAAATACATCTCTAACTCAGGAGTTTGTTCGCGTCGTGATGCAGATATTTACATACAATCAGGAAATGTGAAAGTCAACGGTGAAGTTATTACCGAAATGGGACACAAAGTGAAGCCTGGTGATGTAGTAAATTTTGATGGTGCTGTTTTAACCCCAGAACGGAAAGAATACATCGTATTAAACAAACCGAAAAACTTCACCACTTCTAATGAAGACGATGCAGATCATAGAAATGTATTAGAATTAGTTCGGGCTGCTACCAAAGCAAAAATACAACCCATTGGAAGAATGGATAAGAATACTACTGGTCTATTGGTTTTTACTAATGACACAGATATGATTAGAAAATTCAGTCTGCCAAATCAAAAGTCTACCAAAATATACCAAGTTTCTTTAGATAAAAATTTGAAATTTGAAGATTTAGAAAAAATAGCTACTGGAGTAACACTTGATGGTCATAAATTATTTGTGGATGAAATCTCCTATATTGACAACGAACCTAAAACTGAAATTGGTTTAAAATTGAGAACCCCTAATGTAAAAGTAGTTCGTGCTATATTTGAAAGTTTCAAATATGATGTATTGAAAATTGACCGCGTATCTTTTGCAGGTCTAACCAAAAAGAACTTGCCTCGTGGTAATTGGAGATTCCTGACTGAACAGGAAATAATCAATTTGAAAAACGTTTAAAAAAGTATATTTTTACAATCATAAAATCCCATTTATTGGGATTTTTTATTTAGAAACTATGTCAACAGAAAAAAACTTGTCTATAGCCCATCTTTGGTTTGAAGCCTTTAATGCTCACAACTTAGAAAAATTATTGTCCTTATATGATGATGAAGCACAACACTACAGTCCAAAACTAAAAATACATCATCCGGAAACAAATGGATTGGTAATTGGAAAAGAAGCTTTGCGTACTTGGTGGAAAGAGGCATTTGATCGATTACCTAGCCTGCATTATAAAGTCACATCGCTAACTTCAAATTCAGATAGAGTATTTATGGAATACACTCGTATAGTAGCCAATGAAGATGATCTATTAGTAGCAGAATTATTAGAAATTAAGGAGGGCCATATTATTGCTTCCCGCGTTTATCATGGTTAATTTATCATAGTTTTAACAAAACCAACAACTAATAGTAATAGTTTTATACAACCAAACCAATTTATATGAAAAACTTATTTTCTTTTACCATAGTGCTATGCTTGTCAATATTATTTGTAAACTGTAAATCCGATCATAAAAGACAAGATTTTAAAGCAATCACCGATTCCTATTTTAAGGAAAAAAACGAACTGAATCCATTGAACGCTACACAAAGCGACCAACATGATTATGACGATCAATTAGTCTTCGAAATGACGGATTCCTACTGTAAAAAGAAAAACGCCTTTTATGAAAAGTACTTAAATGAATTGCAAAGTGTAGACACTTTACAATTGTCTGAGGAAGAGAAGAACAGTTATGAGATAATCAAATGGGAAGCTGAAGTGGGTACCGAGTTACTAAAACAAAACGGTAATTTGATGCCAATCGAACAGTTTGATGGAACCCATATAACCATGGGTCAATTTGCTAGTGCCGAAAGTGCCCAACCCTTTAAAACAGAAATGGACTATAAAAAATTCTTAAAACGAATGGAATTGTATGCTGTTTGGATTGATTCAGCGATGGTTTATATGAAAAAAGGAATTGCTCAAAAAGTAGTATTACCAAAAGCATTAGCTGAAAAAGTAATTCCACAGTTTGAAGACATGATAACTTCTAATGCAGAAGACAATTTATTCTACTCTAGCTGTAAAAAGTTCCCTTCTAATTTTACCGAAGAACAAAAAAATACCTTGTCTAAAGAATATGCCACTTCAATAAACAAAAACCTAATTCCTAAGTTTCAAAAACTGGTGGCGTTTATGAAAACAGAATACGTACCTGCTTGCAGAAGTACCAGTGGTATTGGAGATATACCTGGCGGAAATAATCTCTACAAAGTATTAGTAAAACAATGGACCACAACGGAAAAAAATCCATCAGAGATTCATGATTTAGGTTTAAAAGAAGTAGCCTTATTAAATTCCGAAATGGAAAAAGTAAAAAATGAAGTAGGCTTCAAAGGAACCTTGAAAGAGTTTTTAAATGATGTTAGAACTAAAAAAGAACTACGCCCATTTACAGATCCTCAACAAGTAATGGATAATTTTGAAAGAATTTACAAAACGATAAAACCTAATGTAGATAAATTATTCTCATTACAACCTAAAACTCCATTTCGTATAAAAAGGACTGAAGCATTTAGGGAAAAAACCGCAAGTGCCGAATACATGCAAGGATCTGCAGACGGGTCTAGACCTGGTACTTTTTATGTTCCTATTCCTGATGTGAAAAACTATAATGTTTTAGAAGATGAAGATTTGTTTCTACATGAGGCAATACCCGGACATCACTTCCAAATTTCATTGCAACAGGAAAGTAAAACGCTACCTGATTTTAGAAAGTTCAATTGGTTCGGTGCTTATGGAGAGGGCTGGGCTTTGTACTGCGAAAGCCTAGGAAAAGAATTAGGATTATATAAAGACCCCTACCAATATTTGGGAATGCTGAATGATGAAATGCACAGGGCAATACGATTGGTGGTTGACACAGGTATACATAGCAAAGGTTGGAGTCGCGAACAAGCGATCAAATACTCTTTAGATAACGAAGCGGAAACAGAAGCAAGTATTACTTCTGAAATTGAACGATATATGGCAATTCCTGGACAGGCCTTATCCTATAAAATAGGACAATTGAAAATATTAGAATTACGTCAAAAAGCAAAAGATAAAATGAAAGATAAATTTGATATCAAAGTCTTTCACCAAAAAGTATTAGAATCGGGGGTGTTGCCTTTGGAATTGTTAGAAAAGAAAATAAACAACTGGATTGCAACAGGTAAGTAATTAAAAAAAGCCTCTCAAAACTGAGAGGCTTTTTTTAATTACTTACATTACTTTCCGAATTCTTGAAATCAATTGGTTTACCATCCATATCAAAGAATTCGTAGTTGTAATTTAATTTACCGTTAAATTCATTTATCTTAATAAGCATTTGATAAAATCCTTGACTCCATTCAATGATAAGATGGTATTCATAATCTCCGGTACCAAAACTTCCTGGAAGATTACTAGTATATATTAATTTTTTTGATTTTAAATTTAAGGTATTTACCTCAATATTTTCATAAGTTCCTAACTCATCACTATCTAGCTTTTTTCCGGTATAATCTACATTTGCACTGGCAGTCGATTTTTTCTTTTTATCCTTAGTATGGTTGTAATCGTCTTTAATAGAAAATATTACATCTTTCAAAGAGTTTTTACCTGCATTTAATAAAAAGAAGCGAATTTGGTGATGATACATCAATCTGTGAATTCTTCTAGAACCTTCTTCATGCCCACTTCCTTCACTCAAATCATTGTCCATTATCTCAATAATAGGCATATTTTGCCCTGTATAATGACTCATCGATTCTGACTTTAAACTTTTGAGTTTTTGCTCATTTTCAGTTACGATTTTATCCTTTTCCATTATTTCCGCATGCAGCACTTCAATTTGTTTTATAGCATCATCTAACTGCTTTTGCTTATCCGCAGTTAGTGTATTGGAGCTGTTTTTGGTTAGCAAATAAACAGACAATGCCAATAAAACAAATCCAAAAATTGCCAATAACGCAGTCATCATAAGCTTATTCCCTTTCATTTAGAAAAAATAAATTCAAATTATGAATTGATGTTGTAAAATTAACAGCATTTCATTGGGTTGTGAATGGTTTACAAAAGAAACTTTAAACATTTTATTAACCAAATTGTTAAAAATAAAAAAGCTCCAACGAAATGTTAGAGCTTTTTGGTGCGGGTAATAG
>CANBOV010000063.1 GCA_947371275.1 Flavobacteriaceae bacterium | reverse complement strand
TTCCCAAAACCGCTCGCTTTCTTTATAATTATTCAGTATACCTTTATTGATTGAAGGTTTTAGAGCTTTGAATTGGGCTTCTTCTTTGAGGTATACATTTTCTAAGCAATAGTGAAGGGCGGTCGCATAAGCGGCATATTGAAAATAGGGATCTTTGTTTTTAATGCAGGCTAGGAACCCTATGAAATTACATTCGCTTTCGCTGGCATAGCCTATTTGGTGTGCCATTTCGTGGCATACTACATTAGGGAAGCCGTATAAGGGCAATTTGCTGTTTACTTGTGCTTCATTGGTGAACGGATTTAAATATCCTCCAAAGCCCATATAGGTGAGAGGTAGGCTGAAAAGAGATTTCTTTTGGCTTGGGCAATTGTACTTAAAAAAGGGATATTCATTTGCAAGATTATCAAAGCCGTTTTGGGTCATTTTGAAGATGGTATCTTCGGAATAGGGGTTGGTTACTTTCGTGTTTTTATCCTTAGTAATTTGGAATTGAATTTCGTTTGTTTTAGCAATAAGTTTTTTGGTGAACGCAACTAAATCCTCATTGGAATAGTCGCGTTGAATTTCCATTTTTTCGAATAGGGGTTGGCGGTAATAGTTAAAGGCCCATAGTAAATGGAATAAAAAATAAACCACTGATAGGAAACTTAGGATGGACAACGTTTTATCTTTCCAGTTTCTTTTTCTGTTTTTATAAACCCAGTAAAGACAGTAGGCAATGGTTGCTCCATAGAGTACATCTCCTATGGAGAAAGGAATCTTACCAAATATAGTTCGAGAACTGTTAGAGAGATATACGTACAAACCGTTGCTATAAAAGTAGTCAACTGTTTCGGGAAAATAGGCAAGTACTCTTAAAAAGAGAATTTGAAAAAGGAGGAATAAGGGAAGTAAGTATTTGCGTTTCACGACGTATTTTAAAAATGTAAATATAATCACAATATCAATTCGTCAAGAACCTAAACTTTGTAACTTTGTGCCTCGACAATAAAAAAAATCAACTATAATGAGCCAAGAAATTAGAAGCCTTGAACCAAAAGTACTTTGGAACAAGTTTGCCGATTTAAATGCGGTACCTCGTCCGTCCAAGAAAGAGGAGCGTGTGATTGAATTCATGAAAAACTTTGGAACCCATTTGGGTTTAGAAACCTTTGAAGATGAAATCCGCAATGTAATTATTAGAAAGCCGGCGACAGCAGGTATGGAAAACCGTAAACCAATTGTACTTCAGGGGCATTTGGATATGGTACACCAAAAAAATAACGATACAACTTTTGATTTTCTCACTCAAGGCATCGACATGTATGTGGATGGGGACTGGGTACGAGCAAAAGGCACAACCTTAGGTGCGGATAATGGATTAGGTGTGGCGGCTATTATGGCTATTTTAGAAAGCACTGATATCCCACATCCTGCTATTGATGCTTTGTTTACTATAGATGAAGAAACTGGAATGACGGGGGCTTTAAACTTAAAAGGGGGCGTTTTAAAAGGAGAGATCCTTTTGAATTTAGATACTGAGGAAGATGATGAAATTGATATTGGTTGTGCGGGCGGAATTGATGTTACTGCTACTCGTGCTTACCAAGAAGAAGAAACACCAGCGGGTTCTGTAGGGTATACGATCACGGTGAAAGGTCTGAACGGAGGTCACTCGGGTATGGATATTCACAAAGGATTAGGGAACGCTAACAAAATCATGAATCGATTATTGTTTGACGGATTTGAGAATTTTGGTTTGCAGGTTTCGGAAATCAGTGGAGGAAGTTTGCGGAATGCTATTCCGCGCGAGAGTGTTGCCAAAGTGATTGTTGCTGGAATGTATGACGAGGCATTTGTATTTGATATGCAAGAAATCATCAATGATATTAAAGCTGAGTTCAAGACTATGGAGCCTAATCTTACGATTGATATTGTAAAAAGCGATTTACCAAGTAAGGTAATGGATTTAGGCGTTCAAGAAGGCTTGTCGCGTGCTTTGTATGCCGCACATAATGGGGTTTACCGCATGAGTGCTGATATGGCTGATTTAGTGGAAACTTCTAATAATATTGCACGGGTAATTGTTAAAGATGGGACGATATCCATCCAAAACTTAACCCGTTCTTCGGTAGAAAGTTCGAAAATGGATTTGGCTAATGCTTTGCGTTCGGCTTATGAATTGTTTGGCTGTGAAGTAGAATTTGGCGGCAGTTATCCTGGATGGACGCCTAATGTGAATTCGGAGATATTGGACGTTTTAGTGAGTATATATGAAAAGCAAAACAATGCTAAACCGAGTGTAGTTGCTTGTCATGCAGGTTTAGAGTGTGGGATATTGGGCACTAATTATCCGGGTATGGATATGATTTCTTTTGGACCAACTATTCATGGGGCGCACAGTCCTGATGAAAGAGCTTCTATTAAATCCTCACAGAAATTCTGGAAATTTTTATTAGAGATATTGGCTAATATACCGGAACGAAAATAGAGTATAGAATATAGAAAATAGAGTATAGATTATACTATTTAGAAGCCTCGTTTAATAATAGACGAGGCTTTTTGTTTTATTAAGCAAGAAGAAAAAGCACTAAAAGCGGGAATAGTATTCCGGCTAGGGCTAGTTTCCAACCTCTTTGTTTGAAGTTGAACTTTCCAGCTGGGATCATTAGGGTACCCGTAATAGCTATAACTATTAAGGAGATACCGAATATGTCACCATAGTAAATCCACCAGTTGGACGTGTTTTTATGAAGTTTCATCATTTGGCTGATGATGGGTGTTTTGATATAGGAAACAATTTCACCTTTATTGGATTTAAGGTCAATTTCTAAGTCGTGTTTTTCGAATGAGATTTTGAATTTACCTTCATCAACTTTATTACGTCGAATTTTGTCGTCTATGCCTAGCGCTTTTCCTAAGGAATCGGCGAAAGCTTCATTGAGTTTGTCTTCTGCTGGAAGTTTGATGCTGATTGCTTTGGTTTCAATAGTATATTTTTCGGCATGCCAACTGTCTCGATGATTCATTAAGATTCCGGAGAAAGCGAAAGAGATGATTAATCCGACATAAAAGTAACCTAGGTCACGGTGCAAGTTTCTTATGGTAGCTTGTTTCATTTGGTTATAAGGTTTTAAAAATTATAGTTTACTGTAACTGCATAATTGATTGGTGCTATAGGGTTGACGCTATTGTCGTCGTGAACATTATAGCTTAGGGCATTAAATATATTACTTATTTTTCCACGGAAGGTAAGTTGGTGGAATTTATAGCTTAGTGTGGCATCGGATTGAAAATAGTCGGCTAGGGCTACCGGTTTTCTTGGGTCGGCTGGCGTTGTTAAATTGGTCGAGCGACCTGCGTAACGCACTCCAATATAGTTGTTGACCAATCCTAAATTTAAACCTTTAAATGAGCCAGTGCTAAAGCTGAAATTGAAATTTAAGTTGGCCGTATTCTTAGGCATGTACAATATCTGACTTCCAATGATGTAAATATTGCTGGCGGTATATTTGATTTCGGTAAAGCTATATCCTCCTATTATAGACAGTCCTTTTAAAGGATTGGCCACCAAGTCAATTTCAACACCTTGGCTTTTGGTTCCTCCAGATAGTTCTTTGTAGGTAGCATCGATTAAAGAGGTTTGCGCTAAGTTGTTGTTTTCAATTTGGTATAAGGTAAGATTGGCAAAAAGTCTTTCTTTAAAAAATTGATTTTTGAGTCCCAATTCATATTGTTTAACTATAGAAGGTTCAAGTGCTTTTTTGGTTGCATAATCTAAACCAGCATTTGGCACAAAAGAAGTCGAGTAGGAGGCAAAAAGGGTGTGGTTTTCATTAGGTTGGAAGACAAGGCCTATTCTGGGTGTAAACGCATCATCATATTGTTGGGTGTTGGTGATGCTTTGCGGCTTTGGAGTAGGATTAGTAACGGCGTAGGTAAAGACGTTATTTTTGGTGTCCTGATAACTGTAACGAATGCCGATCAAAGTTTTGAAATGTTTATTAATGCTTATTAGGTCTTGTACAAATGTTCCGATTCTTTTTATAGGGGCAGTGGTAAGTGAAGTTTTATCCATGTTTGGAACATCATTTCTTGCGGTAGTTAAATCGGTTGAGAAAATATTTACAGTATCGTATTCGTTTTTAAATGCTTTGTCTGGGTTCTTGTAGGTTGATGCTAGCGTTACTGTTTTGTAATTATCGGTGTCTATTCCGAATAAAATTTGGTGTTCTAGTTGACCTGTTTTCCATCGACCTTTGACATTTACTTCTTGAAAAAAGTAATTGTCTTTGGCTTCTGAACGTTGAAGTCCTCTGGTCCAGTCGCCATTTAATTGCATGGATGTGATGGGAGAATTGGGTCTGGTATTAGCAAACAAGTCGGTTGTATAATAGCGCAAAGCGTTAACAAATGACAAGTCCCAATTTTCTGAAAGTTGGTGTTTTAAAGTAGCGGTCAAAGAAGCTTGTTCCGATTTTACATATCCCCATGATATGCCAACAAATCGGCTTCTTGGAAGGGATACTAATTCGTAATTTATGATGCCTGCACCAAAATCGGGTGTTCTAGTATCTTTGATATAGTCGGATTCTATCAATAGGGATGTTGTTTCTTTGAAATTGATTAAGAGGGATGGGCTAATATAGTTGGTTGCCGAGCTTACACCTATTCTAAAACTGTTGGCTTGAGCATTAGCACCATTTATTCTGAAGGCTAATTTCTTTTGAGTTCCAATTGGTCCATAAACATCGTAAGTAGTTTTATAATTATCAAAGCTACCTTTGCTAATAGCAATATCAGCTCCAGTATCAAACTTAGGTTTTTTGGTAATTATATTGACTATTCCACCAGCACTTACGTTACCAAATAAGATGGCAGCACTACCTTTTAGAAATTCGACTTTGTCTATTCCGCTGGTTTCAAGAGGCATCCCATTGAAGTAGCGCACTCCATTTTTAAAGGTATTTGAGCTACCCATTTGGTAACCTCTTGAAGCGATTTCCTCTTGATATCCGCCAGTAGTGCCCATAATATACACTCCGTTGGTGTTTTTTAGTATGTCGGTTAGGTTTGTTACTTGTTGGTTTTGCAGCGTTGCTTGACTTATGACCGCTACACTTTGGGGTAAATCCATAGGTTTGATGTTGGATTTTCCAACTGCTATTGATGCTTTTTGAAGTGCAGCCGTAATGATGACTTCTTTTAAAACTTCCCCTTTTTTATTTTTTACGGTATCGTTAAGTGTGGAAAGTTCGTCGTGTTCTGCTGTATATTTTTCTTGTGCGAAAGTGTTTAAACAGAAACTAATTGCTAAAGGAAGAATATATTTATACATTTATTTAGAATAATTAAAAATAATATACAAATATAAAAACGTTGATTTAAACCACAAAGTTTATTTAGAATAAATATAAATAAAGTTTTTATGTACTTGATTTAATGAGTTGTAGGAAATAAAAAAACCTCATAATTATGAGGTTTGAGGTAGAAATACATCAATAAAAGAATTTATTTTTTGCTCATGGTATAGCTTTCTTGGCTGACTTTTCCTTGTTGTTGCCCAGAAATGGTTGCGATTAGTTGAGAAGCATTTAGTTTCTTATAGGCTATTTTTTGTGGATAGTCATGGGTTGGATTTTCAAAGACAAAAGTATTTTCTTTAGCTAAAGTGAGTTTGAAATCAACAGGAAGGTCATTATTTTGACCTGCTATAGTGCTTGAGTAGGTTAGTTCTTCTTGCTTTTGGGTAAGCTTAATGGTCTCAAAATGTACGGTGTCTTTAGTGTTAATAAAATAAGTTTCGCCGCTGAAGGTACTATCGTTTTCTTTTTTCCAGCTTTCTATAAGCAATCCTTCTGGTAGTTTTTGTTCCCAATGACCTTGCAACCAATTCATTTTTTCTAATTGGTCAAATGTTTTAGCAGATTTCTTTTGGCAAGAAACCAATAGAAGTAGGGAAAGTAAACTTATTAAAGTTTTCATAGATGTTTATTTATAAACCTTTACAATACTATAAAAATTCTGCTAACTGAACACATTCTATTGTACAGTTTTTTTACTATTTTTGCACCCGAAATAAAGAACACAAAATGTTAGATAGATTACAATATGTAAAACAACGTTTCGATGAGATATCGGATTTGATTATTCAACCGGATGTTATTTCCGATCAAAAACGTTATGTACAGTTAAATCAGGAATATAAGGGATTAAAAAACTTGATGGAAAAACGTGACGAATACGTTACACTTGATGCCAACATTAAGGAGGCTAACGAAATTATAGCTGATGGTTCTGATGCCGAAATGGTTGAAATGGCCAAAATGCAATTGGATGAAGCTAAAGATCGTTTGCCACAGTTAGAGGAGGAAATCAAATTCCTATTGATTCCGAAAGATGCAGAAGATGCCAAGAATGTAATGGTTGAGATCCGTGCGGGTACTGGAGGAGATGAGGCTTCTATCTTTGCGGGTGATTTATACAGAATGTATACCAAATATTGTGAAGGTAGAGGATGGAGAACATCGGTGGTGGATATGAATGAAGGAACTTCAGGAGGATTCAAAGAGGTAATTTTTGAAGTAACTGGAGAAGATGTGTATGGAACTTTAAAATTTGAAGCAGGTGTACACCGAGTGCAACGTGTACCGCAAACTGAAACCCAAGGACGTGTACATACCTCAGCGGCTACGGTTATGGTATTGCCAGAAGCCGAAGAGTTTGATGTACAAATTGATATGAATGATGTACGTGTAGATTTCTTTTGTTCTTCAGGACCTGGTGGACAATCCGTTAATACTACTAAATCGGCTGTGCGTTTGACGCATATACCTTCCGGACTTGTAGCACAATGTCAAGATCAAAAATCCCAACATAAAAATAAAGATAAGGCCTTGGAAGTATTACGCTCGCGTTTATATGAACAAGAATTAGCCAAAAAACAAGCGGAAGATGCAACTAAGCGTACTTCGCAGGTAAGTTCAGGGGACCGTTCTGCTAAGATTCGTACTTATAATTATGCGCAAGGACGTGTTACAGACCACCGCATTGGATTGGATGTCTTTGATATGGATGGTGTTATGAATGGCAAAATTCAAAAGTTTGTTGACGAGCTTCAAATGGTTAACAATATGGAGAAATTAAAAGAAAGCGAAGTTTTCTAATAGACAAGCCTCATTACATGAGGCTTTTTTTATGGAGTGAAATTAGTAACTTTGCGAAACACTACACTACAATGACAACAGAACAACTCGTACAGCAAATCAAACAAAAGCAATCCTTCCTTTGTATAGGCTTGGATGTAGATCTAACTAAGATTCCGCCCCATTTACTCGAACTTGAAGATCCTATTTTTGAATTCAATAAGTCCATTATTGATGCGACACATGACTTGTGTGTGGCCTATAAACCCAATACGGCATTTTATGAAGCCTACGGACTAAAAGGATGGCGGTCTCTAGAAAAAACCATACAATACCTTAATGAAAAGCACCCTACTATTTTTACTATTGCCGATGCAAAAAGGGGCGATATTGGAAATACATCTACTATGTATGCCAAAGCATTTTTGGAAGATTTAAACTTTGATAGTATTACGGTTGCACCCTACATGGGTAAGGATTCTGTTGAGCCTTTCTTGGCCTTTGAAAATAAGCATACCATATTATTAGCTTTAACTTCTAATGAGGGAGCTTATGATTTTCAAACTAAAGCGACAGAAGGAGAAGAATTGTATAAAAACGTGCTTAAAACTTCTAAGACATGGAATAACAGTGAGCATTTGATGTATGTAGTGGGTGCTACTAAAGCTGAATACTTTGGTGAGATACGCAAAATAGTTCCTGATAGTTTCTTGCTTGTTCCTGGTGTTGGAGCGCAAGGAGGAAGACTTTCTGAAGTGTGTCGTTATGGTATGAACAAAACGGTTGGCTTGCTTATTAATTCTTCGAGGGCGATCCTCTATGCTTCTAATGGGGCTGATTATGCTGAAAAGGCAAGAGAAGAAGCGGTTAAATTGCAGCAGGAAATGGCTGAAATAATGAAAATTGCAGCATCATAATTTTAATTTAAGTTGAATAATTCATTATCCTTTACAGACCAATTGGGTACTCTGCACGTTTTTGAGTCAACTCCGAAGCGCATCGTTTCTTTGGTGCCCTCGCAGACCGAATTGCTTCATGATTTAGGTTTAGAAGAAAGCATCATCGGTATTACCAAGTTTTGTGTTCATCCCTTTCATTTTAAGTCTACTAAAAAAGTGGTTGGTGGCACTAAAAAAGTACACTTTGAGAAAATACGGTTGTTGCGACCTGATATTATTATTGCCAACAAAGAGGAGAATACTTCTGAGATGGTGGAACAACTTTCGAAAATCTGCCCGGTATGGGTAACCGACATAGTTACCTTAGAGGATAATGAAAAAATGATAACCGATTTTGGTAGGTTATTTAATAAAAGAACAGAAGCCCAAAAGTGGAGCGATAAAATTAACTTTGCCTTAGCCGATTTTAAGCTATTTATTAAGGATATACCTAGTCAAAAGGTCGCCTATTTCATTTGGGCAAATCCCTATATGGTTGCTGGAAAGAATACCTTCATTAATGAGATGCTACAGTTGAATCATTTCCAAAACATTTACATCAATAATGAGAGTCGTTATCCAGAAGTTGAACTGAATAAAATACGATTGGAGGGTGACCCCGATTTAGTTTTACTTTCGTCAGAGCCTTTTCCATTTAGTGATGAACATGCTTTTGAATTGGGGCGATTTACCCATCATGCTAAAACGGTTTTTGTAGATGGTGAACTATTTTCGTGGTACGGAACACGAATTGTAAAAGCATTGCCCTACTTTAAAAAAATGCATCAAAGTATCGCATAAAAAAAATGCCAACAGTTACGACTGTTGGCATTCTTAAACTAACCCTAACCAAAAATAATAAAAAACCAAATTTATTATGGTACAAAGATACAGTGCATCTTTTACTGCTGATGTTAAGGATATGTTATTCTTATGTTATTGATTTCTAAAATTTTAACAGTACGTTAAGAACTATTTGTTGTCTTGTAGGGCGAATACCTTTTTAAGTAAATCAGAGGTTCTGGAATTTAAATCAGTACGGATGCTTTTTTCTTCTACCGCAATCATTTTGAATACTCCTTCTAATGCTTTGTTGGTAGTATAATCAGTTAGATCAGGGTTTACTTTTTTGACCAGTGGAATTTTGTTGTATTTTTTAATGATATCCGACCAAACTTTATCGGCACCTACTTTGGTAAAAGAACTTTTGATTACGGGGTTAAATTTCCCATATAAAGGGTTTGTCGTTGTAGTTTGAAGGTAGGAAGTAGCTGAATTATCATTACCCATTAAGATGTTTTTGGCATCAGTAAAGCTCATGTTTTTTACGGCATCCACAAAAATGGGAGTTGACTCTTTAACGGCATCCTCAGCAGCGCGGTTTAGCATAAGTAAGCCTTTGTCTGCCAGGGAACCTAAACCAACTTTACGCAATGCTTTATCGACTTTTTTTAATTCATCGGGTAATAGGATTTTTACCATTTCGTTTTTGTAAAACCCGTCTACTGCAGTGAGTTTGGTTACTTGTTTTTCGATGCCTTTATTTAACGCTTCTTTTAGTCCGGAGGCAATATCGGTATTATTTAGTGTAGCCGACGGTAAATTTATGGGTATGACTTTCTTTACCTCATTTTTGATCTGGTCTAAGATGCTGATTTGTGAAAAGCCAATAGCAGGCACTAACAGAAAGAATAAGAGTTTTGATTTATGCATGTTTTTAGTCGTTTATTACGGATTAGGATTTCTTAGATTAGAAAGTAAATAGTTGAGGGCCAAAGTTAAAAACGTATTTTTTAAAAGCTGTTAAATTTGGACTAAAGTTCCCAAAAATTATGCCAATCGATTATCTAATAATTTTTATTAATTGCGTAAATTGCGGCACATAAATTATGATATCCGCAACATGGAACCACAAATACCTTATATTCCAAAAAATAAAGTCAGAATTGTAACTGCAGCGTCCCTTTTTGACGGTCATGATGCTGCCATTAATATTATGCGACGCATCATTCAAGCTACCGGAGTGGAAGTCATTCACTTGGGACATGATCGAAGCGTTGAAGAAGTGGTGAATACTGCTATTCAGGAGGATGCTAATGCAATTGCCATGACTTCTTATCAAGGCGGGCACAACGAGTATTTCAAATACATGTATGATTTATTAAAGGAAAAAGGAGCTGGCCACATTAAAATATTTGGTGGTGGGGGAGGTGTGATATTGCCTAGTGAGATTTCGGAATTGCATGAATACGGTATTACGCGTATTTATTCGCCTGATGATGGTCGGGCTATGGGATTGCAAGGGATGATTAACGATTTGGTAATGCAGTCGGATTATCCTGTAGGTGATGTGTTGAATGGACAGGTGAATCATTTAGAAGAAAAGAATCCTACTGCTATTGCTCGTGTCATCTCTTCGGCGGAAAACTTTCCCGAAGTGGCTAAGGAGACTTTGGATGCCATACATAAGAAAAATGAAACTAGTCAAATACCGGTATTAGGGATTACAGGTACTGGAGGCGCTGGAAAATCATCTTTGGTAGACGAATTGGTTAGAAGATTTCTAATTGACTTTCCTGAAAAAACAATTGGATTAATTTCTGTAGATCCTTCTAAGCGTAAAACAGGAGGGGCTTTACTAGGAGATAGAATTAGAATGAATGCCATCAATAACCCTAGGGTTTATATGCGTTCTTTGGCTACACGTCAGTCGAACTTGGCTTTATCAAAATATGTAAACGAAGCGATTCAAGTCCTTAAAGCGGCTAAATATGATATCATCATCTTGGAAACTTCAGGGATTGGGCAATCCGATACGGAAATTATAGAGCATTCTGATGTGTCTTTATATGTGATGACCCCGGAGTTTGGTGCTGCCACCCAATTGGAGAAAATTGATATGTTGGACTTTGCCGATTTGGTTGCTTTAAATAAATTTGATAAACGCGGAGCTTTAGATGCGTTACGTGATGTTAAAAAACAATACCAACGCAATCATAATCTTTGGGATGTCCATCCGGATGATATGCCCGTTTTTGGTACAATAGCTTCTCAGTTTAACGATCCTGGGATGAATACGTTGTATAAAAGAATCATGGACAAAGTAGTGGAGAAAACGGGAGCTGAATTACAATCGACTTTTGAAATTACCCGTGAAATGAGTGAGAAGATCTTTGTGATCCCTCCACATAGAACCCGATATTTATCTGAAATTGCTGAGAACAACCGCAAGTATGATGAGACCGTATTGACGCAAGTTGAAGTGGCTCAAAAGCTATATGGAATTTATAAAACCATTGAGTCGGTTGCAAAAAATGCGCCAACAATTGACAGAGCGGGAATAGAGGTTACTTCTTTGAATATCAATAACGATAACAAAGACTTCTTAAACTTATTAGTTAAAGAATTTGACCGAGTAAAAATGAATTTAGACCCCTTTAATTGGGAGGTGATTTTGACTTGGGACGAAAAAGTAAATAAGTATAAAAACCCAGTATATAGTTTCAAAGTTCGCGACAAGGAAATTAAGATAGAGACCCATACCGAGAGTTTGTCGCACAGTCAAATACCGAAAGTAGCCTTGCCTAAATACCAAGCTTGGGGTGATTTATTAAAATGGAACTTGCAAGAGAATGTACCAGGGGAATTCCCTTTTGCTTCTGGTTTGTATCCCTTTAAAAGAGAAGGAGAAGATCCAACCCGAATGTTTGCAGGAGAAGGAGGGCCTGAACGTACCAACCGACGTTTCCATTATGTGTCGTTAGGATTGCCTGCCAAGCGTTTATCTACTGCCTTTGATAGTGTGACTTTATATGGAAATGATCCTGATTTACGACCGGATATCTATGGTAAAATTGGTAATGCGGGTGTTTCCATCTGTTGTTTGGATGATGCTAAGAAGTTGTATTCTGGATTTGATTTGAGTCATCCTATGACCTCTGTTTCGATGACGATAAATGGTCCTGCGCCAATGTTGTTGGGATTCTTTATGAATGCTGCCATTGACCAAAACTGTGAAAAATATATTATTGAGCATAAACTTCAAGTGGAAATTGAAGAGAAAATCAACGAAATCTATAAAAAGAAAGGGGTAGCTAGACCACAATATAATGGCGCATTGCCGCAAGGGAATAATGGATTAGGATTACTGTTGCTTGGTGTGACTGGAGACCAAGTCTTACCCCATGGAGTGTATCAAGACATTAAAGTAAAAACCTTAGCACAAGTGCGTGGTACGGTACAAGCTGATATTTTGAAAGAGGACCAAGCGCAAAATACTTGTATATTTTCTACCGAGTTTGCCCTGCGTTTAATGGGGGATGTGCAAGAATACTTTATACAAAAGAACGTTCGTAACTTCTACTCGGTCTCTATTTCGGGGTATCATATTGCTGAGGCCGGTGCTAATCCTATTACCCAGTTGGCCTTTACGTTGGCTAACGGATTTACTTATGTGGAGTACTATTTGAGTCGGGGTATGAGCATTAACGACTTCGGACCGAATTTATCGTTCTTTTTCTCTAACGGTATTGATCCAGAGTATGCTGTGATTGGTAGAGTAGCCCGTAAGATTTGGGCGAAAGCTTTGAAAAACAAATACAATGCTAATGAGCGAGCGCAGATGTTGAAATACCATATTCAAACATCGGGGCGTTCTTTACATGCTCAGGAAATAGATTTTAATGATATAAGAACCACTTTACAGGCCTTGTATGCCATTTACGACAACTGTAATTCATTACATACCAATGCATACGATGAAGCCATTACAACGCCTACAGAAGAGTCGGTACGTCGTGCTATGGCCATACAGTTAATTATTAATAAAGAATTAGGGTTGGCTAAAAACGAAAACCCTATTCAAGGGTCATTTATCATTGAAGAGTTGACCGATTTAGTTGAAGAGGCTGTATTGCAAGAATTTGATCGTATTACAGAGCGTGGTGGTGTATTGGGTGCTATGGAAACCATGTACCAACGCAGTAAGATACAAGAAGAGAGTTTGTATTACGAAACTCTGAAGCATACCGGAGAGTTTCCAATCATAGGAGTGAATACCTTCTTGAGTTCTAAAGGTTCGCCCACCGTAGTTCCTATGGAAGTGATTAGAGCCACGGAAGATGAAAAGGAATTCCAAATACAAACCTTGACCAACTTACATAAAGCCAATACGGGTATCGAGGAAGGGCAGTTGGACGCTTTACAAGAAGCCGCAATTATGAATAAAAACTTATTTGAAAAGCTAATGGAAGCTACTAAGTATTGTTCGTTAGGCCAAATTACCTCAGCTTTGTTTGAAGTAGGTGGGCAGTATCGTAGAAATATGTAAGTCAAGATTACTACTAACAAATGCATAATTAAGAACCTCGCTTTTGTGAGGTTTTTTGTTTTTTACAGTTTGTTTTTTAAGTTTACTGAATTATAGTTTTTATATCAATGAAAAAATACCTGCTTCTAGTACTAACTACTATTGCTTTTGGTCAAAAGCCATTCAGTAGACAAAACGCGCATAATACTTTTGCTGTGAAAGGATTTGCTTATCTAAATTTTCTAGCCGGAGGATATGGAGGGGAAATTGGATTAGAAAAGGGGTTTGCTAAGCAACACTCCATTGGGATAAAGTATGTTTATGATGTTCAGACCCCTCATAAGGAAGCTTCCAAGGAGAATAATTATAAACCTATTGACTACAGCCATTATAAGATTCTCTCCTACATCGTTGAGTACAAGTATTATTTTGATTTTAAATTCCTTGAAAACTATACCTGGTCGCCTTACCTTGCTTTATCCTATAAAGGAGGGACCCGAACGTTGCAAAATGACCAAGACTATACACATGACTATTATTACCGAACCATAAAATATAATCTCATTGGGCCTGGATTAGGAGCGACCATTTTGTTGGATCAAAACCATTCTTGGACTATGGATACCCAATTTAGTTATTTTGTAGGGAAAAAGGAAGTACTCACAGATGATGATGTGCAGTCGACGGTTTC
>CANBOV010000062.1 GCA_947371275.1 Flavobacteriaceae bacterium | reverse complement strand
ATGTCAGAAATAATTGGTATAACTTTTTAAAAAAATAACCAATCCCTATACACAGGATAGCATATTCCAAATGACCCAAAAAGGCTATGATAATCCTGCAAATGAATATCCCTTTTTCAAGTACGATTACCCAAATCGACAACGGCTTCCAACTCTTCTATGACCAATTCTTGAAAACCAACCAACAAAAGGACGGCATTGAAAGTTACAGCAAGTTTGTCAATTTGCTCATTAATTACTACAAAGACAAGGAGATTAAATAACAGAATTTAACCAAAACAAAAAAACCACTGATTGCTCAGTGGTTTGTTGTGATCCCAGAAGGATTCGAACCTTCGACCTACGCATTAGAAGTGCGTTGCTCTATCCAGCTGAGCTATGGAACCATTTTTGTTTTAACTTAATCTTTGGCTTCCCTTTTGAAAAAGGGATGCTCTGTAAAGGTTGAGCTGTATAAACATGATTTAAAAAAGTCGGGGTGGCAGGATTCGAACCTGCGACCTCCTGGTCCCAAACCAGGCGCGATAACCGGGCTACGCTACACCCCGTGTATTGATTATCTGTGGTAGACTCAATTGGGAATTGAGTACGATAACTAGGTTACACTGAACCTGAAAAAGCGGAGAGACAGGGACTCGAACCCTGGCGACAGTCACCCGTCGACAGATTAGCAATCTGCTCCGTTACCACTCCGGCACCTCTCCTGTTATTCTCAATCTGTAAAAGAACTTTCTCTTTAAGCGGTTGCAAATGTAAATTATCATTCTATAATTTACAACTATTTCATTTCTTTTTTTAGTTTTTAAAACAAATAAAATCAAAATTGGTTCACTTTCAATACCATAGAATAAAAAACTATTCGTAATTCTTTGAGAATCGAGAATAATTACCGTTCGAATTCCATAATTTGTAATAAAAGTTTAGTTTTGCAATACAAACAAACATCTTTCATTATGAGTAAAAAAGTAGTTATCGTATCAGCAGTTCGAACTCCTATCGGGAGCTTTATGGGGTCTTTATCAACCGTTACTGCGACACAATTAGGAGCCACTGCCATCAAAGGCGCACTAGATAAAATAAACCTAGACTATAATCTAGTAGACGAAGTCCTAATGGGTAATGTAGTACAAGCGGGTGTCGGACAAGCTCCTGCTCGTCAAGCAGCCCTAAATGCAGGTTTACCAAATAGTGTGATCGCAACTACCATAAACAAAGTATGTGCTTCTGGAATGAAAGCGGTAATGCAAGGAACCCAAGCCATTATGAACGGTGATGCCGAAATCATTGTAGCCGGTGGTATGGAAAACATGAGCTTAATTCCGCACTATGTTCATATGAGAAATGGAGTGAAATTTGGTCCTACTACGCTAATCGATGGTATGCAAAAAGACGGACTAAGCGATGCTTATGATAACAATGCCATGGGAGTTAGCGCCGATCTATGTGCGACCGAATATAAAATCACTCGTGAAGATCAAGATGCTTTCGCTATTCAATCCTACGAGCGCTCTGCCAAAGCATGGAGTGAAGGTAAATTTGATAACGAAGTAATTCCTGTTACGATTCCTCAAAGACGTGGCGAACCCATAGTATTCGCTAAAGACGAAGAATATACCAATGTGAAATTAGATAAAATCCCAACACTCAACCCTGCCTTTACAAAAGATGGAACCGTTACTGCTGCTAATGCATCAACTATAAATGATGGAGCTGCCGCTTTAGTGTTAATGAGTGAAGATAAAGCTTTAGCAATGGGTTTAAAACCATTAGCTTATATTAAATCCTATGCCGATGCAGCACAAGAACCAAAATGGTTTACTACTGCTCCCTCAAAAGCATTACCAAAAGCACTTGATAAAGTAGGCTTAGCCGTTGCCGATGTAGATTATTTCGAATTCAACGAAGCCTTTTCTGTAGTAGGATTAGCCAATGCCAAAATTTTAGGCATCGACAATACTAAAATAAATGTAAACGGAGGAGCTGTTTCTCTAGGCCATCCACTAGGTTGTTCTGGTGCCCGCATCATCGTTACCCTTATCAATGTATTAGAACAAAATAACGCTAAAATAGGCGCAGCAGCCATCTGTAATGGTGGTGGTGGCGCTTCAGCTATTGTTATTGAAAGAGCATAATAGTGAATTATAAATTTTGAATACCAAATCATTTAAAATTTATAATCTATAATTTAAAAAAAATAAAATGTTTGCCATTTGCAATCTTGCCATCATCCCGCTAAGAGCGGAACCTAGTGATCGAAGCGAAATCGTTTCTCAGGTTTTGTTTGGCGAACATTTTGAAATACTGGAAACCCAAAACCAATGGGCAAAAATCAAGCTACAGTTCGATGAATATGAAGGTTGGGTAGATGTAAAACAATACCAAATCATTACCGAGAAGAA
This sequence comes from Flavobacteriaceae bacterium, assembly GCA_947371275.1. GTDB lineage: Bacteria > Bacteroidota > Bacteroidia > Flavobacteriales > Flavobacteriaceae > Flavobacterium. The sequence goes on along the minus strand of CANBOV010000062.1, from coordinate 11,850 downwards.
TTTCAACGACGTGTCGAAAGACGCCATCATCCTCAACTCTGATTTAGTGGAATATGTGACCAATGCCAAAAACATATTAATCCCCATTCCTCTTGGTGCTTCCCTTTCATTTCTAAACCATAGTGAAATTAATACCGAAGGATTCGAATTCGAAGGCCTTCGAATCAGCGGTGTGAAACCTAAAGCTAATTTAATTGCAACGGCCTACCTGTATCTAAACGCACCTTACCTATGGGGTGGCAAAACACCCTTCGGAATTGACTGCTCTGGTTTCACTCAAATGGTATACAAACTCAATGGCTACAAATTACTTCGAGACGCTTCCCAACAAGCTTCCCAAGGGGATGCGCTTAGTTTTATCGAGGAAAGCGAACCAGGAGACCTGGCGTTCTTCGATAACGAAGAGGGCAAAATCATACACGTGGGCATCATGATGGAAAACAATTACATCATACACGCTAGCGGCAGAGTTCGCATAGACCGCTTAGACCACCTCGGAATTTACAATGCCGAACAAAACAGACATACCCATCGATTAAGAGTAATCAAGAAAATTATATAAACCGTCCACGTCAAAAAAACGAGACGGTTTTTTTATTATTTTTAAAAACTAATTTTTTAAAATGAAAACCACAACCAAAATCACCTTAGTCTTGCTTTCATTTGTTTGTGTTAGCTGTATTAAATCAAAATCTGATGCTAGCACTTATGCTAGATACCAACCCAAAGAATATGTAGAACTTAAACATCCTGAATGGAGTAAAAATGCCACCATTTACGAAGTTAATGTACGCCAATTTACACCCGAAGGAACGTTCAAAGCCTTCGAATCTCATTTACCTAGAATCAAAAATATGGGCATAGACATCATTTGGTTAATGCCTATTAACCCTATTGGAATCGAAAAACGCAAAGGAACGCTAGGAAGCTATTATTCGGTAAAAGACTACTACGGTATCAATCCCGAATTCGGTACCAAAGCCGATTTCAAACACCTGGTAGATAAAATACACAGTATGGGCATGCACGTCATTGTAGACTGGGTTGCCAACCACTCGTCTTGGGACAATCAATTAGCCATAGACCACCCTGATTGGTATACCAAAACCGAAGAAGGCCACTTCCAACCTACTCCTTGGTACGACTGGGATGATGTGATTGATTTTGATTATGACCAACCGGCCCTAAGAAAATACATGACCGAAGCGCTAGTGTATTGGGTTAAAGATTTTAACATCGACGGCTACCGTTGTGATACCGCCGGATTCATTCCAACCGACTTTTGGGACAATGCCAGAGTCGAAATGGACGCCGTAAAACCGGTTTTCATGTTGGCAGAATGGGAATCAAGAGACTTACATAAAAAAGCGTTTGACATGACCTATTCTTGGACCTTATGGGATAAAATGGCAGCCGTAACCAAAGATAAAAAAAGTATTGGAGGCTTAGTCGAATATATGGCCCACGATGTAAGCACCTTCCCTCGCGATGGATACCGTATGGTATTTACAGACAACCACGACATGAATTCATGGAATGGCAATATGATTGCTAATTTTGGAGAAGGTCTTAAAGCTTCAATGGTATTCTGCGGAACGGTTAACGGCATGCCGTTGGTTTATGGCGGACAAGAAGCCGGACTTGACCGTTCGCTAAAATTCTTCGATAAAGACCAAATCGATTGGAGTAAAATGCCTTACGAGTCGTTATTCAAAACACTATTTGAACTAAAACACCGCAACCATGCCCTATGGAATGGTAAAGAAGGTGGCGTGATGGTGCGCTTATACAACGACAAAATGGACCAAGTCATTTCCTTCTCGCGAACCAAAGACAACGATAAAGTAATTTCCGTAATTAACTATAGTGACAAACCGGCAACAGTAAAACTGGATTCAAAATACCTGAAAGGGAAGTATATCGAACTCTTCACTAATGAAAAAATAGAATTAAAAGGAGACGATACTTTTGACCTTAAACCTTGGCAATACATGGTTTTAGTAAAATAAAAAAAGCCCCGATTTTATCGGGGCTTTTTTTTAAATCTATACTACTTCAATAGAAAGTTCATCCCAAAATTTAAACTAGACCGACTATTAGTTATAGCCGAATAGGGGTTGTCTTTTATAATATTTGTTGCTCCTCCTTGTCCATCCATCTCAATAAAAATCTTAATTTTATCCGAAACAGGAATCTTAACCCCGATCCCTAAAGACAATCCAAAATCAGTAGTATTAAAGGCATTGGTTACGTTTGTGCCATAATGTGTGTCCTTTGCATTTAATAAAAATCCTATATACGGACCAAAATCTAAATACCAATTTCTCGTTTTACCAAAATGCCAATTAGCCATTACCGGCACAGTCAAATAGTTAACATTGAAATTTGTTGGATAATAATATCCCGTATTGCTATCTTGAATTACATCATTATCCCATCCTTTTTGATCGTAAATCAATTTTCCTTTTAAACTCCATCGGTTTGAAAAATAGTAATCTACTGAACCCGCAAAGTTGAATCCCGCACCTTGATCAGACTGATTCTTATCATTAGACACCGAAGATTTGTTAAACCCTAAGTTTACTCCTAACTCTACATCTCCTCTTTTCTGAGCCACTACAGCCGTCGTCATGCTTATCATAATAACACAACTTAAAAGTATCTTTTTCATAGTATAAATTTTGTTTGACACAAAAATAAATTAAATTTCTTTCAAAACAGCGACCAAATAATCAACTTCTTCCTTAGTGTTATAATGACTAAAGGAAATACGTAAACTAGGTTTTTTTAATAAGTCTTCTGGCAGCATCTCCGCCAATACATGGGATGGTTTTGCACTGCCGCTCTGACAAGCACTGCCTCGCGAAACTGCTATACCTTTCATATCCAAACTAAATAACAACATGGGGGTCTTGTTTTCAGCAATAGGCAATACAACATTTAGTACAGTATAAAAAGTATTCGTGCCATTTATCAATGCTTGTGGAAACACTTCTTGTAACTGTTGCCAGCAATAGGTTTTTAATTCCGTAATCATGGCACGTTCCGACTCTAAATGAGTATAAGACAATTCCAAGGCTTTGGCCATTGCTGCAATTTGATGAACCGATTCGGTTCCAGCACGCCAACCTTTTTCCTGTTCGCCACCAAATAATAAGGGTTGCAACACCAAACTCTTGCGCACGTACGCAAAACCTATTCCTTTCGGGCCATGAAATTTATGAGCGCTTGCCACTATAAAATCAACAGGGAGGTCTTGCAGATTCAAGGTTGTTTTACCTATAGATTGTACCGTGTCACAATGAAATAAAGCTTTGTTTTGATGACACATTGCTCCTATGGTAGTAATATCATGAACCACTCCCGTTTCATTATTAACATGCATTAAAGTAACGATTGTCTTAGCATCTTGGGACAACAAAGAATTCAATTCACTATAATCTAAACGTCCTTCAGGAAAAATACCAACGTAGTCAATTGTAATGCCAAACTCTTCCTGCAAGGCTTTTACAGTATACAAAGTTGCATGGTGTTCTACTTTTGAAGTAATAATACGCTTTACACCATAATCCTTTACCGCACTGCGCAAAACCCAATTGGTCGCCTCTGTAGCACTAGAAGTAAATACAATTTCAGAAGCACTGCAATGCAGTTGTTTTGCGATGGTTTTTCTGGAAGTTTCCATAACCGCTTTGGCACTTCTACCGATACTATGGGTCGAGGAAGGATTGCCATATTCGTTTTGCATCACACGAACCATTTCATCAATCACTTCTGGACGAATTGGTGTAGTAGCAGCATTATCGAGATAAACATTTTTCATGGTGCAAATATAAAAAGTACAGTTCCTAATTAAATGATAAAAGCATAAATTTAATACTATAAAAAACTTATTTTTGCTAAAAATTTACACTCAGAATGAAACGAATTATAAGTATACTCACCCTATTATTTATTATTAATGCCTGCGATGACGGAAATGTAACCGTAGATGCAATCGACTTTTCAGAAGGAAATGTATTGAAATGCAGCCTCAAAGACGTACTCTATAAAGTAAAAGACAACCAAATGTTCTTTATAGAAATTCCTTCGTCCTATTTCACAACAGAACCTACTCCCACAGATACACCTTTAGAAGTACCTATCACCGGCACCGTAAAAGTGGTTTACCGAAAATTTAGCAGTACGGTTACTTCAGACAACCTATGCCCTACCGTACCCAACGGAATTCCTAACCAAATTGAAGAATGGAAGGCAACCTCTGGTATTATTCAAATTACAGTAACTCCTATCTATACCGTTACAAACGCTGTAACCAACCAAACAAAAATAACAAGCTATAAATACTACATCGCCCTTAAAAATACCACCTTCCTAAAACCAGATGGAAGTACCCAATTATACGGTGACGGAAACGGCATGTTTGTCTTCGGAAACTATACCGTACCTGCAACACCCCCAGCGCTAGGCTTTGACGAATTAGTTGATAAAAGTAGTTGTGATAATCGCATTTTTAATTTTGGAACCAGTGAAGCCATGATTTTAGACGTAGGCGCTAATTTCCCAACTTTATTTGCCAATGAGGTAACAACAACCCCTCGTACTGCCCTCCTAAGCGATATCAATAAATTGTCCTATAAACAATATGCAAATACAGTAACTGATGCTAATTTCTGCCCCACCTTAACGACCACTCCAGCGATAGTAAATAATTGGTCAGGCGTAGCAGGTGTGGAAGGTGTTAGTGGAACTATCGAAGTAAGCACCACAACCTTAGGTCCTCAATTCCAACATACTATACACTTTAAAAAAGTAACATTAAAGAAAGGAAATAACACCTTTTATTTAGGAGATGACTACATTTACGGCAGCTTTGTAACCAATCCATAATCCGATTCCAACATGCCTACAGACGCAATCAGTTACCAAAATTCAGGTTATTTCACGCCACTAATCAATGATTACTTGGATCAAAAACCCGAGCTGAAAACACTGTACCATAGGTTTCCTACTCTTGATAATTTCAAAGCACAACTAGCCGAAAAGCAACTAGAATATCCCACTGAAAATAGAACCGTTTTAGTAAAGGCTATAGCAAAACAATACCAAAATTTTACCCTGTCCGAAACGACCAATTCCAATATTGCAGCTATAGCAAATCCTAACACCTTTACCATTACCACGGGACACCAGCTAAACTTGTTTACAGGCCCCCTCTATTTTTTATACAAAATCATCAGCACTATCAACTTGTGCAGCCAACTAAAAAACACCTACCCCGACTACCATTTTGTTCCCGTATACTGGATGGCAACCGAAGACCATGACTTTGACGAAATCAATTATTTTAATTTCAAAAACACCAAAGTCAAATGGAACAAAGAAAGTCACGGTCCCGTAGGCCGTTTAACAACCGAAGGACTAGAGGAAGTATTTCATAAATTTGAAAAGGAATTAGGCCCAGGTGAAAATGCTGCAAAACTTAAAGAATTATTCAATAATAGCTACCTAAAACACCAAAACCTAGCCGATGCTACCCGTTATCTTGCAAACGAACTATTTGGTAATCAAGGCTTGGTTATAGTAGATGGAGATAATAAAGAACTAAAACAACTTTTCAGCCCCTATCTCAAAAAAGAACTAATCGAGCAAACTTCTTTTAAAAAAGTTAGCGACACCAATAGGCTTTTAGAAAAGGAATACCCTATTCAAGTAAATCCAAGAGAAATCAACCTTTTTTATATAGAAAACCAACTCCGAGAAAGAATTATTTTTGAAAACCAACAGTTCAAAATTAACAATACCGAGTTAACGTTTTCCGAAAAAGAAATTCTTGATTTACTCAAACAAGAACCTGAAAAATTCAGCCCTAATGTAATTCTAAGACCACTCTACCAAGAAGTCATTTTACCAAATCTTTGCTACATCGGTGGCGGTGGCGAATTGGCTTATTGGCTACAACTAAAAGCTAATTTTGAAGCCAATCATATCACCTTTCCAATACTTCTTTTACGAAATTCTGCACTACTAACCTCCCAAAAACAAGCAGAGAAAGCAGACAAACTTAATTTGAGTTGGAACGATTTATTCATCAACCAACAAACGTTATTTACAGTCAAAACGGCCGAACTTTCCACATTTGATTTGGATTTTACTCCGCAAAAAGAGTTCCTTTCACTGCAGTTTGCCAAACTTACCGAGATAGCGGCACAAACAGATAAATCATTCATAGGGGCCGTTAAAGCGCAAGAAATCAAACAACTTAAAGGACTAGTGAATCTAGAAAAGCGTCTATTAAAAGCCGAAAAAAAAGTCTATACCGAAAAACTAGAACGCATACTCCTACTCCAAAACGAATTATTCCCAAACCAGTCGCTTCAGGAACGGAAAGCTAACTTCTCCGAATTCTACCTGGAATTCAACGACGAACTCATTCAAAAATTAGTAGCCCAACTAGACCCGCTTACAGCTAATTTTACGATTATCACGCTTTAATACTTCCAGATATACGCAATTTCGAAGGCAAAAATTATCAAAAATGATATTCAAACCGTTTTTTATAATCATTTAAAAACCTTACTTTTGCACCCGAATTAAAATAAACAAACAAAATGGCAACGAATAGAACTTTTACCATGATTAAACCGGATGGTGTTGAAAACGGACACATCGGTGGAATTTTAAATATGATTACTGAAGGTGGTTTCAGAATTGTAGCAATGAAATTAACGCAATTAACTGTAGCTGATGCTCAAAAATTCTACGCAGTACACGCTGCTCGTCCCTTCTTTGGTGAATTAGTAGAATTCATGACACGTGGCCCTATCGTAGCCGCCATCTTAGAAAAAGATAATGCTGTAGAGGACTTCAGAACATTAATTGGTGCTACAAACCCTGCTGATGCTGCCGAAGGAACTATCCGTCACAAATACGCAACTTCAATCGGAGAAAATGCCGTTCACGGTTCTGACTCTGATGAAAATGCTGCTATCGAAGGATCATTCCACTTCGCTGGAAGAGAACAATTCTAATAGAAAAACCAAAATAAATAGTAAATCCCGCTTCATTCAAGTGGGATTTTTTTTAAGAAAATGTTAAGGTTAGGTGGCCAACCTACATTAATTCCTATTTTCGTCCTAAACAATCAAAAGAACAATCATGAAAAAACAATTTCTTACCGCAGTAGTAGTACTCTTTTCAGCAGTAACCTTTGCACAAACGACTCCCGAAAAAAAAGAAAGTAAATTCGAATTTCTTATCGATGCTAAATTAGGATTCGCACGTGTAAGAGGAAATGATTTTATTCCGCTAAATGGAAATGTAAACGGCAGCGACCTAATGCTTGCTTATAAATTTGCTCCTAAATGGAGCTTATCGACTGGCGTAGGATTCCTTCAATTCAATGCCAATCCAACCATAGCAGGAAATTCTGCAAGTGTCACCAATAATTACCTGCAAATTCCTTTCCGCATCAATGGCGATTATAACATCTTTAACGGTAGCGAACCCAAAGACCCTAAAATATTTTTCAACCTATCAGCAGGTCTGTATGCCAACACCTTGCTCAAACAAGAAGTACAAACAGTAACAGAGGTTTCCACAGCCAAAAACTTAGGCTGGAATTTCGGACTTGCAACCAGTGTAGGAATCAAATTCTTAATAACAGATGCACTAAACTTAGGCCTTGGAGTACAAAGCCAAAGCGAATTTACCAAAATGAAGAAAGACGGTGCCGAACAACGCATCGATCAAATGAATACAATGTACTTTAGAATGGGACTTACTTTTTAAGAGTAAGCTGTGCTTAACCTATAAAAAAACCCGTTTCATTTTGAAGCGGGTTTTTCATTTTTATTGCAAACTAGCCAAACTCTGCTCTATCGTAGCAATCTTAGCTAGCGCATCTGCCTCCTTCTTGCGTTCGTTTTCTAGTACCTGTGGCGGAGCTCCCGCAACAAATTTCTCATTAGCCAATTTACCTTGTACACTTCTAAGGAATCCTTGCGTGTATTTGAGCTCTTCGGCCAACTTAGCAATCTCAGCCGCAATATCAATATTCCCAGATACCGGGATAAAGTACTCATTCGATTTAACACGGTACGTTAATGCACCATCAATTTTGTCCGTGATGTATTCTAGACTGGATAGGTTGCCCAACTTCATTATTACCGCATCAAAATAAGTAGAAGCCTGCTCATGATTCACGACTTTCAAATCCACCGCATCTTTCATCGCTATATTCTTCTCTTTACGTATCGTTCTTACTCCTGCAATGACTTCCATGGCAAATTCAAAATCAACAATCATTTGCTCATCATAAGCCGTCATCTTAGGATACGCTGCAACGATCAACGCTTGCTCCGGAGTACGCTCCGCAATGTACTGCCAAATCTCTTCCGTCAAGAACGGCATAAACGGATGTAATAATTTCAAGTTGGCTTCCAACATTTCAATCGCTTTATCAAAAGTAGCACGATCAATAGGTTGTTGATAGCCTGGCTTAATCATTTCAAGGAACCACGAACAAAAATCATCCCAAACCAATTTATAAATACCCATCAAAGCATCAGATAAACGGTATTTCTCAAAATGGTCTTCTATCGTTACCAAGGTTTGCTCCAACTTCGCTTCATACCAAGCAATAGCGACTTTCGAACTCTCAGGCTGCGCGATATCGGCTACCTCCCATCCTTTAATCAATCTAAAGGCATTCCATATCTTATTACCAAAGGCCTTACCATTGTTACATAACTCTTCGTCAAACATGATGTCATTACCCGCCGAAGCACTTAATAACAAGCCTACACGAACACCATCAGCACCAAACTTCTCAATCAACTCTAACGGTTCAGGGGAATTACCCAACGATTTCGACATCTTACGTCGCTGCTTATCACGAACCAAACCGGTCAAATAAACATTGCTAAACGGTTTCTTACCCGTGTATTCATATCCCGCAATGATCATACGGGCTACCCAAAAGAATAAAATATCTGGTCCGGTAACCAAATCATTAGTAGGATAATAATACTTGAAATCTTCATTCTCTGGATCCATAATCCCTCCAAAGACTGCCATAGGCCATAACCAAGAAGAAAACCAAGTATCCAAAGCATCCGCATCTTGCGTCAATTCAGCTTCGGTTAAATCCGGATTTTGAGTACGCGCTTGCGCCAAAACCAACGCCTCAGCCTTCGTTTCCGCTACCACAAAATCTTCTTTCCCATCTCCGTAATAGTAGGCCGGAATCTGCTGACCCCACCACAATTGACGTGAAATGTTCCAATCGCGTATGTTTTCCAACCAATGACGATACGTATTATTAAATCGCGACGGATATAATTTCACCTCTTCGGTTTCCAAAACGGCTTTAATAGCGGGTTTAACCAACTCTTCCATACTAAGAAACCATTGATCTGATAAACGGGGTTCTATTACCGCTTTAGTGCGCTCAGAGGTACCTACCTTGTTCAGGTGGTTCTCCGTTTTAACCAAAGCCCCCAGGTCTTCTAGTTCACGAGCGATTTCCTCACGAACCACAAAACGGTCTTTGCCTTGATAATGCAATCCAAAACTATTCAACGTAGCATCTTCATTAAAGATGTCGATGATTTCTAAATTGTGCTTTTCTCCTAATGTCTTGTCATTTACATCATGCGCAGGCGTTACTTTCAAACAACCGGTACCAAACTCCCTATCCACATATTCATCAAAGATGATAGGAATAAATCGGTTGCAAATAGGTACGATCGCTTGCTTACCTTTCAAATGCTGATAGCGTTCATCCTCCGGATGGATACAAATAGCCGTATCCCCCAAAATGGTTTCAGGACGGGTAGTCGCAATGGTAACAAATTCATTACTGCCCACAATCTGGTATTGCAAATGATATAACTTCCCTTGACGCTCTTCATAAATTACTTCCTCGTCAGACAAGGTGGTCTTAGCTTCTGGATCCCAATTCACCATGCGGTACCCACGATAAATCAATCCCTTGTTATACAAATCAACAAACGAACGGATTACCGAAGCCGACATGTCAGGGTCCATAGTAAACTTAGTTCGGTCCCAATCACACGAACAACCCAATTGCTTCAATTGCTCTAAGATGGTTCCTCCATATTTATTGGTCCAATCCCAAGCATGCTTTAAAAACTCTTCACGAGTCAAATCATTCTTGTTAATGCCTTCGCTTTTCAACTTCGCTACTACTTTGGCCTCTGTAGCAATCGAAGCATGGTCCGTTCCCGGTACCCAGCAAGCATTAAAGCCTTTCAATCGGGCACGACGAATTAATACATCCTGTATCGTATTATTCAACATATGCCCCATGTGCAGGACACCCGTAACATTGGGCGGCGGAATCGTAATGGTATAAGGGGTTCTATGGTCGGGCTTTGAATGAAAATAATTGTTCTTCGTCCAATAGTCGTACCACTTCTTTTCTACTTCTTTGGCATTAAATTGTGCAGGTATCATGAAATATAGGAATTAAAAATTTGATAATAACTTCCGAATATCCAGAAGTTGTTTGGTTTACAAAAAGGCGATTATTCCACTCTAAACACTACTAAGCAATAGGTCTTGCCATCAGTATAAGAGGGAATTACAAACACAAGCCGTAGACTCGCTCGCGATAATCGGGCGACGCACAGTAAAAGTAAAGTAAGGTCATTTTGTTTTGGTACACTTTTTGTAATTTTAATTGCAAAAGTAATTAATAACTACTTTAGAAAAAATTAAGAGTTAAATTTTTGTGTATTAATTTAAACAGAGTATTTTTACTAACCAATTAAGGATTTTGAATCATGAAGAAATACATACTTATCGCACTAGTACTAATGAATGCTGTGGCTTTTGCCCAAAAAGGAGCCAAAATAGAATTCAAGGATAAAGATAATACCATCGATTATGGTACGGTTAATAAAGAAGACGATAACGGTGTTCGGATTTTTGAGTTCACCAATACCGGTGACGAACCCTTAATCATAACCAATGTGCAATCCAGCTGTGGATGTACCGTTCCTTCCAAACCTACAGAGCCTATCGCTCCCGGTAAAACAGGGAAAATCGAAGTAAAATACAATATGCACACCGGCCCTATTAGAAAAACAATTACTGTAGAAAGCAATGCAGTCAATGTAGAAGAAGGCAGAGTAGCCATAAAGATTAAAGGAGAAGTCATCGAAAAACCAATCGTAAACCTCCTAGAGAAAAAGACCAACAGTCCCATGATGCAATAGACCAAAAACCCGCCAATGTGCGGGTTTTTTATTATAAGATACTTTTCAATTCAAACTTAAATTCCATCGAGACACCATTCCGCTCAATTTCCATTTTAATGGTACGTCCTTCCTCCGATTTCAACATCTCATTAATATGCCCAATAGTAAATTGATGGGCAAAACGACCATTGATGCTTATAATGCGATCTCCCTTTTTCAAACCAGCTAGTTGTGCAGCCGAGCCCTCCCGAACAATGGCAATAGTAAATACGGGCTTCAATACAAAATGCAATGATAAATTATGCTGCACTCGTTCATCACTGGCACTACTGTAAACCTTAATGTCCTGATTTCTACTATCGTCAAACTCTTTAGACCATTCCAATCCCGCATGCTCTACTTCAATACCACTCATATTATAGTTAAAGGGCTCGTCTATTTTTCTATTAGGTCTCGTATACAGTACTTGATGCGGATAATCAAAAACCAAATCAAATCGAGACAATACTTCGCCTCCAATCGAACCGATGCGATTGGGAACAAAACTAACACTTTGCACAGCTACCGAATCCGGAAAGGTGCTAATGGGATGTTCAAATGTCTTTTGACCAAAATCAAACCGACT
>CANBOV010000061.1 GCA_947371275.1 Flavobacteriaceae bacterium | reverse complement strand
TATTTGATCCTAATTATCTCGTAAATAACAATTCTCTGTATTTAGTTAATGTCCAACTTTCATCATCTACTAACAACTCTAATTTATCGCAATGCTCGCGAATTACCTCAAAGTACGGTCTAACTTTATCACAGTACGATTCTGCCATTTTTTGAGCATCAGTTAACACATTGGCTTTTTTACGTGCTTCTGTCATGGCACCAACATTAGAATTAATACCTTCAATATGTTCTGAAATTTCTTTGATTAACGAAATTTGCTCTTTGGCAATTTTCTCAAAGTCTTTCCCGAAGATTTCCTTTAATCCTTTTACATTTTCAATTAAGGTGTTTTGATATCGAATGGCAGTTGGAATAACATGATTTCGGGCTATATCTCCTAGCACCCTTCCTTCAATTTGGATTTTCTTAGTGTATTCTTCTAATTCGATTTCGTAACGAGCTTCTACTTCAACGTGGTTCATAACGTTTAAGTCTTGGAATAACTCTAACGCTTTTTTAGATACTTTGGCTTTTAATGCCGCAGGAGTCGTTTTATGATTGCTTAAACCACGTTTTTTAGCTTCTTTTTCCCAAGCATCACTATATCCATCACCTTCAAAAAGGATATTTTTTGTTTGTTTTATATATTCTCTTAAGACATTAAATATTGCTTCATCTTTCTTTAAGTCTTTTTGCACAACAAGTGCATCCACTTCTTTTTTGAATTCTTTTAATTGTTTTGCTACAATACAATTTAGTGTAGTCATGGCATTGGCACAGTTGGCCGAAGACCCTACGGCGCGGAATTCAAATTTATTACCGGTGAACGCAAATGGAGACGTTCTATTTCTATCAGTATTATCCAACATTACATCTGGAATCTTACCCACTACATTTAGTTTTAAATCGGTTTTTTCTTCAGGAGACAATTTCCCTTTAGACACCCCTTCTAACTCGGCTAATACTTTGGTTAACTGAGCGCCGATAAAAACAGAGATGATAGCAGGAGGCGCTTCGTTGGCTCCTAAACGGTGATCATTACTAGCGGTGGCAATAGAGGCTCTTAATAATTCTTCGTATTCATTTACGGCTTTAATAGTATTGATGAAAAAAGATAAGAATTGTAAATTACTCATAGGTGTTTTACCTGGAGACAATAAATTTACCCCAGTATCGGTTGCCATTGACCAGTTATTATGTTTTCCTGAGCCATTAACCCCCTTAAATGGTTTTTCATGGAATAAGACTTTGAAGTCATGACGTTCTCCCACTTTAGACATCACATCCATTAAAAGGGAGTTGTGATCCACAGCAAGATTGGTTTCTTCAAATATTGGTGCTAATTCAAATTGATTTGGTGCCACTTCATTATGGCGCGTTTTCACTGGGATACCCAATAGCATGCATTCTTCTTCTAATTCACGCATAAAAGACAATGCTCTAGAAGGAATTGAACCAAAATAATGGTCGTCTAATTGTTGTCCTTTAGCCGAGGTATGTCCTAATAATGTTCTGCCAGTCATTACTAAATCAGGTCGAGAATTGGCTAAGGAAGCGTCTACCAAGAAATACTCTTGTTCCCATCCTAATGTAGCAGTAACTTTCTTAACATTTTTATCAAAGTATTTACAAACTTCGGTAGCTGCTTCATCAACGGCATTTAAGGCACGTAATAAGGGTGTTTTATAATCTAAGGCTTCACCAGTATACGAGATGAAAACAGTAGGAATACATAAAGTAGTTCCAAAAATAAAAGCAGGAGATGTTGGATCCCATGCTGTATATCCCCGTGCTTCAAAAGTATTTCTAATTCCTCCGTTAGGAAAAGAAGAAGCATCTGGCTCTTGTTGTACTAATTGTCCTCCTCCAAATTTTTCAACGGGATCAGACCCATCATAGGATGTTTCGAAGAACGCATCATGTTTTTCTGCAGTTGTACCTGTTAAGGGTTGGAACCAGTGGGTATAATGAGTTACTCCTTTAGCGAGTGCCCATTCTTTCATTCCCATAGCGATATAGTCTGCTAACTTTCTATCAATTTTAGTCCCATGCTGTACCGCATCCTTCACTCCTTTATAAGCATCTGAAGTCAAATATTGCTTCATAGCTTTATCATTAAACACATTCGAACCAAAAAGAACTGATTTTTTACCAGCTTCTTCAAATTTTACAGGTTTTCTACCTGATGCATCTTTTAATGCTTGAAAACGTAAAGTTGACATAAAAATTAAATTTAAAAAGTTAAACCCTATTAATTTGATGCAAATATATCAAAAAAATATAAGTTAAATAATTATACCCTATTTTTTTAGGGGTTAAATTAATAAATTTTCATTTTCAATAGCATTTATCTCATAAATATGATGTAGTAAGAATTACACGTAAATTTCCAATACTCTATATTTGTACTTATTAATACTCTGCATTATGATTGTTTGGATTCTCTTTTTAGCGGCAATATTACTTTTTCTAGCTTTAGACTTAGGGATTTTTAATAAAAATGCCCATGTAATCAAACCAAAAGAAGCCGGCATTTGGACAGCCCTATGGGTAACTCTTTCCTTTTTATTCTCGTTTGTGATTAATTGGCTTTATCGTAACAACCATATTACGAACCCTACCTCCATAAAACCCGCAGTTGCGACTATGAAGTTTATTACGGGTTATCTTATCGAACTTTCACTGAGTATCGATAACATATTTGTCATTGCAATCATTTTTGCTGCTTTTAGAATCCCATTGAAATACCAACACCGAGTACTATTTTGGGGTATACTTGGCGCCGTACTTTTAAGAGGCTCCATGATCTTTTTTGGCGTTATTTTGATTAATAAGTTCAGTTGGATGACTTATATTTTTGGTGCTTTTTTACTTTTTACAGCATTCAAGATGTTATTTAAAAAAGAAGAGGAGGAAGAGTTTAATCCCAAAAAATCTTTTGTTTATCGTAGTTTACGCAAGATAATTCCAGTTACAAGTCAATTAGAAGGAGACCATTTTTTTATTAGGAAAAAACATCTTCGTATTGCCACTCCCCTTTTTGTGGCCTTATTAGTTATCGAAGTTATGGATATGCTTTTTGCTTTGGATAGTGTTCCTGCTATTTTAGCTATTACGGCCGATCCTTTTTTGGTCTTTAGTTCGAATATTTTTGCCATACTAGGCCTACGTTCCATGTACTTTTTTTTAGCAACAATGTTAGAGAAATTTAGCTATTTAGAATATAGCTTGATTGCAATCTTAAGCTTTGTGGGGATTAAAATGCTAATTGCCCAAACCACCTATAAATTCCCAGAATGGGTTTCTCTCAGTTTTATTTTAGTTGCTCTTATAACAGGCATTCTTGTTTCATTAGCAAAAAGTAACAAAAAGGAATAACCTTTTTTTATTAATTAATTATGCAATAAATTGATTACCCTTACCTTTGTCTAATAAAACAATCAACTATTTATCATCATTTGACATTATAAAAAGATCATTTAAAGCATTAAAAAAGCCCTTCAACTAAAGTTGAAGGGCTTTTAATTTAATTTAGATTATTGATTATCTTTTTATAACTCGAAGTGTTTTAACTTGGGTTCCTTGAGAAACTATTATGTTATAAACTCCTGATGGATATCTATCCCCTAATTGTAAATCACTAACTGCTGTTGGTAGCATTTCTTTATTTTCAATTAGTTTTCCGGCCATGTCATAAATTGACAAACTAACTTTATCAACACTTGATGTTGTCAAGTTCAAACTAAAAGTATCAATGAATGGATTAGGATAAACTTTCACATCCATTGGTACACTAGAAACTGCAACTTCCTCTGGAGCTGTTTTTGCTGTACAACCACCACAATTCGAAACATGGTTTACTGCAAAGGTAGCACATACGGTATCCTGGTTACAACTACCTGCAATACTATAAGTAACTCTCACTACTCCACCATTTAGTAAACTAGGTGCAACTCTTGGATCTCCACTGAATACAGCCACTGCTCCACCAGTTGAAGAGCCACAACTAACTGTTGCTCCGCATCCGCTGCTAAGTGTTTGGAATTGTGCTAACCAAGTTGCAAAAGCACAGTTAAGAGCTGCTTGATTAGAGAAACTACAATTAGTATACATTACATTACATGGACCAGTAACATCAACTAAACCACCACCTGTTACGGTGAATCGTTTAGTACAAGTTGTTGTTCCATAATTTGTTTGTCCTCCGCAAGTTACTGGTGCACATGCACTCGCTGAAGTATAAGTCCATGTTACATCTACATAACCTCCACAAGAAGATGGTGGTGTTGATGGTGCATTGTTGGTTAATACGCCAGTGCTACAGCCTCCGCTTACTGTTGTTGAAGCTAAGAATGATGCCCACGCTGTATTTACTTGAGCTTGTGTGCTGCATGATGGAACCGTTACATTGCTTCCACAATTGAACGTTACTGCTGGTGCAGCGGTTACTGTGAATCGTTTTGTACAAGTTGTTGAACCATAATTTGTTTGTAATCCACAAGTTACTGGTGCACATGCACTCGCTGAAGTATACGTCCACGTTACATCTACATAACCTCCGCAAGCTGATGATGGCGTTGAAGGTGCATTGTTGTTCAATACGCCAGTACTACATCCTCCAGTTACTGTTGTTGAAGCTAGGAATGAAGCCCATGCTGTATTTACTTGCGCTTGTGTACTGCAAGAAGGAACCGTTACATTGTTTCCACAGTTGAATGTTACTGCAGATGCAGCGCTTACTGTGAATCGTTTAGTACAAGTTGTTGATCCGTAATTTGTTTGTAATCCACAAGTTACTGGTGCACATGCACTTGTTGAAGTATACGTCCATGTCACATCTACATAACCTCCACAAGATGATGGTGGTGTGGATGGTGCATTGTTGGTCAATACGCCGGTACTGCATCCTCCGCTTACTGTTGTTGAAGCTAAGAATGATGCCCACGCCGTATTTACTTGCGCTTGTGAGCTGCATGATGGAACGGTTACATTGTTTCCGCAATTGAACGTTACTGCTGGTGCAGCGGTTACGGTGAATCGTTTTGTACAAGTTAATGAACCTTGGTTTGATGAACCACATCCTGTTTGTTGTCCACAAGTTGTTACTGAATAAGTCCAGGTAACATCTACATAACCACCACATGCTGAAGGAGGAGTTGAAGGTGCATTGTTGGTCAATACGCCGTTACATCCACCCGTTGCTGTAGTTGAAGCTAAGAATGATGCCCATGCAGTATTTACTTGCGCTTGCGAGCTGCATGATGGAACGGTTACATTGTTTCCACAGTTAAACGTTACTGCTGGTGCAGCCGTTACTGTAAATCGTTTTGTACAAGTTGTTGAGCCAGAATTTGTTTGTGATCCACAAGTTACTGGTGCACATGCACTTGTTGAAGTATACGTCCAAGTCACATCTACATAGCCTCCACACGCTGATGGAGGGGTTGCTGGTGCATTGTTGGTCAATACGCCAGTACTACATCCTCCACTTACTGTTGTTGAAGCTAAGAATGATGCCCATGCAGTATTTACTTGCGCTTGTGAGCTACATGATGGAATGGTTACATTGTTTCCACAGTTAAACGTTACTGCTGGTGCAGCTGTTACTGTGAAACGTTTTGTACAAGTTAATGAACCTTGGTTTGATGAACCACATCCTGTTTGTTGACCACAAGTCGTTACTGAATAAGTCCATGTTACATCTACATATCCGCCACAGGCTGATGGAGGAGTTGATGGTGCATTGTTGGTCAATACGCCATTACATCCACCCGTTGCAGTTGTTGAAGCTAAGAATGAAGCCCATGCAGTATTTACTTGCGCTTGTGTGCTGCATGATGGAACGGTTACATTGTTTCCACAATGGAACACCACTGCTGGAGCAGCTGTTACTGTGAAACGTTTTGTACAGGTATAAGAACTTTGATTATTATCATTTGAATTATCATCATTATCATCTTCATCATCATGATATCCATTACCATCATGTCCTTCGTCTCCATGTTGATCAAAATCATGTCCGCCATTATTAGAACTTGAATCGCCAGCATGTTTAGAATTACATGTAGAAGTTGTAGTTTGATTACAACCACCAGTAGTAGTATAAGTCCAAGTTACATCTACATAGCCACCGCATGCTGATGGAGGAGTTGATGGTGCATTGTTGGTCAATACGCCATTACATCCACCCATTGCAGTTGTTGAAGCTAAGAATGATGACCAGGCTGCATTTACTTGCGCTTGTGAACTACAAGATGGTATAGTTACATCATTGCCACAATTTATTACAACTGGTGCTGCTGGTGTAATTGAGAAGGTAGCATTTACACTATCTTGTGAACAATTATCAGCAATGCTATACGTTAATGAAACACTTCCTCCTTGACATAAGTTAGGAGCTGTTACTGTTCCAGTGAATTGAGCTGTTGCTCCACATCCAGCAGAAGCTGTTTGGAATTGTGCTACCCATGCATTGAATGCTGTAGTTACAGCAGCTTGGTTAGCATAATCACATGAAGTAGATGCTACGCTTTCTGGTCCAATTACATTAACAGGAGCTGAAGGTGTAATTGAGAAGGTAGCGCTTGCGCTATCTTGTGAACAATTATCAGCGATACTATACGTTAATGAAACACTTCCACCTTGACATAAGTTAGGCGCTTGGAATTCTGAACTATTGAAATGAGCGGTTGCTCCACATCCAGCATTAAGCGTTTGGAATTGTGCTACCCAAGCATTGAATGCTGTAGTTACAGCAGCTTGATTCTCGTAATCACATGAAGTAGATGCTACGCTTTCTGGTCCCGTTACATTAACAGGAGCTGAAGGTGTAATTGAGAAGGTAGCGCTTGCGCTATCTTGTGAACAATTATCAGCGATACTATAAGTTAATGAAACACTTCCACCTTGACATAAGTTAGGCGCTCCAAACTCTGAAATATTAAATTGAGCGGTTGCTCCACATCCAGCATTAAGCGTTTGGAATTGTGCTACCCAAGCATTGAATGCTGTATTTACAGCATCTTGATTAGCATAATCACATGAAGTAGATGCTACGCTTTCTGGTCCAGTTACATTAACAGGAGCTGAAGGAGTAATCGTAAACGTTTTAGTAATTGAATTGTTATAACATCTATCAATTACATTATAATTAACAGAAATTGTACCTCCTTGACAAAAGTTAGGCGCACTTACTTGAGCATGCGTACCTGAAGGCGCACATCCTCCTGAAACTGTAAATTCATCTAACCATAGATTGAATGCATTGTTTACTGCCTCTTGATTTGTATAATCACAAGAAGACGCGATAAAGTTAGCTGGCGAACCAACTGTAATAGATGGAGCTGGAGTAACGGTAAATGTTTTTGTACATGATTTAGGTTCTCCACAATCATCAGTAACAGTCCAAGTTACTTGAACCGATGAAGATGTTGTTCCACATGCTAAAGGAGCAATTGCATTTGGAGAAATTGACAAAACCGGATTTGTACCACCTGTATAACTAAAAGAAGCTAACCATGAAGCAAAAGATGCATTGATTTCATTTTGTGTTTTACAAGAAGTTTCCGTTTTATCTTCTGGACAATTAAGGACGACCGGATTTAAAGGGGGTTGTTCAATGGTTATTTGTTGTACTTTCGAACAACCATTATTATCAACAACGCTTACCGTATAATCTCCAGCAGGAATATTTTGAAATTCTGCCGAAGGATTAGATTGCGGACCCATAGTAACATTACCAGGGTTTAATGTAAAAGTATAATTTGAAGAGCCACTTGAATTAGCGTCTGCAAATAAAGAAGTAGTACCTCCAAAACATTGAATTGGATTATATGACAAATCTAATCCTACATCAACGATAGTAATGGACTTACTACATTCGCATTGTCCTCCAAGTGTGTTAACTATTAATTGAAAATTGATTTGACCTCCTGTAGTTCCTGGATTTATAATTACGGTCTGAGTAGCTACATCGTTAATAGGATCATAAGAGATTGGCCCCTCAGAAACGATAGAAGCTCCAGTCGTATTTTGAGATCCAGACGGGAATCCATATTCCACATCAGGAGTTGCACTACCTGCAAATTGAATCGTAGTGGTAATTGAAATATTTCCTGCACTGAGGCATTGTTTTAATATACCTGAAAGATTACAAGAAGGAGCAGGTACAAAAGTGAAACCTGTTTTCTGTGCAATACCTCCAACGGTTGTTACTTTAACCGAACCTGACGAACCATTACCGACAACAGCCGAGATGGTTGTTGGATTTATTACTGTAAAAGTTGTAGCAGCTGTATTTCCAAAGAAAACACCTGTAACAGCAGTAAAATTAGTTCCTGTAATAGTCACCGTTTGACCTGCAGCTCTAGTACTTGGTGCGAAAGAGCTAATTGTTGGTGCGACCGCATAAACTGCATGGCCAAAAACCAACATAAAAAATAACACCAAAGTTTTGACGCTATTTTTCCATCCCTTATTATTGCCATTTTGGCAACAATATGACTCTTCGTTAGATGTTGAATTAAGTAAATTTAAATTCATAAGTGAATGTTTTATTTGATATGTTAGGATTCCTAGATAGGAGCAATAACTGTTACCGATTGAGTACATAAACAAAATTTAATGTTACTCTTTGGTCCAGGATTTATTACTTTGAGTTGAACAGTAAATGCACCTCCACGGGTACCGGGAGCAACTTTAATTGTAGATTGACCATTCTTACCAATAAACTTCGCGTTGGAAGTGTTCGATTTCAGAGTCCAGTAATAATTAGTACCAGGTACTGTGTTTACTGTTTCTGAACTAAAGGTTATTGTTTGCCCTCCACTCTGACTAAAGGTGGCCTTTAAAGGACCCTGTAAGTTACAAGCTGGTGGTTGTTGAGCAAATAAGAAGTTTGTAAATAAAAAAAGAAGAAGTATTAGTAACAAACTAGTTACTCTACTTTTTCTAACACTTCTTTCATTAATGGAACTGTTGTTAGTCATTGCTGAGTTAGGGCGACTAAAATCCATTTTAAATCCGTTTTCCTTTTCAATCAAGACGTAGTCCTTCATTTCAGAAAACTCAAAAAAATTCAATAATGTACTTTTTTTCATAATGTTAGGTATTAAGATAATACCACATCACGAATAGGTTATGCATGCGTATTTTTGGGACAAGCACTAAAAGTAAATTCTCGTTGATAGAGAAAATAATTTTTGGTAGATAATGTTTGGGATTATAAAATTATGTTAAATCTCCATGCTTCAATAAAAAGGGCGTAAATTTTCTACAAACCAATACCTTTTATCGACTAAATGCATAAAACGCAAAAAAATAATCGTTTAAATAAACAATTCTGAAGACGAATACAATTGTTGTTAAAATTTAAGAGAATTTGACAATAGCCTTTTCCTACCACTTTTTCAAAATTACATCCATTTTAATTCTCAAAAATGAAAGCGCTTTTCTGGCCTACTTTACTGTTATGAAATTACGATGAGTTAGCATCTTTTTAAATCTTGGACCAGGACGGAAAATCAGTGAAACACTTTTAACTTTTTTATTTGTAACTTCTTCTCGACTTTTGCTTGGCGTTCCAATCAAACTGACTTGAAATGAACCTAGATTTCCTAGTCCTATAATTTGACCTTATTCTAATGCACTATAAACCTTTGCAACCAAGCCCTAAATATCGACTTGACAATCGGTTTCAGTAACTGTCGTAATTTGAATTATTTGTTAGGAGACCATTCTAATTCTATTACAATACATTACACCATGCTTGGATAATAGCTCATTGGTTGTTATTGAGACCTTAAAAACAAACGATTTAATCGTCCAATCATTATTTTCACATCTTATGTCGTACCATTTTAATGCAATACCTTTTAAAGTGAACGTGGTCAAATCAAAAAACGACTATGGTTACTTTTAAAAGCAATCACAGTCGTTTATTTAACAAACCCTCTTAAGATTATAGTGTCACAACAATTCCATTATTAAAAATTATTACAAAGATCTTCTATATGTTTTCCTTCTTTTAAAAGTAATGGGATCAAAGTGTTTCCACATATTATGAATGGCATGATTATCTTCTAATTCAGGAGTACGAATGCAATTTTGTATTTTTTTCTCTTTAAATACTTTATAATATTCATTAAATATCATAGCGGTGACACCTTTACTTTGATATTCAGGGTCAATTCCGATTAAATAAAATAATACGTCTTTACTTTCCTTTTTAGCTTTAAGCATATGATAAAATCCGAAAGGGAATAATTTACCTTTTGCTTTTTGTAATGCTTCTGAAAAACTTGGCATCACTATACTGAAGGCAATCATATTGTTATCTTTATCAACAATAAACTTGATGTATTCTGGATTTATAAAACTAATGTATTTCTTTTTGAAGTATTCTTTTTGCACATCGGTAATGGCTACAAAAGAGGATAATGACGCATAACTTGAATTAAACAAATCAAACATTTTATCCACATAAGGCATGATATCTTTATTATCAGTGAAGTTTAAGGATTCTAATTCATAGCGCTTTTTAATCAAATCATTGGCCTTTACAAAAAACTCTGTTTTTACATTAGCAAATGGAAAGCGATTTTCTAGGTATTCTTTTTCTTTTATGTAGCCAAGATTTTCTAAATGCTCCATATAATAGGGATAATTATACCAAGTAATCATGGAACCGATTTCATCAAATCCATCTGTAAGTACGCCCACTTTATCCAAATTAGAAAAACCCATAGGGCCTTCTACGTATTCTAAATTATATAGCTTACCTAATTCATACACTTTTTCTAATAGTGCTTTAGTTACTTCAATATCATCAATTACATCCCACCATCCAAAACGAACTTTCTTCTTTTCTTGGTCTCGTACTTCATTCCAATTTACAATTGCTGCAATTCGACCTACTATTTTTGAGTCTTTATAGGCTAAATAAAAAGTAGCCTCTGCTGTTGCAAAGGCTGGGTTTTTTGACTTATCGAAGGTTTCTAACTCGTCATTTATCAAGGGGGGTACCCAATAGGGATGGTTCCTGTATAATGA
The DNA here is from genome assembly GCA_947371275.1 of Flavobacteriaceae bacterium. Classification (GTDB taxonomy): domain Bacteria; phylum Bacteroidota; class Bacteroidia; order Flavobacteriales; family Flavobacteriaceae; genus Flavobacterium. Next base: position 3,900 of record CANBOV010000061.1, on the reverse strand, counting down.
AAACGGAAATTTCACAAACTCTTTCAGCAACCTTGGGTTACTAGCTTCAACTATGGTAATCATTATTTTGTTTTTTCTAATTCGATTTCGTCTTTACGTTTTTTGCCTTTATCTTTTTTAGACTTTTTATCTTTTTTACCTTTCTTGTCGTCAAGCGCTTTGTTCTTTACTCTTTTATAATTGGTTTCATAATTGGCATCAAAACGCCAAGAAGCACCGATACTTGCATACAAAATAGACGGCGTTGCTTTAACATTTTTACTTAATGAGGCATCTAATTGTATATTTTCACGTACTAAATAAGCTGCACCAAATCTAAATACTGTATCGGCATAATAATCACTTTTATACCCTTGAATTTCCATAAAACCAGACCACCGCATATTGAATCCGCGGGTCATTGTAGCAATCATTCCGTAGCTTGGGTACTTAGCTAAAATTTTATCTGCAATCAGATTAGTCACTAAGACCCAATGTTTTCCAAACTGATTTTGTGTAATTACCATTAGTTTTGGGCTAAACTTTGGATCTCCATCATAAGTAAATGGATTGGTACCCAACTGAAGATTAAAGCCCCCATATATTGCTACAGCAGGAATGAAATCATTCCATTTAAATTTATGGTTGGCTTTCCAACTGTATAGGTTAGGTTTTTCTTCTTTTAAAAACGGGTCATAAACTAAGTACTTGGCTCCGAGAGTAAATTGTTTGAAGCCCCCTCGAGTATCATTTACTAAGGGTGCCTGATACCAATCATACTGGTATTGTGTATTTAAATCAAACTCTAACTGGTCGTAAATAGCTCCATACCTTAAGTCTACTTCACTGCCAAAACCATTAGCCTCATAGCGTAACAAATCGTGTTTTTCTTTGAAGCCATATACTCCTCCCTCAGCCTGAATAACTGTTTTACCTACGGAGAAGGCCGACATGGATTCACCAGGTCTATTGGAGTTAATAAGATCAGTGTACTGACCGTATTGGACTGTTGAAACCATTAAAAACGTCAAAAGCAATAGTCTTTTTATATTCATCATTATAACACAATATTGAAGTAATCAAACTTAGTGTTTCAAAAGTAGTATTTTTTATTGATTCTCGAAACTTTGCCGCATTCCTATTATTAAATATCATAAAATAGAGTTTTCTTATCGGACGGTTGGCTGCATTCCTTCTTTTAATCTCAAATATTTAAGAAGTCATTGGTAAAATTACATTGTGGAATTTAGTATTTTTGGCAAAAATTAGTTACACAATGGAAACTGCATCTTTTAGTGGCCTTTTAGATACCATTCTATTCATCTTTGCTTTTTACTACATAGTAAAGTTCTTAGCTCGTTTATTTTTGCCTATGATGGCGCAAAAGATGATGGAAAAAGCCTCAGAACAATACCAACAACATCAGCAAAATTACCAACAACAAACCACTTCCAAAAACACTGCTACCGAACAACCAAAAGAAAAAAAGGTTGTTGGAGAGTATGTTGATTTTGAAGAAATAGAATAATTCACGACCGACATTCAAACCCACTCAATGAAGCAACTTCAAAAGTTTTATCCGCATCTGTTAGCCCTTCTTGGTTTTATTACCATATCCCTAGTTTACTTTTATCCTGTTTTGCAAGGCAAAAAAATATTCCAATCTGATATTGTTCAATATACCGGTATGGCTAAAGAGCAAAATGATTTTCGCGCTGAATACCATACAGAACCTTATTGGACCAACGCTGCTTTTGGAGGTATGCCAACTTATCAAATGGGAGCTAATTATCCGCATGATTACATAGGTAAACTAGATGATGTATTACGATTTTTACCTAGACCTGCTGATTACTTATTCTTATACTTTTTAGGCTTCTACGCCTTATTATTAGTTTTAAAAGTTGATCCGCTAAAAGCTTTTATTGGGGCTTTAGCCTTTGGATTTTCAACGTATTTGATTGTTATACTTGGGGTAGGCCATAATGCCAAAGCTCATGCCATTGGGTACATGCCTCTAGTAGTAGCAGGATTTATATTGGTCTTCAAAAAGCGTTATGTCCTAGGTGGTATCCTGACAATGCTGGCAGTGGCATTAGAAATCAATGCCAATCACTTCCAAATGACCTATTATTTATTGCTCTTATTACTTGTACTTGGTGTCTACTTTTTATTTAGGCTCATTCGAGAAAAAGACTTAAAGTCCTTACCTAAAATAGCAGGCACCTTTATAGTTGCTTTGATCTTAGCGGTGGGAGTTAATGCCGCTAATTTAATGGCTACTAAAGAATATACCGACTTTAGTATGCGCGGTAAAAGTGAGCTTACTTTTAATGCAGATGGCTCGAAAAACAGTGAGACTGCTAGCATGTCGAAAGACTATATTACGGAATACAGTTATGGGATAGCCGAAAGTTTAGACTTGATTGCTCCGCGCCTTTTTGGTGGGGGTAATAGTGAAAAAATTAGCACAGACAGTAAGCTTTATGAGTTTGTTTTGAATCAAGGCGCGTCGGAAGAAGAAGCTAAGCAATTTGTTGAAACTGCTCCGACTTATTGGGGAGACCAACCAATAGTCGCTGCACCTGCCTACATTGGGGCTATTGTTTTCTTTTTGTGCGTGTTGGCTCTATTCCACGACAAGCGCAAAATCAAATATGCTTTCCTTGCGGGAGCTATCTTATCCTTACTGCTTTCTTGGGGTAAAAACTTCATGGGGTTAACCAATTTCTTTATTGAATTTGCACCGATGTATGATAAATTCAGAGCGGTTTCTTCGATTCAAGTCATCTTAGAATTGTGTATACCCGTCTTGGCCATCATGGGATTACAATCGTTTTTTAAAGAAACTGAACACCAGAAAAAATCCTTACTTTACACTGCTGGGACTACCTTGAGCGTTATCGTTCTCTTGTTCTTGGCTAAAAGTATGTTCAGCTTTGGTTCCGCAAATGACAATTATTATCTTCAAGCGTACGGCAAAGAAATGGGAAGTGCTTTTATAGCCGCCTTAAAAGAAGATCGTGCAACCTTATACATGGCCGATTTGTTGCGTTCAGGTTTCTTGATGTTGATTGCTTTTGGAACATTATGGTTCTATATTAAGGGAAAATTGGCGCAAAATACTGCCATCATACTAATTGGTATTTTCATGGTAGGTGATTTATTTTTTATTGATAAAAACTATGTTAGTAATACCCCTAAACAATTTGCTAGCGCTCATGAAGTAGACCAACCCTTTGAACCTACTCCGGCTGACGAAGAAATTTTGAAAGACAATTCGATTTACAGAGTATATGAATTACAAGGTAGGCTACAGGGAAGAACATCGTACTTTCATAAATCAGTTGGAGGCTACAGCGCTGTTCGTCCTCGCCGTTATGAGCAAGTTTTTGATTACAGTATTGATAAACAAATAGCAGATTTAGGAAAATATATTGATCCAAAAACATTGTCTTTGACTAAGAACATTCCGATGCTAGATGCTTTGAATGTGAAATATCTGTTAGTGGAAGTAAAGGACAATCAAATGGTTCCTATTACCAATCCGTTTATCAACGGAAATGCCTGGTTTGTTTCGAAGATACAATGGGTCAATTCTGCTGATGCAGAAATGAAAGCAATTGATAAGTTAGATACTAAAAATAAAGCGGTAATAAATCAATATGAATTTGGCTCATGGCGAAAAGACAATCCTAAAAACACCTTCCAAAAAGATAGCACCTCAACAATCACTGTTAACGACTATAAACCAAATCGCATTGAGTATACCTCTAATAATGCCAACGATGGTTTTGCGGTGTTTTCCGAAACCTATTACAAAGACGGTTGGAAAGCGACTATTGATGGAAAAGAAGCTTTAATATACCGAGTAGATTATGTTTTACGTGGTCTTGAAATTCCGAAAGGAAAACACACTAT
>CANBOV010000060.1 GCA_947371275.1 Flavobacteriaceae bacterium | reverse complement strand
TTGTTCATCTCAGACACCCATCCAGAGCGAACCGAAAACATTGTTAAGACGACCCATCAGACTTATAAAATATTTACCTTGTAATATCATCAAAATTTGTATTTTAGCGACAAACAATATGACATGAGGTTAAAACTACTCCCCTTAATGGTACTTGGGTTTTTAGTTATTTGCTGTCACGCAAAGCAAACTAAATCCATTGAAAACATAGATGTTAAATCGTTTTCAGATAAAATAAACACCAATGAAAACCCTCAATTATTAGACGTTAGAACGCCTGAGGAATTTAGTGTAGATCATCTTGAAAAAGCAAGCAATTTAAATTGGTTTGATCATGAATTTGCTGAAAAAGCAGGAAAGTATGATAAAACAAAACCTATTTTTGTGTATTGTAAAGCAGGAAGTAGGAGTTCGCAAGCCGCTAAGAAATTGTCTGACATCGGATTTGAAAAAGTCTACAATTTAGAAGGGGGAATTATGAAATGGAACGCGGCTCATAACAAACCCTTGGGCCCAATCATAGGAATGCTAGAAGATGATTATCTAGTAATGACTAAGGCAGACAAAACAGTATTGGTTGATTTATATGCAGAATGGTGTACACCCTGCAGCAAAATGGCACCTTTCCTGACTCAAATGCAGTTGGATTATAAAGACGAGATGACGATTTCGCGTATTGATGTAGACAGAAATCCGACCTTAGCGGAACAATTAAACGTAGAAAGTTTGCCCCTTCTAGTGCTCTACAAGAATGGAAAAGAAGTTTGGCGACACATAGGATATATTTCGGAAAATGATTTAAAAAAACAATTATAATACAATGATAACTAAAGAAGCCCTTTTGTTTCTTGAAGATTTAATAGCTAATAACACTACCGATTGGATGCATGCCAATAAGAAGAGGTATGAAAATTACAAAAAAGATTACCATCAATACATAAGTTCCTTATTGTCTGAAATAAAGCCTTTGGACCAATCTTTGGAGCCTTTAGAAGTAAAAAACTGCACTTTTCGTATCAATAGAGATATTCGTTTCTCTAAAGACAAGTCACCTTACAAGACCAATATGGGTGTTTGGTTTACTCAAAATAAATTCAGAAAAAACAGCCCAGGTTATTATATTCATTTTGAAAAAGGGAATTCTTTTATTGCGGGGGGCGTATGGTGTCCTGAACCTGAAGAATTAAAAAAAATCAGAAAGGAGATTGCTTTTTTTTATGATGATTTAGAGGCATTACTTTCGGATAAAAAATTCAAAAAGGAATTTGGGACCTTGACACGAGATGAAAACAATACCTTGAAGAAAGCGCCCAAAGATTTTGACCCTAATCATCCTGCGATTGAATACTTAAAATTAAAAAGTTTTACAGCGTCTGAAAAGATCGACGACTCTTTATTTAGTGACCCAAATTTCAGCAAAATAGCCGCTCAAAAACTAATTGCATTAAAACCCTTAAATGATTTTCTGAACAGAGCTTTAGAAACTGAAGAATAAATCCTGATGTCAAAAAAAAGAATCCTATTTCTGGGAGAAACTTACAGAGCCGATGCACTTACGTGGATGAATGGTCTTCAAGAATTTGGAGATTTTGAAATCGTAACTTGGGAACTTCAAAAAAGCAGTATTGGTTTTAGTAGAGTCAGTCGTCTATTTGAATTAATGATTGCCTTTTTCACTATTAGAAAAATAGCTAAAGCATTTAAACCGGATATGGTAATTGCTGAGCGAACTACCAGTTATGGATTTTTGGCTGCACTTACTGGCATTAAACCCGTTGCAATTGCGCAACAAGGGATTACTGACCTTTGGCCACATAACTCCCCTTTATTTATTTTTAAAAAAATGTTGCAAGATTATGCTTTTAAAAAGGCTAATTTAATTCATGCATGGGGAGAAGTCATGGCCGATCATATGAAAAAAAGCAATGCCAACATGTCTAAAGTTTTGTTGCTCCCCAAAGGTGTCAATTTGGACCTCTTTACCTTCAGTGACAATCAGGATAAAAAACAAATTGAAGCAATCGTCACCAGAGCCTTAGAGCCGGAGTACAGACATAGTAAAATCCTTAGAGCTTTTGCTCTATTGAAAAAAAAGAATATTTCTTTTCGCTTACTAATCGTTGGCGATGGAAGTTTGCGAAAAAACCTTGAAAACCTAGCAAGGGAATTAGACATCGAAAAAGAAGTTGTTTTTAAAGGTCGTAAAACCAATAGTGAAGTCGCGCAATTATTGAAAGAGTCTAATTTTTACATTAGCATGCCTTCTACTGAAGGAGTTTCGGCCTCTTTATTTGAAGCTATGGCCTGTGGATGTTTTCCAATCGTAACCGACTTACCAGGCAATCGTACATGGATTAAAAATCAAGAAAACGGAATTTTAATTCCGAATGGTCGATTTAAAATATTAGCAGAAGAATTACAATATGCTTTAGAGCGAAACCTTTGGAGAAAAACTGCCGTACATAGAAATAGAAAATTCATCGAAAAGAATGCCAATTATGCAGAAAATATGAAGAAAATCGCAGAAGTCTATCATGAATTAATTAACCAAAAGAACTTCTGATATGTGTGGCATTAATGGGATATTGAGATTTAGTCAAGCAAAAGTTGAAGAAAGTCAGCTGTTGAAAATGAGGGATTCGCTGGAGCATCGTGGTCCTGATGATGCTGGTTTTTACCTTAAAGACCATATTGGCTTAGGGCACCGTCGTTTGTCAATTATTGACACTAGTGCTGCTGGTCATCAACCTTTTCTTTCCGAAAACAGACGCTATGTTATGGTTTTTAATGGCGAGATTTACAACTATAAATCGTTTTATAGTGAATTAAAAAGCAAAGGCTTACCAATCAAAACGGGGTCTGATACCGAAGTACTAATGTTATTGTTTGAACTCTATGGCATGTCTTTTTTACATAGGTTACAAGGGATGTTTGCTTTTGCGATTTGGGATACTGTAGAAAAGAAACTATTCTTGGCACGAGACCGAATGGGCGTTAAGCCACTTTATTATGCTTTTTATCAAAACTCCATTTATTTTGCTTCTGAACAAAAAGCCCTATTTACGGCGGGAGTACCCCTTGAAATTTCAGAAAACGGATTGGATGAATACTTCTTCAACCGATTTGTAGCAGGCGAAAACACCCTATACAATCGTGTAAAAAAACTAATGCCTGGCCATTATATGGTCTTGGAAAACGAGGGTTATACTACCTATCATAAATGGTGGAGTTTACAAACTGAAATACAGCATTTCCCTACTATTAAAGATCCAAAAGCTTGGTTTGAAGAAACATTTTTCGAATCGGTTAGATTGCGCATGGTGAGTGATGTGCCTGTAGGTGTATTACTAAGTGGTGGATTAGACTCTTGTTCTATCCTATCCTCATTATATCATCAGGATTTCAAGAACATAAACACGTTTAACATTGGATTTTCTGAAGACGAGCACAACGAATCTTTTTTAGCTAAAAAAATTACGGAAGAGTATGATTATACTTTTAACAATATGCAGCTGAATAATGAATCCTTATTTCAGAACTTATTGGAATCTACTTATTATCAAGATGAACCGCTGATGCATATGAATGAACCTCATCTCTTAGCCGTATCAAAATTAGCGAAACCCAAAGTAAAAGTATTGTTATCAGGTGAAGGCGCTGATGAACTTATGGGCGGGTATGTACGATATAAAGCGCTTAAAAGTCCGTCATTACTGAAAGTGGTTTCAAAATTGAGTTTGATGAAACGATTTAACAAAACACCGCGATTTGATAAATTGGTGCGGTATTCCAAGATTGACAATGTTGATGACTTGGTTATTTTCAATGGCTCTAATATATATCCTGAAGACATAAAATTATTTTATGGCGGAGTTGAAAAACCATTTAATGTTTATCGAAATACTATTTTAAAAGAAGCGAAGGAATTATACCCAAACAATCCGCAACGACAGGCCTTGTATTTTGATCAGCATACCTACATGTGTTCGCTATTGGACCGAAATGACCGTTGTACTATGGGTACTTCTATAGAATGTAGGGAACCTTTTTTAGATTACCGTTTAATTGCAGGTTTGGGGACTTTAGATGACAAATGGTTATTTACAGGTAAAAAAGGTAAGTTCATTTTAAAGGACACGATGAAAAGTAAACTTCCTGAAGATATTATTCAGTTTCGAAAAATTGGCTTAAGTGCACCTTGGAACGCTTATTTATTGGAGTACGATTCCTTTAAAGAAGAATTGAACAGCTTTATGAAAAGCCCGATTTTTGAGATGCCATTTTTGGAAAATCTTGATGCCAAAAAAATAGTAACTGAGTTACGTCAAGGAAATTATAGTTTGATGCCCTACATTATGCCTATATTTATGTTGCACATATGGCATAAAAACTATTTTAAAAAGTTTGTTTAACGACTTTCCCTTACTTTTGTGTGACTTAATTTGTACTGAAACATGACCATTCACGATAATTATTCTTTAAAAAACTATAACACATTTGGCATTGAAGCTAAAGCCAAGCAATTTGCTGCAGTCCATACTGTTGAAGAATTAAAAACCATTTTGCACGAAACGCGAGGACAGAAGAAGTTTGTCTTGGGAGGTGGTAGTAATATGCTTTTGACGCAGGATATTGATGCCTTGGTCTTGCACATAGACTTAAAAGGAAGAAGAATTCTCAAAGAGGATGAAGATTATGTATGGGTTGAGAGCATGGCGGGGGAAAACTGGCATGAATTTGTACTTTGGACTATTGACCAAAACTTTGGTGGACTTGAAAACATGTCATTGATTCCGGGTAATGTAGGTACTACCCCTGTACAAAATATTGGGGCCTATGGGACTGAAATAAAAGACACCTTTGCTTATTGTGAAGCCCTGAATATCAATTCACAAGAACTAAAAAACTTTAACAAAGAAGCGTGTCATTTTGGATATAGAGAGAGTATTTTTAAGCAAGAAGCTAAAGACCAATATATTATTACTTCGGTAGTATTCAAATTAACTAAGCGTCATCATAACATTATTACCTCCTATGGCGATATTGCTAAGGAATTGGAAAAACACAATATAAGCACGCCAACTTTAAAAGACGTTAGCAATGCTGTAATTGCTATTCGTACTAGTAAATTACCGGATCCTAAAGAGTTGGGCAACAGTGGTAGTTTCTTTAAAAATCCGATTATTAAGAAATTAGAATTTGAAAAGATACATGCCTTACATCCAGAAATGCCTCACTACATAGTATCTGAAACCGAAATTAAAGTACCTGCTGGTTGGTTAATTGAACAAGCCGGTTTTAAAGGAAAGCGTTTTGGGGACGCTGGCATACATAAAAATCAAGCCTTAGTATTGGTTAATTATGGAAATGCTACTGGACAAGAAATATTAGCGGTATCGAAAAACATTCAAGCTACTGTTTTGAAGGAATTTGGTATCTCAATAGAAGCAGAAGTGAATGTAATATAAGTAGTAACGATGTATATTCCTGAACTGTACAAAAACGACGATCCCGAGGAAATAAGGGACTTCATTAAACGTAATGGTTTTGCTGTCGTAGTCAATCAAACCGCCGGTAAATTATGGGCTACTCATATTCCTTTGGTTTTGGATGTTAGTAGTGCGGGAAAAGAAGTATTAGTAGGCCATGTCTCCAAGTTAAATCCGCAAGCCGAAAGCTTTAATGACCATGCAGAAGTACTCGTTATATTTTCGGGAGCTAATGCTTATATTTCTTCTTCATGGTATGACCATGAAAATGTACCTACTTGGAATTATCTAGCAGTACATGTTTATGGAAAAGTTAGGTTATACAATTCAGAAGAAGCTATTTTATCCCTTAAAAAATTAGTAGACCAGTACGAAAGTAAATCAGAAAAACCGATTCGTATTGAAGACCTATCTGAAAAAACTATGCGAGAAGCTCGTGGTATTATTGCCTTTGAAATAGAAATCACGGCTATAGAAGCCATGAAAAAACTATCTCAGAACAGGGATGATAAAAACCACGAAAACATCATAAAAGAACTTCATAAAACAAATGACAATCAAGCAGTTGCTGTAGCTGAGGCAATGAAAAAGAATCGAAAATAAGAAGTATAAAATTTCCTAAGCCTTACTTCTTATTTCATAATTGATTTTGTACATTTGCACACCTTTTTAAAAGACACAAAAGCATTATGTTATTAACTGTTTTCTGTATATTTATTGCCGTAGTTGTTGTTCAATTCCTCTATTATATAGTGGTATTTGGCAAGTTTTCATTTGCTAAGCCACAAGTCGTTACTCCGAAGAGAATTCCGATTTCGGTGATTGTATGTGCTAAAAATGAGGAAGAAAATGTCAAACGCTTTGTACCCTTATTGGCCGAACAAAATTATGCCACCTTTGAAATCGTATTGATTGATGATGCGTCTAGTGATAACACATTAGAGCTCTTTGAAGAATTTGAGAAGCAGTACGCTAATGTAAAGTTGGTTAAAGTAGAAAACAACGAAGCCTTTTGGGGGAATAAGAAATTTGCCTTAACTTTAGGAATCAAGGCCGCTAAATACGATTATTTATTATTTACTGATGCTGATTGTCATCCTGTGTCCAAAGATTGGATTACTACTATGAGTTCGCAATTTGCCACTAACAAAAATATTGTACTTGGCTATGGGGCTTACGATAAAATTCAGTCTTCCTTTTTAAATAAAATCATTCGTTTTGAAACGCTATTAACAGCCACCCAGTATTTTTCTTGGGCTAAATTAGGAAAACCCTATATGGGTGTTGGTCGGAATATGGCGTACCGTCGTGACGAGTTTTTTAAGGTACGAGGTTTTATGGACCATATGAAAATACGTTCGGGTGATGATGATTTATTTATTAATCAGGCCGCTACTGGAGAAAACACTACTATATGTTATGCTCCTGAAGGATTTACCTATTCGGAGCCTAAAACTAGTTTTAAAGAGTGGTTTACCCAAAAAAGACGCCATGTCTCCACTGCCAAACATTATAAAATGTTTGACCGTAATCAATTAGGTTTATTTTATTTTACACAATTATTATTTATTGTACTACCCATTATATTACTAGCGTTTCAATACCAATGGATTGCAGTGACCAGCATCATTGGTTTTCGATATTTATTTAGTTGGATATCCATCGGATTTGCAGCCGGAAAGCTTAAAGAAAAAGATGTTATGTATTGGTTTCCTGTTATTGAAATTGTTTTGATATTGACCCAATTGAATGTAATCCTTACCAATGCCTTTTCAAAACCAGTACATTGGAAATAAGAAACTATATAGAAAAAGCAAAGCAAGGCGACCAGGTGGCTTTCACTTATTTGTTGGATCATTATTGGAATGAAGTTTATGGTTTCATGTTGAAGCGTACAGAAAATGAAACCGACTCTGAAGACATTACGATAGAAACTTTTTCTAAGGCGTTTGATAAAATTGCTACTTACAATCCGGAATTTCAGTTTAACACTTGGTTAATCGCGATTGCTAAGAACGTGCATATTGATATGTTACGTAAAAAGAAGTCTACACTTTTTGTGGAAATTACGGATGAAGAAGACCAACAAGCCTATAATATTGCGGACAGTTCCCCTTCGGCCGAAGATGATTTAATTACTGAGCAAAACCTTTCCCGTTTACTGCAATTCATCAAAGAATTGAAGCCCCATTATCAAGAGGTCATCCAGTTGCGTTATTTCCAAGAAATGAGTTATCAAGAAATTGCCGAACAACTCAAGGAGCCATTGAGCAATGTAAAAATCAAACTATTGCGGGCTAAAAAGCTTTTGGCAGAAATTATTGAAAGCAAAAGCTAATTCCAATTATTCCCTTCAAAAACCGTTAGTATACTTACTTATTTAAGAGTATATTTTGCAACTTGCTAATTTTTTAATGGTATTGTATACTATTTTACAATTTCTAGCGTTATATAAATAAATCGACTACTTATGTAACATAAATACTTAACTCTAAAACAATAATTATGTCAAACGTTAGTATTTATGACAAAAACTGGATGGATCTGGTTTTTGAAGGCAAAAACAAAGCCTACGGAGCGTATCAATTGCGCCAAGACAGCTCGCGAACCACCTTTATGGCACTTTTACTAGGTATTTTATGCTTTGCTAGTATTGCAGGTGTCATCACTTTAATTTCTTCTTTTACTACCGCTGATGCTATCAACAAGCCTGTATTGCCGGATGTGATTCATGTGACCAAAGTGTATATAGCCCCTAAGAAACTGGAGCCTAAAAAACAAAAATTGGTGCTTCCACTACGCAAAGAAAAAGTAAAAGAAAAAATTACAGCTAAAGAACTAATAAATCCAAAGGTTGTAAAAAAAGAAGACAAGCCAGATGACGTGGCTGAAAACAAAAATGTGAAACCACAGCAACCGGATACCGATGTGAAGGGTCAAGGGATTGTTGTGACTACCCTGCCGATTACAACGGGTGGCGATGCCACTGGAAAAGGCAAAGGGACGGAAGGTGATACTAAAAGCCCTGGAACGGTAAACACTACTAATGAATTGGACGTAATGCCAGAATTCCCAGGAGGAATCAAAGAATTTCAGCGATACATTAGCCGAAACATTGACAAACCTGATATGGATGAAAGCATGCCTTCTATTACTGCTATAGTATCCTTTGTAATTGAAAAAGATGGAGGGTTGTCAGACATTAAGGTATTGCGTAGTAATGATAAAGAATTGGAAAAAGCTGCGGTAAAAGTTTTAAAATCATTGCATACTAAATGGAAACCGGGGATGAAAGATGGCGATTATGTTAGAACTTTATACATACAACCTATTAGAATCGCTTTGTAAATCAGCAACTTAATTATAAAAGGAAACCCTGTCAAATAGTTTACTTGACAGGGTTTTTGATTTATAAGGGTTTCATTAGTCGTTATTCTCAATACTCTTGTAGGCATCGATAACCTTTTTCACTAAGCGGTGACGTACTATATCTTTATCATCTAAATAAATAATACCAATACCATCTATATCTTTCAAAACCAATATGGCTTCTTTTAGTCCAGAAATGGTTCTTCTAGGCAAATCTACTTGACCTGGATCACCTGTAATGATGAACTTGGCATTTTTACCCATACGGGTAAGGAACATTTTCATTTGCGAATGGGTAGTGTTTTGAGCTTCATCTAATATTACAAAAGCATTATCTAACGTTCGGCCACGCATGAATGCTAGAGGTGCAATTTGTATGATTCCCTTCAATAAATAATCTTCTAAGGTTTGCGGTGGAATCATATCCCGTAACGCATCGTAGAGGGGCTGCATGTAGGGATCCAGCTTTTCTTTCATATCACCCGGAAGGAACCCTAAGTTCTCTCCAGCTTCTACAGCGGGACGCGTTAAAATGATACGCTTCACTTGCTTTTCTTTCAGTGCCTTTACGGCGAGTGCCACACCAGTATAGGTTTTACCCGTACCTGCGGGACCCACAGCAAACACCATATCATTCTTTTGAACATACTCAACCAATTTTTGTTGGTTGGGTGTCATGGCTTTTATGAGCTTACCTCCTAGTCCGTGTACCAATATTTTATCTTGATCGGGCATGCGTTGTTCTTCTTGCGAATTACTATGTATGACACGGTCAATGACATTATTGTCAATATTGTTGTATCGCGTGAAATGGAGCATGAGTCGGTTAAAGCGATTCTCAAACTCGTCGAGTTCTTCTTTTTCTCCAAATGCCTTGAGTGTAGTACCTCTTGCGACAATTTTGAGTTTCGGATAATACTTTTTAATTGTTTCAAGATGGATGTCTTGAGCGCCCCAAAATTCTTTGGGAGCGATGTCGTGTAATTCAATGATACGTTCGTTCAAAAGCAGGAGTATTAAATTAATAGAATTCGCTATATAATTGTTAGCTTTGTACTCAAATTTAATCAAATAAAAGGATAGGTTTCACTATTTTTGAGGCCTATTTATCCCAAGTTATAAACAATTTATGTCAATAATCACCTTAACCACCGATTACGGATTAAAAGACCACTTTGTGGGTGCTTTAAAAGGTAAATTATTGTCGGAATTCCGTGAAGCCACCCTTATTGACATATCCCATGATATTGATCCTTTTAACGTAGCAGAAGCTGCTTACATGATTGGCGCTGCTTATACCAGTTTCCCTAAAGGTACGGTTCACTTAATTGGAGTAGACATTGAGCTTAATCATGAGAACCAGCATATTGCTATGCAATGGAATGATCAGTATTTCATTTGTGCGGATAACGGGATATTGAGTATGCTGATCCAGAAAATCGTTCCGCAAAAAATAGTAGCCATCACTATTCATGATCGTTTACCGATTGAGGCCACTGATTTGGATGTCTTTGTAAAAGTGGCATGTCATTTGGCAAAAGGAGGATTGCTCAATGTTATAGGCAAAGAAATCACGGCTATTAAAGAAGTGACCGAATTGCAGGCGGTGGTGCAAAACAATCAGATTAAAGGCTATGTTATTTACAGTGATCATTTGGGCAATGCCGTAACCAATATATCTAAGAAACTATTTTTAGAGATGGGCAAAGGACGGCCGTATGAGATACAGTTTAAGAATAAAGTTATCAAAACTATTTTACCTAAATACGCTGCTATTGGGATTTCTGATAAATTTCCTATGAAGCATTTTGAAGGTGAACGATTGGCTATCTTTAACGAGGCAGGCCTTTTGGAGATTGCTATTTTCAGGAGCAATCCGAATACGGTTGGTTCGGCTACCTCTTTATTGGGGTTGAGTTATAGGGATGTGGTGACGGTTGAGTTTAAGGTTTAGGGTTTCAAGTTTCAGGTTTCAGGTTTCAAGTTTCAGGTTTCAGGTTTCAGGTTTCAGGTTTCAAGTTTCAGGTTTCAAGTTTCAAGTTTACTACGCTGCGCTTCGTCAGTCGCTCCGCTCGTTTCAGGTTTACTTCGCTTTGTGCTTTAAATTCCAATATGTAAAATTCCAAATTCCAAAATTGTTTGTAAGAAGGGTCGTGACCAAAATGACTTTTTTGCACTATTTAAAATATGAAAAAGCAGCTTACTAGTTTTCAAAAGTATCGTCCATGGTTGGTGTTGACATTCTGGCTCTATACTTTTTTTATATTATGGGAACTGTTTGTAGGTCCGTATCGATCAGGTGGCTCGGATCGATTATATAACCTGGTTCCGTTAAAGACTATACTTTATATGTTCCTGCATTATGCGGATAATGGGGGCAGTGTGTTTTTAATCAATATTGTAGGCAATGTGGCTGTTTTTATTCCGTTTGGGTTGGCTAGTCCTACCTTATGGCCCAAGTTGTTTTCCTCTTTTCAACGCACACTCCTTATCTTTTTTATACTAATCTTTATCGTAGAAGTACTTCAGTATGTGCTGCAAGTAGGGGTATTCGATGTAGACGATTTACTATTAAACAGTATGGGAATCGCTATAGGGTACTTTATGACGTTGGGAATTGACGTTGCATAGTTATTTTAGGATGGGACATAGGTCGCTCTTTGCGATGAAATGATAAATAAAAAAGCCACTCGAATAAAAAAGCCACTCCGAGAGTGGCTTTTTTTGTTTCAAGTTTCAAGTTTACTACGCTCCGCTTCGTCAGTCGTCTCGACTTAGGACGAGACTCGTGTCAAATTCCAATTAAATAGTCAGTATCCCTAGATAATAACTTGAAACTTTAAACCAACAACAGGCTCAGTCCCAGTACGGAGTTTTTAGGTGGTAGTTATGGTTTGGATGGTTGGATGGTGGAATTAGGGATGTTTTTATTGTGATGGGGGTTTAGCTTCACTCCGTTCGTCTCGTCTTTGGACGAGACTCGGGTGGGGTTTTCTTCTAAACACTTTTGGAGTGGTTCTTGGGTAGTATCAAAATAGCCTTATCTATACGATAACTATACGACAACTATTCGATAACTATACGATAAGTGGGTAAGAAGCTAGAAGTTGATGGAAGGTAGATGTGAAGTAAAAAAAGGGTTGAATGGTGAGTAACGAACAACGAATGGTGAAGGAGGTTTAAGTCGCGGTGGGGAGTTTCAGTCTCAGTGGGGAGTTTTTAGTTTTTAGTTGGGAGTCGCCTATTGGATGGTTGGATTGTTGGATTTTAATTGCTTTGGCGAGAAGGTTTAGGAATTCTAAGGACATTTCATTCTTTTGGCTTGACCCAAAAGAACCAAAAAGTCAAGCCTCATTTTTACTCCCTGTTCCACTCTTGTTTTTTTCCTTGCATCGCACCCACGGGCCGTTGAGCGGAGCTCAACTCTTCGGAGTACTCTCCTTCACCCAGCGCTCAAAAAAAACAAGGTTCCAAGACGGGACTAAAAAAAGGGCGGGTTTTTTATTTAGTGTTATTACGTTGCTATGTCACGTTTGTCTTTCCCGCGGAGGCGGACACGAGGCTCGACGTAAGACTAGACGACTGATGGAACGAAGTGGAATAAATCTAGTTTACAGCCGCAGCCGAAGTAATTAGTTGTGGATCTTTGGTTTTTTCTTTTGTGCTTACAAGAGTTTCAAAAAAATATATATCTTTGAAAGAAATGCGCTACTATTGGGAGACAATCAATTCTAATGAGGGTGTGTAGTTGCAATAGATTATAGCCTATATAAAAGTTACCGCCAATGAGTGAATTCAGGACAATGACATTTGATTAGGTGTCAAAAACAATAATTATTTATATTATATTTGTGGTAAAAAGAGCAATGTCTAATAGAAATCCATATAATCAAAATCAGTTACGAGATTATTCTTCACTGTTTTCTCGAAGTGGAGCGGAATTGTGGATAAAATCTAACTTTGATTCAATTAATTATAAAATTGAACGTTATGATTTAAAATGGCAGAATATAGAGAACGCTACTTACTTAGATTATCTTAAATATATTTATCAAATTCTAGAAAATAATTATCAAAACGAATATGTATTTAAAAATTCATTTTTAAATGAATGGTTAATAAAAGAAATTGGCCACAATAAAACCAAAGTTTATAATGAATTTCGGGTCGGCAATGCTGTTGCAGATTTAGTAATGTTTAATGGGAATTCAAAAGTATTTGAAATAAAAACGGAATTTGACTCTAGTGTACGTTTAGATTTGCAACTTGAAAATTATCGAAAAGCTTTCAATCAAATCTTTATCATTATTCCAGAAAAAAAGTTATCGACATACATAAAATATGATCAGAATATTGGTTTAATAACTTTTAACAATAATGATACAAAAAAGTTTACACTACAACGAGAAGCAACAAATAATAAAGAGGTTGATGCGGAAACAATCATTAATATCTTGCACACGAATGAATACAAATCCATTGTAAAATCATACTTTGGTGAACTTCCTGTGATGACAAGTTTTAATCAATTTAAAATTTGTTGTGAACTCATAAAAAAAATTCCAAATATTGAATTGAATCAAAAATTTATTGAACAAATGAAAAATAGGGATTTGGAAAATGCTCTATCAAATCGTTATTATAAAGAATTTAACCAAATTAGCCTATCACTTAAATTAAATAAAAAGGATAGAAATAATATGTTGCAAAACCTAAAATCACCGATAAAATCATAGACTTATGTACTATCCATTTTTAAGAGCTAGGCA
The DNA here is from genome assembly GCA_947371275.1 of Flavobacteriaceae bacterium. Classification (GTDB taxonomy): domain Bacteria; phylum Bacteroidota; class Bacteroidia; order Flavobacteriales; family Flavobacteriaceae; genus Flavobacterium. The sequence goes on along the minus strand of CANBOV010000060.1, from coordinate 1,322 downwards.
ATTTGAACTAATAGCATTACGTGAATTAGCATTTGAAGGTGTTACTCAAGGTTTTATAATTCCTATTTTAGAACCCGTGAAGCAAACACATAACAATCTAAATCTAGCATATAGAATTTTTGAGGAGCGTAATCAAAGTGTTTATTTCATTGTAAATCCATCGGTCGGGGAGTTAATTGGAGATAATACACATTATTTGGATTATCTTATAGAGCAAAATAGTGACACAATGCTACCGGCATTTCACTATCGAAACAATAGTGAGTATATAACTAGAAGTATTGAAAACTATTCTTTAAATCAATGTATGTTGATTTGTAAAAATGATATTAGTGAAAACGATCAAGAATTCCATAATTTAGCACAACTAGCACAAATTACTGTCATAAATATTGAAGATCCTGCTAAAAATAGAGCATTGCATAGATTTGTGCTTAGTTTAGGTAAGACTTATATTCGATTGGATGATTTATTTGAAAAACAATCAAGAAATAGTGATTTTTTAAGTATCGGAGAACATAGGTTTTCAGAGGAACATATCTACTATAGAGATGAAAATTTCAATGGTTTTTCAGATTACACAGTGTTGCCAAGTGAATACACAGATGGAGGAAGTACTCCAAGAGCCGTAGTAATTCACTTAACCCATTTAAATGCTCAAAATCAAATATGGATAAAACACTTTACATCTGAAAGTAATGATTCAATAGCCAACATACAAGGGAAATTTGCAGAAGCCGCTGAAAAGGCAGTGACTTATTGCCGATTAAACCAATTAACAAATTCAGCAATTACAGAATTAGAAACATACTTTGATGAGCAACATTATCCTGGGCTGGGAACGGTAAAAAAAATATCTATAAAGAATCATTTATTAATAGTAGCGCATTATTTAAGAAATAGATAATGATTATGGAAGTTTGTCCGAATTGTTTCGCAGATAAAGAATTAAAGGGGTTTATTTCATCTTCTACAAAAATTGGATTATGCAAGGTTTGTAGTTCAAATGAAGTGCCGTTATTAGATTCAAATGAGTTGTTAGATTTCTTCCAAGAACTTATGGATAATTTTACTTTATCACCTGAAGGAGAGCCTTTGAAATCAAAAATTCAAAGTAATTGGAGTTTTTTTTCAACACATAAAATAGGATCCACTATTCTAAATGAAATTTTATCTAAGATTAATACTGAAATTTCAAGTTCTGAAGAACTTGTTAATTACACTGAAGACATTATTGAAAATTTTTCTTATTGGGAAAAATTTAAAGAAGAATTAAAATGGTCGAATAGATTCATCTCGGATATAGGCTATTTGGAAGAACT
>CANBOV010000059.1 GCA_947371275.1 Flavobacteriaceae bacterium | reverse complement strand
GTAACCGCTGTAGGGATACTACACGTTGGTGGTAAACCACAGGTTACGTTAGCAACCCATCCTGCACCATTAGTAAAGCCATCACTTCTAAATCTAAAGGTTAAACAACCGTCAACACTTGAAGAAGTAAAGGGTAGTGGAGCACTAGTACCCCAGTAAGCACCTGCCAAACCTCCCGGCACAAAACCAGCACCATTAGCACTAGCAATTTGTGGGGAAGCAATAGAGTTTCCGTTAAAAACATACAATCCGTCAAAAGTGGCTTGAATGTCAAAAGAAGTAAAAGTAACCGTTACCACATCGCCAGGAACATCCGGACAGATAGTAACCGTTGAATCAGAAGTATTCGCATAAGGCGCTGCAGCTCCTGCAGGATCTACAAATACACCTCCACAAACTGGTGGTGTCACTTGAGTAGTAAACGTTACAGGTCCCCCCCATACACTGTTGTCTGGGTTACCACACAAAGCTCTTACATATACATCATAACAAGTAACTTGTGTTAGCCCTGTTAAGGTTAAAGGATTATCAAAAGTCTGAACCCCTGTAGCAGTAGCATCCGGTGCGGGTGACCCACAAGGCAATACAAGTACTTCCCATGAAGTAGCCACAGTAGTATCTGGGTTAACCGGTTGTATCCAACTGATCACAGCGGAATCTGAAAGTACAGTTGAAGCCGCAACGGCAGTTGGTTTTCTACAAGGTGGTGGCGGAGCACACGTTACATTGGCAACCCAACCCGCATGTACAACCGAAGGATCACTTCTAAATCTGAAAGTCAAACACCCATCAGCACTCGAAGAGGTAAACGGACCAGGAATAGTAAGTCCCCAATAAGATCCAGTAACACCACCAGGAACGTTTCCTGCCGGGTTAGCACTGGCTATTTGAGGAGCTGCTATAGTGTTTCCGTCAAATACGTATAATCCATCCCAAGTCGATTCAGTATCAAAAGCAGTAAACGTTACCGTAACTACATCGCCTACCGTATCAGGACAAACAGTAGTGGTAATATCTTCATTACTAGTATAGTTGGCAGCAGCACCTCCTGAATCTACATAATTACCTCCACATCCTAGCGGAGCTATTAATGTAGTAAAAGTATAAGGCCCTGCATAAGCACTAAAGTTACCACTACCATCATTACAATCCGCTCTTACATAATACTCATATTGCGTATTAGCGGTTAAACCTGTAAGTGGATAAGCAGTATTATTATTGGTTTGTGTTCCAGCTGCAGTAGGAATAGGACCACCTGCTAGCTGCCAAACGATTTCCCATGAAGTAGCAGCACCAGCAGCCCAATTCAAATCGGCCGAACTTTGTGTTATATTAATAGCTCCTAATCCAGCAGGTTGCGCACAAGCTACCGGTTGAATCGCTAAATTATAGCCTACTGTTTGGGTAAGACCACTCGAAGAAATTACAATTATATAAGTTTGTCCTGCAACTACAGGAATATTGGGTAAAGCACGAACTCCAGATCCGGTATCAGCTACTCCGCCCACACAAGCTACACCAACATTGGCACAACCATTATAGACAAATACACTGGAATTAGCATTTCCTACAGTAGGAGTCATTGTAACACTTATAGTGCCATTTGCCGTAGCGGTATAAGAATAAAAAACATCATTACCAGCCATATAGTTAGTAGTACCTCCCGCACAAGCCGTTGGCTGCGGTACATCCGTACTATCAGTATAGTTAGCAGTATTATCCGTAGTAACGTAGGGTAACGTAGTAACCGTAATTGGAGCACCACAACTTATACCGGGCGAAGAGGTTGTAAAATTCACCGCCGCAGTCCATGCACTATTATTACCACCCGTACAAACGGCTCTCACTTTAAATGAATAAGCCGTGTTAGGCAACAATGCAGCTCCCGCAGTAGTTTGCGTAGCGTTAAAACTGTTGGCATTAACCACCGTTCCTGTTCCTGTAAAGGCTCCCGCTTGTGGAATGATTTCCACTTCATATTGTGTAGCCGTACCTGTCCAAGACAAAGTAGCGGTAGTTTGTGTTATCGAACCCGCAGCAGCCAAAGTAGGCGCATCACATTGTTCCGTAAGACTTACATTGTCTACCAACCAACGATCTCCTAACGCAGTTCCTGTTTGATTCCAAACCATTACAAATGCAATGTAAACGTTGGTCCCTGCATAAGCAGATAAATCAACTATTTTCTCTTCGTAAACGTTGAATGTTGTATTCAAGGTAGCCTCTGTCCATTCTTGTACAGGGATGTATGATAATGGGTTAGTACGAACCGAAGCACTACTAGCCACCATCACCCTATAAATGGTTCCTTGATTCCCACTAGTAAAAGATCTAGTAAAAAAATGTAACTTCCCATTGGTTGGTACAAGTACCGACGGACTGGCCAAATAATCTTCTGAAGTATTGCCAGCACCGATGTTTTCACGGTTAATGTAAGCCGAATTGGCTCCTTGATAAGGAAGCGCAGCGTTAATACCCCAACGTTGGGCTAATCCGGTACCATTGTCAAAAACAGCCCAGCCTCCTGTGCCTAATGTCCAGTTGGTTGATGGCAATGCATCAGGTCCCGTTGTTGCCTCAAATCCTTCTACAGCTGGCGTAAATTGCGCAAAACCACTGAAAGATACTAATAACAACAATAGTAGTAAAGTAATTTTTTTCATGAAATGAAAATTTAATTGTTTGATTATAATTTTTTTGGATAATGAAGTCCAAATTTAGTAAAAAAACTGAAAAAAACTGAATTTATATTTTTTTTGGTAAAATAAAAGCGAGTTTGTATTAAATTCTTGTTGTTTTTACATCATTATTTGGAATTCAAAACCTAATTTTGCGAAAACAATTTAAGTCAAATGTTAGAAAAAGAAGTGATCAATTTTGAAAGAACGGTAATTGTTGGCATCGTAACGCAACAGCAAAACGAAGAAAAATTAAACGAATATCTGGATGAATTAGCTTTTTTAACATTCACCGCGGGAGGCGAAGTAATTAAAAGGTTTTTTCAAAAATTAGAACGCCCAAATCCCAAAACATTTTTAGGGACTGGGAAAATGGATGAAATCAATTATTACATCAAAGAAAACAATATCTCTACCGTAATTTTTGACGACGAATTATCCCCATCCCAGCAAAAAAATATCTCCAAAATTTTAGATTGCAAGGTCCTAGACCGAACCAATCTTATCTTAGACATTTTTGCGCAGCGTGCCGAAACTTCCTATGCCAGAACCCAAGTAGAATTAGCACAATGCCAATACCTACTGCCTAGACTTTCTGGAATGTGGACCCACTTAGAAAGACAAAAAGGGGGTATCGGCCTAAGAGGACCGGGAGAAACAGAAATAGAAACCGACCGACGAATTGTTCGCGACAGAATTGCCCTTCTAAAAGAAAAAATTAGAACAATCGACAAGCAAATGTCCGTACAAAGAAGCAATCGTGGCGCCATGGTTCGCGTAGCCTTAGTCGGATATACTAATGTGGGTAAATCAACCCTTATGAATGTCATCAGTAAAAGCGAAGTTTTTGTAGAAAACAAATTATTTGCTACCCTCGATACTACAGTGCGTAAAGTGGTAATCAAAAACTTGCCTTTTTTACTTTCCGATACCGTAGGATTCATTCGTAAATTACCTACCCAACTTATCGAATCCTTTAAAAGTACCCTCGACGAAGTAAGGGAAGCCGACTTACTACTGCACGTAGTAGATATCTCTCATCCTGATTTCGAAGAACACATCGCTTCAGTAAATCAAATTTTACAAGACATTAAAAGCAACAACAAACCCGTCATCATGGTCTTTAATAAAATTGATGCCTACCAACATTTAGTAATTGAATCAGATGATTTAATTACAGAAAAAACAAGCAAACACTATACTCTTGAAGAATGGAAAGCTACTTGGATGGGTACTGTAGGGGAAAAAAATGCTTTATTCATTTCTGCAACCAACAAAGAAAACTTTGAAGAGTTCAGAGAAAAAGTATATGAAGCCGTAAGAGAAATTCACATCACGCGTTTTCCCTACAACAAATTCCTATACCCAGATTATAAAGATGCTATTGAAAATTAGGAAGAAATACCTAATTTATAATCCTATTGTAAGTAGTAGATGTAACCAAAATTAAGCCAAACAATCCAATCGTTAGCTTTGTTTTCAGGATACTTAGTAGGATCCGGATTTAATCCATCTACCCAATTAGAGAAATAATACTGCCATCTCAAATCGACCATCAAATCTGATAAGTCATTTAATTTATAACGACAACCTACACTTGAAACGATTGACCAAACAGTCCCTCCTTGATTAGTAGTAGCGCCTATATATTTGATTGGAGTAGAAAATTGAGTATTCAAAGCACCTAAGTCTGAATGTGCTTCAGGATCGTAAAAACTAAATTGCCCTCCAAGACTAAAGAATGGAGCCAAAGATCCAACTGTTGAAGTAAAGTCTCTTATACTTAATGGATAAAATTCCAACTGCATACCTACATTGGTAACTGCCGTACTCCCTTTCATCGCTCTAAGCTGTTGAGCACCATTCGAAGTATTACTGGCATCTACCCAGCGACCAAAATGTTTCAACCCTGTTTTATTATAAGACAACTCACTTCTTAATTTAAAGTGATCATTAAAATACGTCTGTGGAGTATAACAATTACACTCTGCTCGGTATGAAAAGTTTAAGTAATGTATAATCCCGATCCCATAACCTGAATTACCAGCATTGGTAGCAAAATCATGACGCTCTCCATAATCAGATTGGAAAGCAACAGGTCCAGCAATTACTCCCAATTCATGAGAAAAGCCAAACTGTGCATAAGAGCTAATTGTCAATACAAAAAACAATAACGAGGTTATGATAAATTTCTTGGGCATTTGCATACTAATAAGTTCAATTCTCGACAAATATATAAAAACATCATTCAGTTAAAAAATAAAATAAAAATTTGTTGAATTATATACGAAAAAAATCAAAAAAGGATTTAAAACCTACCATTAATTGTAGTCTTCTTTTAAATTTCTTACTATAACTATAAAAATGAATAGAATTTTAAAAAAAATATACCCGTAATTTTAATAAAATGTATATTTGTGCGATTTTACGAAAACGATTTCTTAAAAATATTAATAGTATAATTTTATGTCACAAAGTATTAACGATTTTATCGAATTGGTTGCCAAAAGAAATGCAAACGAGCCTGAATTTATGCAAGCAGTTAAGGAAGTTGCTGAAACAGTAATTCCGTTTATTGAACAAAATAAAAAATACCAAAACAAAATGCTTTTGGAAAGAATGGTAGAACCGGAAAGAGTAATCATGTTCCGCGTTTGCTGGATTGATGACGCAGGAACAACCCAAGTAAACCGAGGGTACAGAATCCAAATGAATTCAGCCATCGGACCATACAAAGGCGGGATCCGTTTCCACCCTACCGTTAACTTAAGCATCTTGAAATTCTTAGCATTCGAACAAACTTTCAAAAATAGCTTAACGACGCTGCCTATGGGTGGTGGAAAAGGAGGCTCTGACTTTGATCCTAAAGGAAAATCAGATATCGAAATCATGAAATTCTGTCAAGCATTCATGACCGAACTATCTAAACATATCGGTGCAGATACTGACGTACCTGCAGGGGATATCGGTGTAGGTGGAAGAGAAGTTGGCTATATGTTTGGTCAATATAAAAGATTGAGAAATGAATTTACCGGCGTTTTAACGGGCAAAGGTATCTCTTTCGGAGGTTCTTTAATCCGCCCAGAAGCTACAGGGTATGGAGATGTGTACTTCGCACAAAATATGTTAGCTACCAAAGGGGAAAGTTTCTCCGGCAAAACAGTAGTCGTTTCAGGTTCTGGTAACGTAGCGCAATACGCAATCGAAAAAGCTACAGAACTAGGAGGAAAAGTAGTTACCGCGTCTGACTCTTCAGGTTATATCTATGATGCTGACGGAATAAATGCCGAAAAACTTGCTTACATAATGGAAATCAAAAACGTAAACTACGGTAGAATCTCTGATTATGTTACTAAATACCCTACGGCAAAATTCGTAGCAGCTAAAAGACCATGGGAAGTAAAATGTGATATCGCTTTACCTTGTGCCACCCAAAACGAATTAAATGGTGATGAAGCAAAAATGCTTATTGCCAATGGTTGTATGTGTGTAGCAGAAGGTGCTAATATGCCTTCTACCCCAGAAGCAGTAGAAGAATTTTTACACGCTAAAATTCTTTTCGCTCCAGGTAAAGCTTCCAATGCAGGTGGTGTAGCAACTTCAGGTCTTGAAATGTCTCAAAACTCTTTAAGACTAAGCTGGACTTCTGAAGAAGTTGACCAGCGTCTAAAAAACATCATGGCCAATATCCATGAAGCTTGTGTGAAATACGGTAACGACGGATCAGGTAATGTAGATTACGTTAAAGGAGCCAATATCGCCGGTTTCGTTAAAGTAGCCGATGCCATGCTTGCACAAGGAATTGTATAATTCAAAAATAAAACCAACCACCCAAGGCCGCTGCCGAACTGTATGGAGCGACAGCGGAATAAAAACCTTAAAAATGTCTTCAGTTATGAGGGCATTTTTTTTTGAACTATACAAAAACAGTATATTTTGCGTTTATACTATATTTGTATACTAATTTTTTTTAAATGAGAAAGTATTTTATAGGATTGCTAATCGTGTGCCTTCAATTTGGTTTTGCGCAACAAAATCTAAATTGGAAAGGATATTTTTCATACAACCAAATAAAAGATGTATCCGAATCAAACACCAAATTATATGCAGCAGCCGAAAATTCTTTATTCACCAAAGAATTCAATACCAACAGTATTGAAACCATAAACACCATAAATGGCCTCTCTGGGCAAACCATTTCAGCACTCTACCATAGCGACACCTTCAACAAAACCATAGTGGGCTATGAAAACGGACTGATGATTGTAATCAACAACGTCGATGGAACGATGCTATACGTAGTCGATATCATCAATAAAAACATACCCGCCAACATCAAAAAAATAAACCATTTTATGGAATACGATGGCATCGTATACGTCTCTTGTGACTTCGGTATTGTTCAATATAAATTAGCTACTCTGGAATTTGGAGATACTTATTTTATGGGACCTAGCGGACAAGAAATTAAAGTCTTTCAAACCACCATCTATAACGGCGATATTTATGCCGTTACCACCACAGACGGTATCAAAAAAGCCAGTCTTACCAACCCAAATCTTAACGATTTTTCGCAATGGCAAGTGTTTAACCCAGGGTACTGGAACGGAATTGTAACCTTCAATAACCAACTCATTGCCATGAATTTAAACAACATTGTGTACAAATACAACGGCAATTATTTCGAACAAATTATAGCCCTCGGACAAAACGGAGTGGACCTTAGGGCCAATAATGATTACCTTACCATTACCACACTCAACCATGTTTTTGTTTTCAATGATACGCTAGGCCAAGTAGCCCATATTCAAAGCAGCCAAATTCCTAATGCTACGGTTACTTTTAGCTGTGCCACAACCATAAATGGCAACATTTTTATAGGAACCAATGATAACGGAATTATAAATGCTACCATAGCCAATCCCTCTACTACCGAAAATATAATGCCCAACGGCCCCATTCGCAACAACCTTTTTTCAATCAATGCCGCTTCAAGCAATCTATGGGCGGTATATGGAGATTATGATGCAGAGTTCAATCCTTATCCGCTATCCTACTACGGCATAAGTAAATACACCAACGACCAGTGGAAAAATATTCCCTACAGCGAAGTCCATTTGCCCGGTAGTAACGCGTCCGATTTTGTTAGGGTGACCGTCAATCCAAACAACGAAAAACAAATCTATATAAGCTCCTATTTTTCCGGACTTCTAAAATTTGACAACGACCAATTAACCAACGTATACAATAAATCAAATAGCGGATTAGAAACCATTTTTCCAACAGACCCCCAAGATTCAGACATTAGAATCGAACAAAGTGCATACGACAAAGCGGGAAATCTTTGGATGACCAATGGCCTTGTGGAAAAAGGATTAAAAGTATTAAAAACGGATAACCAATGGCAATCCTACGACATGACTAGTATATTGGGTAATTATTTCAATACGCGTTTAGGCAAAATGGTGATCGATAAAAACAATACAAAATGGATCGCAACGACCATTGACGGACTAGTAGCCTTCAATGAAACCCCTAATGTTTTTAAAAAAATAACCTTCGGGGAAAGTTTAGGAAACTTACCCGTAGAGGATGTTAGAGCGTTAGCCCTTGATAATCGTAACCAACTCTGGATTGGCACCACCAAAGGCCTAAGGGTGCTTTCCAGTGTGAGTAGTTTTGATTCCAACCAACAAATGAAAACCAATGCTATTATCATTTTAGAAAATGGTTTAGCGCAAGAGTTAATGTACGAACAGTTCATTACCGATATAGCCGTCAATGGTTCCAATCAAAAATGGATAGGTACCGCCGACTCCGGAGTCTTCCTTTTCTCTTCCGATGGACAACAAACCATCTACCACTTTACCAAAGACAATTCCCCACTACCCAGTAATGTCGTTAACGATATTGACATCAATGCAACTACCGGTGAAGTTTTTTTTGCAACCGATAAAGGAATGGTCTCTTTTCAAGGTACCTCTACCAGACCAGCAGACAGCCTAGCCGATGTTTATGTATATCCAAATCCAGTTCGGCCCGAATTTGTAGGCACAGTCAAAATCGCTGGCTTAATCTCTAAAGCCAACATCAAAATCTCCGACATCGAAGGCAATCTGGTCTATGAAACAACTTCCGAAGGGGGAACCATTGAATGGGATACCACCGCCTTTGGTAAATATAAAGTGGCCTCGGGAGTCTACATGATTTTCATAGCGGCCCAAGACGCCTCCGAAACAGTGGTTAAAAAAGTGATGATCATACGATAATGCTAGTCAAAACCAAAGCCATTGTCATCTCTTCTCTAAAATATCAGGAAAAAAGCCTGATCGTAAAATGCCTAACCCTTTCCGAAGGACTAAAAAGTTATTTTGTGCCCAATGCCTTTGCAGCCAAAAAATCAAATCAAAAAATAGCCTACTTCCAACCGCTTACAATACTCGAAATTGAAGCCAATCACAAAAACAAAGGGACTCTTGAACATTTTAAAGAAATAAAATTAGCCCACAGCTACCAAACCATCAGCTCCGATATTCTCAAAAGTACCATAGTGATGTTCCTCTCCGAGATCATCCACCACAGCATACACGAAGAAGAAAAAAATGAGCCCTTATTTCTTTTTTTAGAATCAGCCCTCCTTTGGCTTGATGCCCATGAGGAGGTGGCCAACTTTCATCTGATTTTAGTGCTAGAAATGACCAAGTTTCTTGGGTTCTACCCCGATACTACCCACAAAGAATATCCCTATTTTGAAAAAAATGAGGGTGTCTATATCCCAGTCCAAAGCATCAGTTGCTTATCCGAACACGAAACGCATCTTTTCAAACGACTACTCGATTTAAAATTTGATAGCGACCAAAAAATATTCGCCGGAGTGGAACGCCAAACCCTTCTAAAAATACTGCTATCCTACTATACCATCCACCTCGATGGTTTCAAAAACCCAAAATCCTTAGAGGTACTGAAAGAGGTTTTTGCCTAAGTCGAAGAGCATTACGCCGTACTACAAAATCACTAATCTGTTCGCATTTCCAATAAGAATTCTGTAAGAATACTACAAAAACGACTTAGCGCCCCTACAGACACACTCACTTGTTCCTTAAGGGTTTTTGCCTAGTTACTTCCTGGTTACTCCATACTTACTCCATGGTTACTCCATAGTTACTCCATAGTTACTCCATACATACGCCATACTTACCTTATCCCAAAGACTAGGTAAAGACATCGCAAAGCCTAGTGATAGCAATACGTAATACTAAGCTAGACTAAAGAAAAACGTACCTTAACCAATCATCCATTCCTACAATTCTTAAAAAAAACAAAGGGCTCCCCAAAATTTCCAAGGTGCTTTTACTTTCCACTCCAGTCTAACCTACTGTTCATACAAAAAATAGAATCCCATAACACAAAACTCACAACTATTTATTACTTTCGCAGACTGATTAAAGAAACCGACATAAATGAGTACTAAGTTTACTGAATACAAAGGACTTGACTTGCCTACCGTAGCATCAGAAGTCCTTGATTTTTGGAAAAAAAATAACGTCTTTGAACAATCTGTATCGTCTCGTGAAGGCGCTACCCCTTACGTGTTTTTTGAAGGCCCACCATCCGCCAATGGACTGCCGGGTATTCACCACGTCATGGCTCGTGCAATTAAAGATATTTTTTGTCGTTATAAAACTCAAAAAGGATACCAAGTAAAACGTAAAGCCGGTTGGGATACTCATGGCCTTCCCGTAGAATTAGGCACCGAAAAAGAACTCGGCATCACTAAAGAAGATATCGGAAAAACCATTTCAGTAGAAGAATACAACGAAGCTTGTAAACGCACAGTGATGCGCTACACCGACGTCTGGAACGACCTAACCGAAAAAATGGGCTACTGGGTAGATATGGAAGACCCTTACGTAACCTACAAATCCAAATACATGGAGTCCGTATGGTGGTTGTTAAAACAAATCTATAATAAAGACCTACTATACAAAGGCTACACCATCCAACCGTATTCGCCAAAAGCAGGTACAGGTTTGTCTTCTCACGAAGTAAACCAACCTGGCAGCTACCGCGATGTAACAGACACAACAGTGGTAGCCCAATTCAAAACCAGCCACGATTCCTTGCCAAGCTTTTTACAAGGATTTGGCGACATACACATTTTAGCATGGACCACTACTCCTTGGACCCTACCAAGCAACACCGCTTTAACCGTAGGCCCAAAGATTGAGTATGTCCTAGTGGAAACCTTCAACCAATATACTTACCGTCCCGTTAAAGTAATTTTAGCCAAAAACCTAGTAGGCAAACAATTCGGTAAAGGCTTTTTTGCCTCTAACGAACCGGCTGATTTCGAAAACTTTAAAGAAGGGGATAAAAATATCCCATACCAAGTACTAACCGAATGTAAAGGTGCCGATTTAGTAGACATCCGTTACGAACAGTTATTACCGCTAGCGTTACCTTACCAAAATCCAGAAAATGCGTTCCGCGTAATATCGGGTGATTTCGTAACAACCGAAGACGGTACTGGTATCGTACACACTGCCCCAACTTTCGGCGCCGATGATGCCAAAGTAGCCAAAGAGGCCTCCCCAGAAGTTCCACCAATGTTAGTGCTTGATGCCAATGGCAATCCTGTGCCTCTAGTAGACTTGCAAGGAAAATTCATCCAAGGCTTAGGTGACTATTCGGGTAAATACGTTAAAAACGAATACTACAACGATGGGGAAGCTCCAGAACGCTCCGCCGACGTGGAAATCGCAATCCAACTTAAAGAAGAAAACAAGGCATTCAAAGTAGAGAAATATGTGCACAGTTACCCACACTGCTGGCGTACAGACAAACCAATTTTATACTACCCTCTTGATTCTTGGTTCATCAAAGTAACCGATATCAAAGACCGCATGTTTGACCTTAACGAAACCATCAACTGGAAGCCAAAAGCAACTGGAGAAGGACGCTTCGGCAACTGGCTAAAAAATGCCAACGATTGGAACTTATCCCGCTCACGCTACTGGGGAATCCCATTGCCGATTTGGCGCACCGAAGATAAAACCGAAGAGGTCTTAATAGGCTCCGTAGAAGAGTTATACAACGCCATAGAAAAAGCAATCGCCGCAGGCTACCAATCCGAAAATCCATTCAAAGGGTTTGAAAGCGGTAACATGAGTGAAACCAACTATGACCTAGTGGATTTACACAAAAATGTGGTGGACAACATTGTGCTAGTGTCTCCTTCAGGCCAACCCATGAAACGCGAAAGCGATTTGATCGACGTATGGTTTGATTCAGGCGCCATGCCCTATGCTCAATGGCATTACCCTTTTGAAAATAAAGACTTAATAGACGAAAATAAAGCATTCCCGGCCGACTTCATAGCAGAAGGTGTAGACCAAACCCGTGGTTGGTTCTATACCCTTCACGCCATAGGGACCTTGGTCTTTGATAAAATAGCCTATAAAAACGTAGTGTCCAACGGCTTAGTTTTAGACAAAAATGGCCAAAAAATGTCCAAACGTCTAGGAAATGCAGTAGATCCTTTCACCACACTAACGGAATATGGCCCCGATGCCACCCGCTGGTACATGATTGCCAATGCAAATCCTTGGGATAACCTAAAATTTGATATTGAAGGGGTAGCTGAAGTGCGCCGTAAATTCTTTGGCACATTATACAATACCTATTCATTCTTTGCCTTATACGCCAATATTGATAAGTTCACCTTTGCAGAAGCTGAAATCCCTCTAAACGAAAGACCCGAAATCGATCGTTGGATTTTATCCGAACTACATAGCCTCATAAAAGTGGTGGATGAAGCATACGCCGACTATGAACCCACAAAAGCAGCCCGTGCCATATCCGATTTTGTGCAAGAAAACCTAAGCAACTGGTACGTTCGCTTATGCCGAAGAAGATTCTGGAAAGGAGAATACGGGACCGATAAAATTGCCGCCTACCAAACCCTGTATACGTGTTTGCTAAATGTAGCCAAATTATCCGCGCCAATCGCTCCCTTCTTTATGGACAAACTTTACAAAGATTTAACACAAGCCACACATTCAGAGGCTTTTGAGTCAGTACATTTGGCGCAATTTCCGGTGGCAGTTGAAAACTTTGTTGATAAATCACTCGAGAGCAAAATGATGAAAGCGCAGACCATTTCGTCCTTAGTCTTATCGTTGCGAAAAAAAGAAATGATCAAAGTACGTCAACCTTTGCAAAAGGTAATGATTCCAATACTTGACAACAATCAAAGAGCCGAAATCGAGGCGGTATCCGACTTGATAAAAGCCGAAGTTAATGTCAAAGAAATCGAATTGCTAGACGATGCATCAGGAGTATTAGTGAAACAAATTAAACCTAATTTTAAAGCCTTAGGTCCAAGATTTGGTAAAGACATGGGGTTGATTTCCAAAGAGATACAAGGTTTTACTCCAGATCAAATAAATGATTTAGATACAAAGGGAGAAATAGCGCTTGTTATTTCAGGAAAAAGTATAACTTTATCACTAGAAGATGTTGAAATATCCTCTCAGGATATCCCAGGTTGGTTAGTTGCCAATGCCAATGGAATTACCGTGGCGTTAGACATCACACTAACGGAGGAGTTGAAAGAGGAAGGTATTGCAAGAGAATTGGTAAATAGAATACAAAATCTTAGAAAAGACAGCGGGTTTGAAGTTACCGATAAAATTAAAGTTCATTTACAAAGTAATGCCATTTTAGAAAAAGCCATCAAAGCCAATGAAAGTTACATCAAATCAGAAACCTTAACAGAAACCCTAGCATTTGTTACCGATTTGACAGAAGGAACTGAAATTGAATTTGACGATATAAAAACAAGAATATTAATTTCTAAATAATTAAAAAAGATTATGGTAGAAGAAAAATTAAGATACTCAGATGCTGATTTAGCAGAGTTCAAAGAAATTATTATAGCGAAAATTGAAAAAGCAAAAGCCGATTTAGACTTGATAAAAAGCGCCTATATGAATGACTTAAACAACGGGACAGATGATACATCTCCTACGTTTAAAGCCTTTGAAGAAGGAAGCGAAACCATGTCAAAAGAGGCCAACTCTCAATTAGCTATAAGACAAGAAAAATTCATCCGCGATTTAAAAAATGCACTATTCCGCGTGGAAAATAAAACGTACGGAATCTGCAAAGTAACTGGAAAACTTATTTCTAAAGAAAGATTAAGAGTAGTCCCTCATGCTACCATGAGTATTGAAGCCAAAAATCTACAGCGATAACTACTTTATAATAAATAAAATAACGCTCCTAAAATGGAGCGTTATTTTTTATAAAAAAACACTATTTTTGCGCCATCAAATTCTAAAAAATGTCTTTACGAAATTCCGTTTTAATCATTGCGATCATCTTATTGGTGGACCAATTAGTGAAAATCTACATCAAAACTAATTTCATTTACAATGAAACAGTAGATGTGACTAACTGGTTTAAAATTATGCTGATTGAAAACGAAGGTATGGCATGGGGTACTAAAATACCGGGTGCCTATGGTAAATTGATTTTGACAATATTCCGAATTTTAGCTGTAGGTGGAATCGGATATTGGCTATATGACTCAAGTCGAAAACACAGCTCAAACTACTTAATGGTGGCTATTGCCTTGATTTTTGCAGGCGCTGCTGGAAATATTATTGATTCCATTTTTTATGGCGTCATCTTTGACGATAGCTATGGCCATTTAGCCACTATGTTTTCTAATAGACCCGCCGGAACTTGGTTTCACGGCAGAGTGGTTGACATGTTGTACTTTCCTATTTGTGAAGGTAATTTTCCAAAATGGTTGCCAGTTTGGGGAGGGCATCCCTTTAAATTCTTTAATGCAATTTTCAATATAGCCGACATGGCCATCTCTACAGGTGTGGGGATCTTAATTGTATTCAATAAAAAAGCCTTTGCTAAAAAAACAGTTATCGAAAGTTATACACAGCCGTAGGAGTTACACAATAATCTAATCGAATATCCGTCGGTAAGACGCCGGTTATCTCAGGTTCCGGTTCAAAGAACGACAGCCCTATCTTGATTACATCTTCCTTGCATTTCGACAAAAAAACATCATAAAATCCTTTGCCATAACCCACTCGATTTCCCTTAACATCATAGGCCAATAAGGGAACAAACACCACATCTATTTTAGTAGTGGGTACTTCAATCCCATCGACAGGTTCATAGATGTTATAGTCGCTCTTTTTAAATTTAGTGTTGTCCGTCAATAAGTAATGTGTCATTTCTAAAGTTTCAAAATGACTCTTCGACACTACAATTTCCTTATCCTTTCCTGCTAAAATCTGCAGTATAAATTCAGTGTCAACTTCCTTCTGCTCCTCTATAGTTAAAAACAAATGGAAATA
>CANBOV010000058.1 GCA_947371275.1 Flavobacteriaceae bacterium | reverse complement strand
ATAAAAAAGGAGTAAAAATAAATCCCTACTCCTTTATATAATTGTAATTAAAAAATTATTCATGAAGAGATAAAATAGGCACTTCAGAGATATAAGAAAGTTTTTCTGCCAAACGAGTGGTAAACAAGTCTACAAAAAAATTGTGTTTGTAAGTCATCATCCCCAAAATGTCAATTTCTTGGTGATCCACAAACTCTTCAATTGATTCTTTCACATTCTCACTAGGAACTACAAAGAATTGAATATTTTCATGTTCATAATCTTTCTCCCACAATGCTACAACATCATCCGAAACATCGGATTTACTTGTTTTAACATACAAACATTTAACTTGAGCATTGGTTTTGTGAGCTATTTTTATAATTTTATTCAAAGCTTCTTTGTCTTTATCTCTGAATCGAGTTGTAAAACCTATGGTTTGAATTTTAGTATATTTTGCATCTTCCGGAACACATAGAACAGGAACTCCAATAGAATTCAACACTTCACCGGTATTAGTTCCGATAAAAACTTCGGTCCATCCCGTGGCACCTGCAGTACCCATCACAACAAAATCAATTTTTTCGTCAGTCACACACTCCTTCATATTATACACCAAACTTCCGTCCATCAATTTATGGGACAACTTAATATCTTGAAGTCCTCTCTCCTCCGCTATCGCTCTTAATTTAGGGATTTCATCCTTAAAGCGTTCAAATTTAGACAACTCTAAAGAATCATATAAATACTGGTAATTTTCAGGAAAATACTGATTGTCTACTACAGGTAACTCAAAAGTGTGCAATAACACAATTTCACCCTTAAGAATTTTGGCAAATTCTAAAGCAAATACAAAAGCATTGTTTGCAGCTTTAGAAAAATCGGTTGGAAATAGTATCTTTTTCATGATTTAAGTTATTAATTATTACCCAAATTTAGGACATTTTGGTGGAATTAAATATGACAAGCATCATATTTATAGTAATTTAACATTTACATATCATTACACATTAGTTCAACAATTAAGACTAATACTTTCCCGTCGAAATGATTAACTTTGCCGAAATTTTATAATATTATGATTCCACAAGAAACCATTGTTGCTTTAGCTTCTCCTTCAGGAGTGGGTGCCATTGCTGTTATACGACTATCTGGTAAAGAAGCGATCACTATTGCTTCTAAAGTATTTCAATCCGTTTCTGGTAAAGATATTGCAAAACAAAAAACGCATACCATTCATTTAGGAACCATAGTGGAGGATGACAAAGTATATGATCAAGTACTACTTTCTATCTTTAAAAATCCAAATTCCTATACTGGCGAGAATATTGTAGAGATTTCCTGCCATGGATCTAACTATATTCAACAACAAATCATTCAATTGTTATTGCGAAAAGGTGCTCGAATGGCACAAGCAGGTGAATTCACGTTGAGAGCCTTTTTAAACGGTAAACTAGACCTTTCGCAAGCCGAAGCAGTTGCCGACTTAATCTCGTCTGACAATGCCGCTTCGCATCAAATAGCTATGCAACAAATGCGCGGTGGATTTAGTAACGAAATTGCAAAGCTGAGAGCCGAACTTTTAAACTTTGCTTCTTTGATCGAACTTGAATTGGACTTCGCCGAAGAAGATGTTGAATTTGCCGATAGAACTCAGTTTCACGAACTACTCAACCGTATTGAATTTGTATTAAAACGATTAATCGATTCTTTTGCGGTTGGTAATGTAATTAAAAATGGAATTCCTGTCGCTATTGTAGGGGAACCTAATGTAGGGAAATCTACCTTATTGAATGCTTTACTAAATGAGGAACGCGCCATCGTTTCTGAAATTGCTGGAACTACACGTGATACCATTGAAGACGAACTCGATATACAAGGAATAGGTTTCCGTTTTATTGATACTGCAGGGATTCGCGATACTCAGGATGTTGTGGAAAGTATTGGAATTAAAAAGACTTTCGAAAAAATAGAACAAGCCCAAGTAGTGCTGTACTTAGTAGATGGTAGTCTTTTATCCGAAGAAGGAATCAATGACTTAAAGATTGAAATGGAAAAAATCAAAAATCAATTTCCATTAAAACCCTTATTAATCATTATCAACAAAGCCGACCAGCTTTCAACTTCTCAAAGTCAAGCAATTAATGAGCACTTACTCATCATCAATAGTAAACAACAAGAAAGTCCTACCCATATCCTTTTGATTTCAGCCAAAGAAAAACAAGGAATCGACGACTTAAAGAATCAATTGTTTTCATTTGTGAATACGGGCGCTTTACGAAATAATGAAACCATTATCACCAACACCCGCCATTATGATTCATTAATTAAATCCCTAGAAGAAATTCAAAAGGTCAAATTTGGACTCCACAGCAACATCCCCTCTGATCTAATGGCCATCGACATCCGTCAAGCTCTTTATTATTTTGGAGAAATCACCGGAGAAGTTACGAATGATGAATTGTTGGGGAATATCTTTGCGAATTTTTGTATTGGGAAGTAACTACTTTATATCAAACAAAGAACCTGATAAAAATTACAGAAACCAGTTAAATATAAATTATTTACAAATGTAATTTTATAGTGTTTACCAATTCAAATGATATCTCACACCTCTACCCTCGCCTTCTCTTACAAGAGCAGCCATTTCAAAGAGTAGTTGTAAGTCTCTAGTTGCCGTTGCTTTTGAAGTTTTTGTTATTGAAATATATTTCTTTGCGGTCATGCCTCCTTCAAATCCGGCTTTCCCTTTTTCAGTCATTTTTTGCAACACTTTTAATTGTCGTTCGTTTAACTGGTTCTTGAAACGATCAAAGAAAAGGGCTTTTTCTACCACAAATAAAACAGTATCTTTTACTTCTTTTTGTGCTTCTATTAGAATATTGAAAAAGTAACGCAGCCATTCTGCAACGTTTTGTTGTCTTTGAGCATCTTTCAGTGTTTCATAATAGGTAGTTTTATTTTCTTCAATTTTTTTTGAGAGGCTAATCAAAATTGGTTTTTCTAAAGTTTCGGCTAATGCTTTTTCTGACAAAGCTCTACCTATTCTACCGTTTCCATCTTCAAAAGGGTGTAGCGTTTCAAAATACAAATGTACTAAAGCAGAGCGCAGCATCGCTCTTCCCACTTGTCCTATTTCTTGATAAGGAAAGTTTTGATACCAATTTTCAAAATCATTCAAAAGCTGTAACAAATCTTTAGAGGGCGGTGCTTCAAAATGTACTTCAATTTTACCTGCTCTTCCTGAAATGATTTGCATAGGTTCTATGCTACTTCTCCATTCTCCTTCTTTTACGGTTTTGTCAAATTTCATTAATGTTTGATGCCATTTTTTAAGCATTTTTAGTTTCAATGGGGTTTGATAATCTTGACGCACTTGCAACATTAATTCAGAAATGGCGCGCGCTTTTTTATCTTTTGAAAGAATTGGGTAATCCAAAACACCTAATTGCTTTTGCAAAGATGACATAACATCTTCTCTACTAAAGTATTCACCTTCAATTTCAGATGTCTTTAGAGCTTCCGAAACTACCACTTGAAGCAATATCTCTTGCTTATTTTCCTCTGACACATTTACAAACAAACCATTTACTTCGCCAAGATCTGTGGCAAATTCTTGAATTTGACTAATCAAATCATCTACTTTGAATTGGAAATTTGGAAAATCTTTATACTGCCAAAAATACTCCATGAGCCGTTTAGTTTTAACATTCGGCTCAAATATACAAAAAAAATGAGCCGATTAATTCAAATAATCGGCTCAAAGTGGTTTTAAATATCTATTTTTTACATGCTATAAATCTTCAACTTTTATCCTTTAGGAGAAATTATGGAGGTATTCACGAATGATGAAAAATTTTTTTATCTTTAAAAAATTCAAAAACAGAAATTCGCAGTCGATTTTCGATTTTGTACCTCGATTGTAGCTCCATCTGATATATACTGTAAATAATAACAATGTCAATTTCTGTATTGGGAAATAAGTATTCAACCTTTTTTTTATTATTTTTTTCATTTAACAACAAACCATTCCTTTTAAGTTTTGTTTAACCTTTTTGTTTTATTTAAAACTCTTCATGTTGATTTTTTATCAATTAATTTATTTACAGAATTTAAAAAAAAAGCTCAGTGATTTATTATAAAAAATCACTTCAAGTTGTTGATTTATTACAACAAAAATAAAATTCAATTCATTATAATTTAATGTTTGAAAAATTTTAAAAACACAATATTCAATATATTTAGCTTTTAAAAACTGAGCGAAAAACAATCGATTAAAAGCAAAACAAAGTAGCTATTGTTGTGATATCTTACAAAATAAAATACATTCTTGATAAAAATAATTATTGTATTTTTTTTATTTTAATCAAAACACTGCTTTGTTTTGATTAATTAACAACATATATAGTTATTAACATTTTTTTTCACAAATATTAATTCAATTCATTATTATTCTCAAAACCAATATGTTTTTTTATTAAATTTCGTTGAAAACATAAACAACAAATTAGCTCCATCCCCCTTAATGAAAAAAATTTGGTTAAAAAGCACAAACTGGTTAATTACTAGACCTAAAACAAATGGAGTAATCATCGCTTCTTTATCCTTTATATTAGTATTGGTATTCTGCAATATGCGGTATCAAATATTACTAGAAAATGAGCGGAAAGAGATGTCTAGTATCATCCAAATAGTTGAACAAAACTTAGAAAAAGAATTACACAGTTCAACTACTACAGCAATAACTCTTGCATTAACAATAAATGATAATGGAAAACCTCATAATTTTGAAGAAGTTAGTAAACAATTACTAAAAAACAACCCTTATATCGATGCCGTTGAATTACTCCCAAATGGTGTTATTCAATATGTTTATCCTTTTGAAGAAAATAAAAACATTATAGGATACAATATATTATCCACCCCTGAACAAAAACTGGAAGCTGAAAAAACCATACGAAACAAATCTATGTTTTTTGCAGGGCCAATGCCCTTAAAGCAAGGTGGAAATGGAATTGTGGGTCGTTTACCTATTTTTAAGGACAATGCTTTTTGGGGATTTGCCTCCATTGTAATCAAGCAAAAGACTTTAGAAAAGGCAATAGGCGTTCATCAATTTGAAAAAAATAAATATCATTTTCAATTATCTAAAATAAATTTAAAAACAAATAAAGAAGAATACTTCTTCCCTATCAATATTGCTTCGGCCAAAGAATGCATGATAAAATCTGAAATTCCAGAAGGAAATTGGAATTTGTATTTAATTAATCCTAGTATTAATTCACTTTGGAAGCAATTTATCCCTTCAATCTTTTTGGGATTAATATTATCCTTATGCTTGGGTAATATTATCTGTAGAATATTAAAAAAACCTGCTGAACTGACTAGCTTAACCATTAACCAAGCGAGAAGAATATTGCAATCGGAGATGAAATTTAAAACCTTATTTGATCAAGCTCCTATTGGAATAATTCAAATAGATTGTAAAACATTTAATTTTATTGAAATCAACAAGCAATTCTGTGATTTACTTAGATATTCAGAACATGAACTTAAAAAATTAGAATTACAAAAAATCATACATCCCGATGATTTAGAAGATGATCAATATTATTTTAATCAATTAAAAAACAATCAAATTCGAAAATATTCAAAACAAATTCGATATATCAACAAATATGGCGAAGTAATTTGGACTAATTTAAATGTATCCGCACTATGGAAAAAAGGAAGTGAACCTACTAATTTTATTGGGATTGTTGAAGACATTACTATTAAAAAAGAAGTAGAAAAGAATCTGAAAAGTTCTTATGAATTGGTTATTGAACAAAATAAACGCTTGTTAAACTTCTCTTATATTGTTTCTCATAATTTGCGTTCTCATACTAGTAACATCAACTCGATATCTACTCTTTTAGAAAATGAAAATGACGAAAGCGAAAGAGAAGAATTAATAAGTTTATTGAAAAAAGTATCGGAATCATTGAACGAAACTATGTATAATTTGAATGAAGTAATCAACATCCAATCCAATACTCATTTGAATAAAGAAAAGTTAAATTTAAACTTATATATAACCAATACCATTAATGTTTTGTCTGAGCAAATACACATTAAGAATGTAGTAATAAACAATTCAATAGAAGATACCACTTTAGTACATTATAACCCTGCCTATCTTGAAAGTATTTTACTTAACTTTATTTCCAATGCCATAAAATATTCTTCTCCTAATCGACAGCCGATAATTGATATTTCGTATAATAGTTCAAACTATGAACTAAAAATTGCAGATAATGGATTGGGAATTGATTTGGTAAAACATGGAGACACTATTTTTGGAATGTATAAAACATTTCACAAAAATAGTGACTCTAGAGGTTTAGGATTATTTATCACCAAAAATCAAATTGAAGCTATGGGAGGTAGTATTCAAGTTGAAAGTGAAATTGATAAAGGAACTACTTTTACAATAAGTATTAAAAATTAGTGATTTATCTTTAGTCTGTATTTTTTATCTCGAATAATTTGGAGCCTCTTTGGTAATGGTAACATTATGAGGATGGCTTTCACCAATTCCACTAGCAGTGATTCTAACAAAGCGACCGTTATTCTGAAGAGTTTGAATATCTTTTGCACCGCAATACCCCATACCGGCTCTTAATCCGCCTATAAACTGTTGCATACTTTCGTTCAATTCACCTTTATAAGGAACTCTTCCTACGATACCTTCAGGAACCAATTTTTTGACATCATCTTCAACATCTTGAAAATAACGATCTTTGGAACCATCTTCCATTGCTTCAATAGATCCCATTCCACGATATGATTTGAATTTTCTTCCTTCAAAGATGATAGTTTCACCAGGACTTTCTTTAGTTCCTGCTAATAACGAACCTAACATAACGCAATCCGCACCTGCAGCAATAGCTTTTGGAATATCACCAGTGTATCGGATCCCTCCGTCGGCAATAACTGGAACACCCGTTCCTTTTAATGCAGCAGCTACTTCAAGTACCGCAGAAAATTGTGGAAAACCTACTCCAGCCACTACTCTTGTTGTACAAATGGAACCAGGTCCTATTCCTACTTTAACAGCATCAGCACCATTTTCAGCTAAATATAAAGCTGCTTCTGGAGTTGCAATATTTCCAACAATAACATCTAATTCAGGGAATTTTGCTTTTACTGCTTTTAAAACTGCTACTACCCCTTGAGTATGTCCGTGAGCTGTATCAATAATTACCGCATCAACACCTGCATTTACTAAAGCAGTCGCTCTTAAAATTACATCGGAAGTTACTCCTAAGGCTGCAGCTACTCTTAATCGACCATAACGGTCTTTATTAGCAATTGGTTTTTGAGTCAACTTTGTTATATCTCTAAAAGTAATAAGTCCAACTAATTTGTTATTAGTATCAACAACAGGAAGTTTTTCAATTTTATTTTGTTGTAAAATTCCTTCTGCTTCTTGAAGTGTAGTACCTTCAGCGGCTGTCACTAAATTTTCAGAAGTCATGACTTCCAAAATAGAACGAGTATTGATTTTTTCAAAACGCAAATCACGATTGGTTACAATACCTTTTAGTTTTTGATTTTCATCCACAACAGGAATTCCTCCAATACTATATTCTTTCATAGCCATTTTAGCATCACCCACAGTAGCAGTAAGAGGTAAAGTCACCGGATCGAGAATCATTCCACTCTCGGCACGTTTCACCTTTTTAACTTTGGCAGCTTGTTGCTCAATAGTCATATTTTTATGCAATACCCCTATTCCTCCTTCTTGAGCCATTGCGATAGCCATTGCACTTTCCGTAACAGTATCCATAGCAGCAGAAACAATTGGAACATTTAAAGTAATGTTTCTAGAAAATTTTGATTGAATGATTACTTCTCGTGGTAATACTTCAGAATAGTTTGGGATGAGCAGAACATCGTCGTAAGTTAAACCTTCGCCAACGATTTTAGTAGTGTGTGCTTTCATTGCAATTTGTAGTTGTAGTTAAATTGCGTGCAAATATAGTAAATAGATTATAGAAATTAGTGAAACTCACCAAATAATCTAGAAGCAACATTATAAGCACTCTCAAAACTCATCGGACTTGTTGTCGTATCTGCTTTTATAGTGGTAAAATAGGATAACATTTTTTCGGTAGGCATGTTACCTGTCAAATCATCTTTAGCCATTGGACAACCACCAAATCCTTGAATAGCTCCATCAAAACGACGACAACCTGCATTATAAGCTGCATCTACTTTTTCAAACCATTTATCAGGAGTCGTATGCAAATGTGCTCCAAATTCAACCTTTGGGTATTTAGGAATTAAATTGGCAAAAAGATAATCAATTACTTCAGTAGTGGAACTACCAATAGTATCTGATAATGATAATATCTTTACTCCCATAGCCGCTAATTTTTCGGTCCATTCTCCAACAATTTCAACATTCCAAGGATCACCGTATGGATTACCAAACCCCATTGAAATGTATGTAACCACTTCTTTATTGGCATTGTCTGCGCATTCAAGAATTTCTTGAAGTGTGATTAAGCTTTCTGCAATAGTTTTATGCGTGTTACGCATTTGGAAATTTTCGGAAATTGAAAAAGGAAAACCTAAATACTGTATTTCAAGATGTTCACAAGCTAACTTAGCTCCTTGTGTATTGGCAATAATTGCCAACAACTTACTATTAGTTTGTGACAAATCCAAACGGGCTAATACTTCAGCAGTATCCACCATTTGAGGAATCGCTTTAGGAGAAACAAAAGAGCCAAAATCAATAGTATCAAATCCTACACGAAGTAAGGATTGAATATAATCGACCTTTCGTTCAGTAGGGATAAAATGTTTAATCCCTTGCATCGCATCGCGGGGACATTCGATAATTTTGACTGTTTCCATAGAGGAACCAAATATAGTAAAGAAAACGATTTCGTGAAATGTTTCGTTTAATTTCTTTGTGAAAGAATTTTGCGATTAATGGCTTTGACTAATGAGGGGCCTTCATAAATAAATCCAGTGTACAATTGCACTAATGAAGCACCCGCATTTAGTTTTTCAATGGCGTCTTCAGCAGTGTGTATACCTCCAACACCTATAATAGGAAAAGATTTATTACTGTTTTCGGAAAGAAAACGAATGACTTCAGTGGAGCGTTTAGTTAAAGGTTTACCTGATAGTCCTCCAGCTTCCAATTGGTTATCAGAGATCAACTCTGCGCGTGAAAGAGTAGTATTTGTAGCAATGACTCCTGCAATTTTAGTTTCGTTGATAATTTCAATGATATCTAATAATTGTTCGTTAGTCAAATCAGGTGCAATTTTTAGAAGAATAGGTTTTGATTTGGCTTTTTTAGCATTGGCATTTTGTAATGTTTGCAATAAAGCTTTTAAAGGCTCTTTCTCTTGAAGTTCTCTAAGATTAGGAGTGTTTGGAGAACTTACATTAACCACAAAATAATCTACATAATCAAACAATGTTTCAAAACAAATCATATAATCTTTAACGGCATTATCATTAGGAGTAATTTTATTTTTACCAATATTACCTCCAATTAATATCCCTTTATTTCTTTTAAGACGTTGTACGACCTCTTCCACTCCTCCATTATTAAAGCCCATACGGTTGATAATTGCATTATCTTCCTTGAGACGGAATAATCTTTTTTTGGGATTTCCTTCCTGCCCAACTGGAGTAACGGTTCCTATTTCAATAAAACCAAAACCAAAATTGGCAAATTCTTTGTACAAAACTGCATTTTTATCAAAGCCAGCGGCTAAACCAACTGGATTAGGGAATTTCAAGCCAAACACCTCTGTTTCCAAACGTTTATCTTTAACTACATAAAGGAATCGAAATAGAACTGCAATGCCTGGTATAAGAGATAAACGCTTGATTAATGAAAAAGTAAAATTGTGCACCTCTTCAGGATCAAACCAAAAGAGAATAGGACGGATAAGTAGTTTATACATTTTATTTAGTTGTGTGTGTATTGCAAAAATAGAAAATACTATTGATAAAAAAAGTAGTTTTCAATCCATACTATTATATAATTGTTAAACTTAAATATTAGATTCTGAATAACATCGCAAAAATCAAGCGATTTTCCATTTTTACTAAATCTGGTTTCCAATCCGCAGGAAGAATAGTTGTAGTATAACCCGTTGGTGAGGTAACTCCTCCACTTCCTGCAAAGTAAGGAACACTGGCTTGACGATGAACAAACTCAACTCTGAAAGTTATACTTTGATTAGGCATCCAATCAAAATTAGTAGAACAATCATAACCCGAAAACTTATCTCCTGGATTAGCTGAGAAAGGATGAGTACCAATCGTTTGTGTTGGATTACTTGGATTAGGAAGCGGACTCGCATCACCACTTGGCAATAAAACTAAATACCGACCAGGGTTAGTCATACAACCACCACCAATAGTCCAAGCGAATTGATTTTTATTAAACCACATTCTGTGATAAAACATACCACTTAAGAAATATTGAGATGGAGTATCTCCACTGCCATTAAAACCTCTAACCCCATCCCCACTTTCAAATCCAAAATCAAAAGTTGAAGAAAAAGCTATACGACTAATCCCTTTGGATTTAGGGTCATTAAAATAACGTACTAATAAACTGTTATCAGAGTGAACACGGATTCGATTGGGCAAACCTGCGGAATCTGTCCCATAATAATCATTTGAAAGTAATTTGATAGCTTCATTAGGACACCAAGTAATATTTCCTCCAAAACCAGGCATACTATTGAATTTACCATAACTCTGCCAGCCATTGATAATCCAAGCTTCTACCTTAAGTTTTTGTGTAGGGAACATTTGAATGCGCACACCATTAAAAAACCATGGTGTGTTATCAGAAGTAAAAGAAGCTTGGTATTCCCAGTTTTCTACTTGATAATAGGAATTCAAACCAAGATAAGACATAAACATCCCTGCATCGACATTTATCCCGTACCATTTTTTAAAATGATAACCCGCATAAGCTTCAGGTAAATAACGATACACATTATCCAATTGGTATTGCCCTTTGTATACGCTTAAATCATTACGAGGAATGACCGTTGAACGAGTACCAAATTGCAACATTACTTTACCCCTTGCTCCTTCATAATTGAATTCACCTCCAAGGTTAGCACTTGAAATTTGCATTTCATTATTCCGCGCCAAAGCTGTAGACCCAACAACGGTATTATCGTTAGGGTTATTGAATGAATAAGTATAGTTACCATCCACCATAACACTACCAGTTACATATTTACTTGTCAAAACAGGCGAAGTACGGCGATCATTTCCATTTTGCCAGGTTTGATCCATACCTTCGAAAGGTACTTTTTCTTTAATTGTATCTGTTGTTTGTGCAAAACTGCTGAAACCATTAAAAATCATTAAAGCAAAAAGTACTATTTTTTTCATTTTAAATTAAATTTTCCGATATAATGTTATGTTAGAAGTTGGATGATAAATGATGGGGATTTCTTCAATAGCAACATCACTTTTATCCAAACCAAAGGCTTTACTATCGGACAAAGATAAACTTTTTAGGAAATAATAAGAATTCATTAGAAATCCCTCTCCTACAGAAAATTCATTTTCAACAGATAAGAATTTTTCTAAAATAATAAATTTGAAATCTGGCTGAGCATTGTATTTAGTGGAACCATCAGGGCGTAGATGAAGACTTAATTCTTTTTTCTCAACTAATTCTTTAAGTATTTTTTTAAAATATAACTCGGCTCTAGGCTGAATTCTGAAGCCAAGATTCACAATGATTTTTATTACTTTATCATCTAAAATTTCTACTACTTCATAATTAAGAGTAAAAGGTTCGTTAGTTCGATTTATATGCATAAACCAATACACATCAGCGCGTTTAGGTTTTTTTGAAAAAATAGAATTTATTATTTTCTCTTCAATTTCATAGGTTTTGTCCGCTTTAGAAAGGTAAATAAGATGTGTACAATATTTAGGTATTTTTTCATCATTACTTAATTCATTAAGTAATGCAGTTTGTTCAACTAAGTTGGTGAATTTTAAAAATTTATTATTAATTTTTCTTGAATAATACCAAACATACATTACCATAAAAATGAATAATTCAAAGAATAAGAACATCCATCGTTGTTTGATTTTGGACACATTTGCAATAAAAAAGGAAACTTCTATAATTGCAAACAAAACTAATATTAGGGTAACCAAACTCAATTTTACCTTTTTAATATAAATCAAATAATAAGCAAGTAAAACAGTAGTCATCATCATTGCAATAGTGATGGAGAAACCGTAGGCTGCTTCCATATTGGTTGAATTTTTAAAATATAAAATCATCATAACACAACCAATCCAAAGTATAGTATTGATGGATGGAATATAGATTTGTCCTTTTAGGTTTGTAGGGTTTTTGAGGGTGACACGAGGCCAAAAATTAAGCGAAATCGCTTCATTAATTAAGGTAAAGGAACCACTGATAAGCGCTTGGGAAGCTATAATAGTTGCAAAGGTGGATACAATAACACCAATTAATAGAAACCAGCTTGGCATTATTGCATAGAAGGGATTACGACCTGCGAGCAAACTGCTTCCTTGATTCATCAACCAAGCCGATTGACCTAGATAATTGACTACTAAACATATTTTCACAAATACCCAAGTAATTCGGATGTTTTCCTTACCGCAATGACCTAAATCAGAATAGAGTGCCTCAGCACCTGTAGTACACAAAAAGACTGCACCTAACAACCAAAACCCACTAGGATAAGTGGTTAATAATTCATAGCCATACATTGGGTTTAATGCTTTAATTATCCCTGGATGATGGATGATTTGAGAAAATCCCAAAACAAAAAGCATAGAAAACCAAATAAACATTGCAGGTCCAAAAATAGAACCTACCTTTTGGGTACCAAAGCGTTGAAAAACAAATAAACCCGAAATAATTACGACTACAATTGGAATGGTAGGCATATTAGGAATAATAACATCCAAGCCTTCCACGGCAGAAGCTACAGATATTGGTGGTGTAATAATCCCATCCGCTAATAAGGTAGTGGCTCCAAGGATGGTTGGAATGACTAAACGTCCTTTACCGAAACGTTTTACTAAAGCATAAAGAGAAAACACCCCTCCTTCCCCGTGGTTATCTGCCGATAATGTTAGGATAATGTATTTCAATGTAGTTTGGAAGGTTAATGTCCAAAACACGCAGGACACTCCACCATAAACTAATAGCTCGGTAATTTTTTTGTCGCCGATAATGGCTTTCATTACATATAACGGACTGGTTCCGATATCGCCATAAATAATTCCTAATGCGATTAATAAGGAAACGGCTGTTACTTTATGTTGGGTAGAAGAATTCATAATATTTAATTTAAATTAGGTCAATAAAACCCTGTGAATGCTGTAAAAAGACATTCATAAATGGAAAAAAAAACAAATAAAAGGATTAAATTAACTGGTGTTGAAACGGTATCCAACTCCAGATTCCGTGATAATGTAACGAGGGCGATTGGGATCGACTTCGATTTTTTTGCGAAGTTGTGCAACAAAAACCCGTAGGTATTGTGTTTGTTCGGAATAGCTCATGCCCCAAATTTCTTTTAATAGATATTGATGGGTAAGCACACGACCATCGTTTTTGACCAATAACGCTAATAAAGCATATTCAGTAGCGGTTAAACGAATAATTTCATCCTCAACTTTAACAATACGGGAAGCAAAATCGATATTCACATTACCAAAAGAAGTAATAGGTTCGCTTAAAACGTTCCAATTGGCGCGCAAAGCGGTACGGATACGAGCTAATAACTCTTGCGTGCGGAAGGGTTTTGTAAGGTAATCGTTAGCACCGTGATCAAGGGCTTTAACGATTTCCTCTTCGGTATTTTTAACGGAGAGAATGATGATTGGATTGTTGTACCATTCTCTTAGTTGAACAAGTACTTCTTGACCATCAGTATCTGGCAATCCTAAATCGAGTAGGATTAAATTAGGTTGGTGGCTGGCTGCCATAGACAAACCATCTTTCCCATTGATAGCAAAAAGTACTTTGTACTCATTGGCTTCTAAAGAAATTTCTAAGAGTTTCCGGATTTGACTTTCGTCATCAATTACTAATATTTCAAAACCATTATTCATTTTTCAAAGAATTGATTGCAAGGCAAGCAACGTTAAAACTTAATTCAAATTCAGCACCACCGTTCTCGGCGTTATGTAGGGTAATAGTACCATTTTGCACTTCAACAAAACCTTTAACGATAGACAATCCAAGTCCGGTACCTCCAGTTTTAGAATTTTTAAAACGATAAAATTTATCAAAAGCGCGGTCAATTTCGTCTTGAGGAAAACCGTGACCATCGTCAGAGATAGTAATTAAACATTTTTTGATTAAATCGATATGAGAATCGTAATCCGCATCGACATCATAACGAACTTTGATGGTTATGGTAGCTCCTTTGGGAGTATGTTGAGAACCGTTATAGACTAGATTGTAAATGATTTGGTCCATTAGGCCATAATCTAATTTAAAAAGAGGAAGATTGTCGTCGATTTGGTAAATTATTTTGTGTTCAACCAATTCATCAGAAAGACGGTTGCAAACATTGTAAACAATTTCTTTGACATCACACCAATCTAGTTTGGGTTGAATATAACCGGATTCCAAACGGGACATATTGAGGAGATTTTCTACCTGATAATTTAATTTCATAGAAGCGGTTTCCATTTCATGAAATAATTTTTGCTGAGTATCTGGAGAAAGGAGAACGTTTTTTTGTTGAAGAGTGTCAATTGAACCAAGTATTGCCGCAATAGGAGTACGAAGTTCATGAGAAAGCGAATCGAGCAGAGTGTTGTACAGTTTCATCGTGTTAGCCCGTGTTTCTTTGACTTGAATGGCACGTTGCATCCGTCTGATTTTGTAGGTTAACACGGCATTAATAAGAGCGATGATAAAAAACATCACTAGCATTAGCGCATCGGCTGCACTGTCGATATGCAAAGTATAATACGGTTTGATAAAAAGGTAATCGAGAGCAAGAGCACTGAGTAAAGCACCAAGTAAAACAGGTTTGATTTCCAAAAAAATAGCTAATAAAGAAACAACAACCAGGAGTAAATAACCTATTACTTTATATTCAACTACTTCACGCCCTAAAAGACATAAAAGGGAGGCTATAATAACCGTAATTACGCTGATAGCGTATTGGTTTGTACTGTTTTTTTGAAACAATTTGTCCATTGTTCTTAATTTTATACAAATTTACGGTCTTTGATGTAAGTATTTTATAGTATCCTTTTTATAAAATATAAAGATTT
>CANBOV010000057.1 GCA_947371275.1 Flavobacteriaceae bacterium | reverse complement strand
GTTGATTACTGATGTAATTGAAAATCTAGGCCAAGCGTTTTACCAAATACAACCTTAATTTCTCAAAATGACAAGCATACAATTCATTCAAAATCAAGTCAACACCACGCATAAGAATATTGAAGCAACTTTAAAATTGCTACATGAAGATTGCACTATTCCTTTTATATCAAGATATCGTAAGGATCAAACCGGAAACTTGGACGAGGTGGTAATTGAACAAATTGCTAAATTTTCAAAGCAATATGACGAGATTGTAAAACGCAAAGACAGCGTGTTAAAATCTATAGAAGAACAAGGGCAGTTGACGGCCGAACTAAAAGTTAAAATTGAAAATAGTTTTGATTTGCAGGAGATTGAGGATTTGTATTTGCCTTATAAAAAGAAGAAAAAAACCAAAGCTGATGTGGCCCGTGAAAATGGTTTAGAGCCCTTAGCAAAAATCATCATGGCACAGAACAGCGATGATGTAGACTTTATCGCTTCAAAGTATTTGAATGCTAAAGTGCTTAATGAAGATGATGCCTTGCAAGGCGCACGGGATATTATTGCAGAGTGGATTAATGAGAACATCTATGTGCGTAAAACATTGCGTCGATTATTTCACCGCAAAGCGGTAGTAGAAACTAAAGTGGTGAAAACCAAAAAGGATGATGAGGCGGCTCAGAAATATGTCCAGTATTTTGAATGGGCAGAGCCAATATCTAAAGCCCCATCCCATAGGTTATTAGCCATGTTACGTGCTGAAGCTGAAGGTTATGTAAAATTGAATGTTTCCATTGAAAATGATGAGGCAATTGAATTTATAGAAGGAAATACGATTAAAAACAATAGAGAAACAGCTGATCAATTACGATTAGCGATTAAGGACGGTTATAAGCGTTTGCTTGAACCTGCTATTTCCAATGAAACACTTCAGGAAGCCAAAGCCAAAGCGGATGCCAAAGCAATTGATGTTTTTGCAGGGAACTTAGGACAGTTATTATTAGCACCTCCCTTGGGAGAAAAGCGAATTTTGGCGATAGACCCGGGGTATCGAAGTGGTTGTAAAATTGTTTGTTTGGATGAAAAAGGTGATTTGTTGTATAACGAAACCATTTACCCGCACCAGCCTCAAAACGAAACAGCCATGGCGATGAAGAAAATAAAATCGATGGTGAATGCTTATAACATAGAGGCAATTTCGATTGGTAACGGAACAGCTTCTAGAGAAACAGAATTTTTTATTAAAAAAATTGCTTTTGACAAACAGGTGCAAGTTTTTATAGTATCAGAAGCGGGTGCATCAGTATATTCAGCTAGTAAGATTGCTCGAGATGAATTTCCGAATTATGACGTAACAGTTAGGGGTTCGGTTTCTATTGGAAGACGTCTTTCAGACCCGTTGGCTGAGTTGGTAAAAATAGATGCTAAGTCAATAGGAGTAGGGCAATATCAACACGATGTGGACCAAACTAAGTTGAAAGAAGAGTTGGATACTGTAGTGGTGCGTTGTGTGAACTCGGTTGGAATCAACATCAACACCGCTAGTAAATCGTTGTTGAGTTATGTGTCGGGGATAGGTGAAAAGATGGCTGAAAATATTGTAGCTTATCGCAGTGAGCATGGACCTTTTGAAGATCGAAAACAATTAAAAAAAGTACCACGGTTGGGTGATAAAGCCTATCAACAAGCAGCGGCGTTTATTCGAATTAAAGAGGGTAAAAATCCTTTGGACAACTCAGCGGTTCATCCCGAAGCTTATCCGATAGTAGAAAAAATGGCGAAAGATTTGGGAATAAAAACCGCAGAGCTTATCGGGAAAAAGGAGAAAATAAGTCTGATAAAACCTGAGTTGTATATCACTTCCGATATTGGTATACTTGGAGTGAATGATATCTTAAAAGAATTAGAGAAACCTGGGCTTGACCCTAGAAAAGCTGCGAAGGTATTTGAATTTGATGCTAATGTCAAAACGATTAAAGATTTACGCAGCGGTATGATCTTGCCTGGGATTGTGAATAACATTACTGCATTTGGTTGTTTTGTTGATGTTGGAATTAAAGAAAGTGGACTGGTTCATATTTCTCAACTAAAAGAGGGATTTGTTTCTGATGTGAACGAAGTAGTTAAACTCCATCAACATGTTCAGGTAAAAGTGGTTGAGGTGGATGAAGAGCGCAAGCGCATACAGTTGACTATGGTTTTTTAAAATAATAAATCCCAAATTTGAATTCAAATTTGGGATTCTTTTTTATAAAACAGCCGAGATGTTAAAGTGTTAATATCCAGGTACTCATTGCGTCCAGTACTTTTGGAGAAATGGTTTGTTCAATTTGGCCATATTCTTCTATTAAACCTGTATTAGCTTCTTGAAAAAGATGGTTTAGGTTCGGGAATTCTTGGATTTCAAAATTTTTATTTTTTGCTTTTTCAAGAGAAGCCTTAATGCCTGCTAAATTTTCTTTTGGTAAAACTTGTAAATCTTTAGAGCCGTTTAGTGCTAAGACCGGTATTTTCAATTTACTCCAATAGGTATCAGGATTGATTCTCATAAAATAGGCAACCCAAGGAATGGCTATTTTACTGCTTTCTTGCTCAATTGTTTTTTCCATTTCTGCGGCATCAGGTTGTTGTTCTTTTGGCAGTTTATTCATTTCATCAGCAAGTACTTTTTTGAGTTCGCCTTTCAAATCAGGACCGTTATAGTTTTTGACTACAGCATATATTTTTCGGTTAGTTTCAGCATTTGAAACTAGCTCTTCATCCGTTGCACCTGATGCTTTTGCAATAGCATTTGTTTGTAGCAATAGTAATTCATCACCGGGTATACCTGGACCAGCCATTGCGATCACAAATTTAACTTTATTGTTTTGTGAGGCTACCATTGGAGCAATGACTCCGCCTTCGCTATGACCGGCTAAACCGATGTTAGTGAATCCTTTTTGGGTTAGAAATTCAACCGCGGCATTTGTATCACCGACAAAATTTTGTGTAGTCATCGTTTGGGTAGCACCATTTGACCCTCCTGTGCCTCGGTCATCCACTCGTAAAACACCAATTCCTTTTTTGGCAAAATCATCGGCAATAACCCAAAACTCTTTATGGCCAAATATTTCTGAATCTCTGTTTTGTTGACCTGAACCTGAGATTAGTACTACTATAGGAAATTGCTTTTTATTGGAAGGAGTTGTTAAAGTTCCTGCGAGGATATTTTTATCTATAGGATTGCTAAAAGATACCTCTTCAATTTTGTAATTAAAAGGAGGTTGAGGTGTTTGCGGTCTTTTTAGCACAGATTCACCATCTTTTTTTCTAGTTAAGATGAAAGGCACAATCATTTGACCTTGCGTAAAAGTACCTTCAAGTTTATTTTGCTTTAAAGTTCCTTTATACTGCAATTGCATGTTGGGTGCAGACAAAGTCAGTTCATTTTTAACAAAAGTAGTTTCGCTTACTGGGATATCTTTGGCACCTTGCATGGGGCTGTCCATGGTGGTGGTAAGTTGGGTTCCATTTTGTTTGATGTTAAAAACTAAAGGAAGTTTTGTTCCTTGTACTTCTAAATCTCCTCCCCAAGTACCAATAATTTCTTGACTGAATAGGTTGCAGAAACTGAAAAAGCAAATAAAAGTTAGTACTGTTGTTTTCATAAGTTATAGGGTTTAGAGAAAGGTTAAAAATATTTTGCAAAGAATTTCGGCTACTAAAACAGCAATACCAAAAAAGACTTTGTGTGAAGTTTGTTTGACATTCGTAGCTGTTTTGAATCCATTATATAATAGAGCGATGGCATAAATTAGCAAGGCGATTAGTGCAGCAGTAAGACAAAGCAAGATGATAATGTCTGTAGTTTTCAGGTTGAAATCGGCCATATTTTGTGCATTTTTCACTAAAGAATCTTCCATTTCTTTTATGGCGGGGATACCCACTAATACTGCCGTGAGATAAAAAGGGACTCTGAAAATAAGGCTGGCATTGAGGATATCAATAAGGCGTGTTTTGGCGTTAATTATTTTTCCTAAAGCGAGTAGTAGGATGGTGAGTAGTAAAACGGTAATTACGTTTTCTTTTAAAGATTGACAGAAGGATATATTGGGCCAAAGGTGTACATCGATAGCACCGTCAAAAGTAACACCAATGAGATAAGCAATATAACTTCCAATAGCTACTGTAACTAATCCGAAGAATAGGAGTTGTTTTTCAGAAAATTTATTAAACGGGTTTAGGAGTATAGACCAATTCATACTAAGTAGGGTTTTTAAGATTATTAATTTTTTCTATTAAATCATCCATTTTATTTCTCATCGTAGGGTAAGAATTCCCGGCTTGTTTTGCCATTTCCTTTATGCTACCGCTTGAAAGAAAGAAATCTAAAATAAAATCTTGTTCTTCTCGGGCTAATTTAAAAAAGAGTGGGAGTTCATAATTTCCGTTTACATCGGTATGACAATGGTCGCATTTCATTTGGCTTACCCGAAGCAAATTTTCGCAACTTGGGCATATTACAGGCAGCTTCATTTTAATAAAGTTAAAGTTTTGTTTAACAAAATTAAAAATATTATTTAATAATTAAACAAAAACAAGCATTTTTTATATTAAAGATTAAATTAAGAAAATGGTTGGGATATTAATAGCCACAAAAAAGCCCAAATTCATAATTGAATTCGGGCTCTTTAATTTTGTGAAATGACGCTTTTATTTTTCTTCTTCTTTTTTAATTTCAGAAGCTTTTTCTTCACCTTTAGCTGCTTCTTTGAATTCTCTAACTCCGGTTCCAAGACCCTTCATTAATTCTGGAATTTTTTTACCACCAAACAATAGTAAAACAACGACTAAAATAACCAGCCATTCTGATATTCCCATACTTCCCATGATATATAAATTTAAGCTTTCGCGAATTAGTATTAATTAAAGACAAATGTATAAAGAAATTAGATATGGTTTTTATTTTGAGTACAATATTTATAGTTAAAGTTCGTTATGGTTAAGGGGAAATTAAACCAAACTTAATTTTCTATATTTGTCCTTTAATCCATTACTATGTCGGAAAAGCGACTTAAGCGAAAAATAATAAAGAAAAAACTTTTCACAAAAAACCGGTTGGTTATTTTGAATGAAGAGACTTTTGCTGAGGTTTTTTCGTTGCGGTTAACATTAATGAATGTTTTTGTGGTAGCTACATTAGGTGCCTTTTTAATCATTTTTGTCACCACTTATATTATCGCCTTTACACCTCTGCGGGAGTATATACCGGGTTATGCTTCTTCAAAATTAAAAAGAGACGCTACGGAATTGGCATTAAAATCAGATTCCTTGACGAGGGCTTTAAGAAAAAATGAAGCTTATATAGCTTCTATTAAAAAGATTTTAACTGGAGATTTAGATTATGCTAAATTTAATAAAGATTCTATAACACCTTCTTCGTTGGCCACTGTAAATGAAGAAGAATTGAAACCTACAAAAGCAGATATATATTTGCGTGAAGAAGTGGCTCGTGAAGACAAATACAATCTTTTTGAAAAAGCAAAACCCAAAGTAAGTGTGGTTTTTTTCCCACCAGTAAAAGGCATGGTTACTGAAAAATTCAATCCTAAGGAAAAACATTACGCCGTAGATGTGGCATTGGCCAAAAACACCCCTATTAAATCCATTTTAAGCGGAACAGTTATTTTTGCAGATTGGACTCCTAATACAGGAAATGTAGTGATTATAAGGCACAATAGTGGCTTCATTTCAGTATATAAACACTCGGCCTCTTTAACGGTAGCACAAGGGGATAAAGTAAGGACAGGTGAAGTGATTGCTTTGGCAGGCTCCACGGGTCAGGAATCGACAGGTGTTCATTTACATTTTGAATTATGGAAAGACGGCTATCCGATAGATCCTAGTATTTTTATTGAATTTGAATGATATGTTTCTAAAGTCAATCGCCGCTAAATTGTATGCTGAAATTATACATTTTAGAACCCAACAATGGGTTCAAAAACCAATAGCAACACAGCAAAAAGTTTTCCAAGAATTATTGGCTTTGGCCAAAGACACGAAGTTTGGAAAAGACCATCATTTTTTTGAAATAAAAAGTTTTGCAGACTTTGCTCAACAAGTTCCCATTAGAGATTATGAAGAACTTAGACCTTATGTTGACCGAGTGGTAAAAGGAGAGGAGGATGTACTTTGGAAAGGAAAGCCTATTTATTTTGCAAAAACATCTGGAACTACTTCTGGAGCTAAATACATTCCATTAACCAAAGAATCTATTCCTTATCATATAATAGCGGCACGGGATGCTATTTTAAGTTACATACACGAAACAGGCAAAGCTGATTTTGTTAATAGGAAGATGATTTTTTTGCAGGGAAGTCCGGTTTTAGAGGAGAAAAATGGAATTAAATTAGGTAGACTTTCTGGAATTGTGGCTCATTTTGTTCCCAAGTATTTGCAGAAAAACAGGATGCCTAGTTGGGAAACCAACTGTATTGAAGATTGGGAGACTAAAGTAGATGAAATAGTTGAAGAAACGTTTCATGAAGACATGGCAGTAATTTCTGGAATACCAAGTTGGGTACAAATGTATTTCGAGAAGTTGCAACAAAGGGGAAGTAAACCAGTAGGAGAGCTATTTAAAAATTTTAATCTATTCATTTATGGCGGTGTAAATTATGAGCCATATCGAGCTAAGTTTGAAAATTTAATTGGACGGAAAGTAGATTCAATTGAATTGTTTCCTGCTTCGGAAGGATTTTTTGCTTATCAAGATTCACAACAAGAAAAGGGAATGTTATTGCTGTTGAATTCGGGAATTTTTTACGAGTTTGTCAAAGCGGAAGAATTTTATAGTGAAAGGCCAAAAAGATATACTATAGGAGAGGTTGAGATAGGTGTTAACTATGTTTTAATCATTTCTACTAATGCAGGATTATGGGCTTATAATATTGGGGACACCGTTCAATTTACAAGTTTGCAACCCTACAGAATCATTGTATCGGGTAGAATTAAACATTATATTTCTGCATTTGGAGAGCATGTTATTAGTAAGGAAGTTGAAAGTGCTTTAAAAGAAGCGATGGAAGGCACTGATATAAGAGTCAATGAATTTACAGTCGCTCCACAAATTAATCCATGTGATGGACTACCTTTTCACGAATGGTTTATCGAGTTTGAAAATACACCTGAAAAGATGGATGATTTTGCTTTAAAAATCGACCAAGCTATGCGCAAACAAAATGCCTATTATGATGATTTAATAACAGGTAATGTATTGCGAATACTTAGTATCTCAAAGGTTAAGAAAAATGGTTTTCAGGATTATATGAAATCGATTGGAAAACTTGGGGGTCAAAACAAATTACCAAGGTTAAGCAACGATAGAAAGATAGCGGATTTATTAAAAACAGAATAAATAATATGAGAAAATGGATTTTTGGTTTGATGTTGTTGTTAGAATTTTCTCTATCGGCGCAAATTAAAGGAGTGGTTGTGGATGAATTAGGCAAGCCCGTTTCTTTTGTTAATATATGGGTGGAAAATGAAAACAACAGTACTACTTCAGAAGAAAACGGCGAATTCAGTTTGAATGTAGCCTCAGAAAAAAACCTTATTTTCTCGGCGTTAGGATATGAAAAGCAAATTATTAAAGCTTCGCAAGCGCAAAAAGTCACATTGAAAGAATTGGCTTTTAAGTTAGATGAAGTAGTACTAACAAAAAGATTTGAAACAAGGGAGATAGAAATAGGAAAAGTCAAAAATGAGACATTTCAGGCTTTTGACAATGCCCCTAGAATTGACGCAAAATATTTTCCGTATTATGCTAAGTATAAAAAGACAAGATATATTAAACAAGTTACAATTTATACGGATAGTCAAATAGAAAATGCAACGATAAAATTTCATTTTTATACAGTGAACGCTGATGGTTCACCTGGAGAGGAATTATTAAGTAAAGATTATATAGTTACTTTACATAAAGGTGTTTTAAAACATAAATTCAATGTTACAGATTTTAATTTAAAAATGCCAAAAACTGGAATTTTTGTTGGATTTGAAAAACTGATTATTGATAAAAACAAAGTCGAACGACCGATTTCAGATTCTAACACCAAAACTACAATAATTCAAAAAACATACTATCCATTTGTGTTGTATAATTTTGTTGAAAAAGACTTTATTTATACTTTTTATGGGGGTAAATGGAATAAACAAAACAAACAGAATGTTATTACAACAACAGACAAAATAAAAGTATATGAACCGGCTATAGACCTTATTTTAACTAACTAAAGTTAAAAAACTTATATTTGCAGGTTAGAAAAAAAAATTAATGAAGGAAATTAAAAACATTTCGCGCTCAAGGGCGCAAGAATCGTCGGCAGCTATTGAACGATTGTACATTACAATGAGGCATTTATTTAACCGAGGCTTTTATAAGCCGATGGGTATTTCTGGAGAAACATTACGAGAAGCATTGCTTTCACTAAGACCAGAAATTTATGGGAGTATTGCGGAAGAAAAAGTAGAACTAAACGGATTACTTTATGTAATAGAAAGACTTCCGGTAGGTATTGAAGAATGTCGTTTTATCAACTTAACTTCAGATGAAGGTTATTCTAAATCTCATTTTCAGGCGATAGTTCCACCTAAAAGAAGAAGAAATTGTTATCGTATTGATGATGAACAAATGAATGTTGAAATAACACGAGGGCGCTCAGACATCTATGATATTTTAACCCATTTGACTTTTATTTTCATAGAATCACATAAAATTAAAAACAGGGTTCTTCTGGATGATATAGAGGTAGAAGTGACGCGTGATTGGGAAAAGTTGGAACAAGCAGTTTCCCAAAATAAAAAAATGTCACTTAACGAAAAAGAAATTGCGATTTCTCATGCGGCAAATGTTTTGGGGAGAAGTTTTTCTGAGGTTTTAGATATATATGATGCTTTTGGCACCAAAGAAAAACCAGATCGTTTTTTACATATTATTTACTGGTTAGGAAAATTAGCCATAGAAGAAACCGTTAATAATAACAAAAGAACTATCACTTTTAGTCCGATATTAAGAGAAAGACTTGGGCATCACATACATGGTGAAATATGGGCAAATAATATCAAAGAGACTTTAAAGGCTAATGAATTATTGGAGAGGCCTATTCATATTATCAGTGCTAATATGCACAGTGTAATGAATTCACTTTTTGCCACTACTGTATTAAAACCTAAATTTAAAGATAAATCGGATTTCTTTATATATGAAGAACTTAGTAAATCTGGTGCAGATTCAGTTAGGAATAAGGTAGAGGAATTTGCATTAAAGCATGGTATGATTTCACTTCCTGATCAATCGGGAACCAATATTGATGTTCAAATTTTTGATACAGAAAAAATAGCTTGGTCTAAATCTAGTTTTCCAAAAGCTAAAATAGGTAAAACGGCACCAGTATTAATTGTTATGGATTATGCCTTTGGAGAGCAGGCTTTTGAAACCATAGATGAGTTATTAAAGCCCTATAAAGAGGGCGAATCTCGAACATTTTTAAATGTAGAATCGGTTTCTATAATGGGAAAAGCAGGAATTTTAC
This sequence comes from Flavobacteriaceae bacterium, assembly GCA_947371275.1. Lineage (GTDB taxonomy): Bacteria > Bacteroidota > Bacteroidia > Flavobacteriales > Flavobacteriaceae > Flavobacterium. The sequence continues at coordinate 6,076 of CANBOV010000057.1, read as the reverse complement.
AAGGAGGAAAAGGAGATATTATGATTCCTTCGGCCCACATAAATGAAGGGACAGCAGACAATTATCCATTTGAAAATGAATTGACAGCTGATTTATTTGAAGGCAATGATATCCCAGTTTTTGCTGGACCGATGGTTACTGTACTTGGAACATCTCTTCAAAATAAAGATTTATTGAAATTTTTTCATGAATCTACATGGGAAGTAATAGGACTAGAAATGGAAGGAGCTTATTATCAAAAAGCTATTCAATCGGCTTCTAAAATTAGAAAAAGCATACATCCAAATGTAAAAGTAAGGTATGCTTATTATGCATCAGATAACCCTTTAGAAACAGGAAGTACATTGGCTTCAGGCGGTTTAGGAACGACAGGTGTTAAGCCAACTTACTTAATTACTATTAAAATATTAGAACAAATTTTTAACGTTAAATAAATTTTTATGAGCGAAACATCTCAAAACATTGCAGGTAATCAAGAAATTGATTTATCACAAATTTCGAAAAAAATAGGAGGATTCTTTGAATCAATTGCTACAAGAATTTTTAAAGCAATTTTGTTTTTCAAAAGAAATATTATTTGGATTGGAATATTATTTATTTCAGGATTAGTAATTGGATTTTACATTGATAAAGTATCTAAATCATATGAAAGTCAAATTATAGTTTGTCCTAATTTTGCTTCAACGGATTATCTTTATACTAAAATAGATTTGATTAACTCTAAGATTGAAGATAATGACACGGTTTTTCTTAAAGAAGTTGTGGGCATTAAAAATCCAGATAAACTTAGTAAAATAGAAATTAAACCGATAATAGATGTTTATAAGTTTGCCGAAAATAAAGATAAGGACAATAATTTTGAATTATTGAAATTAATGGCTGAAGATGGAGATATAAAAAAGATAGTGACCGAAAATTTAACAAGTAAAAATTATCCTTATCACGTTATTAGCTTCAAAACTAATGGTAAAACAACTGATGATAAAACAGTTAAACCTATTTTAAGTTATTTGAATAACTCTTCCTATTTCAAAACAATCCAAAAACAATATTTAAAAAACATTAATATTAAAATATCTGAAAACGATTCAATTATAAGCCAGATAAACACCATACTAAATACGTTTTCTAATACTGCAAACGGATCCCAAAAAAGCGATAAATTGGTATATTATAATGAAAATTCTCAATTGGGAGACATCATTAAAACTAAAAATGAATTGAATTATGAACAAGGTTCAAGGCGCTTGGATTTAATTAATTTAGATAAAGTTATCAAAGACAATAGTATAACCTTGAATATAAAAAGCAGTGAGTCATTATTTGCTAAAATGAAGTTCTTACTGCCATTGCTCTTTGTTTTTATTTTTTCAATTGGTGGAGCGTTCAAAGTTTTTTATAAAAAGCAAATGGACAAATTAAATAGTTAGTTTATGAAAGGAATAATATTAGCTGGTGGATCAGGAACAAGACTTCATCCATTAACATTGGCAGTTAGCAAACAGTTAATGCCTATATATGACAAACCGATGATTTATTATCCTTTGTCAACTTTAATGTGGTCAGGTATACGAGAAATCTTAATCATTTCTACACCCCATGATTTGCCTTTGTTTAGACAATTATTAGGGGATGGTACTTCTCTTGGCTGTCGATTTGAATATGCAGTACAAGAAAATCCAAATGGACTGGCCGAAGCTTTTATTATTGGCAAGGAATTTATTGGAAACGATAAAGTTGCCTTAGTATTGGGGGACAATATTTTTTATGGAACGGGATTATCTGACTTACTTTTAGCTAATAATAATCCTGACGGTGGTATAATCTATGCCTATCATGTTCATGACCCAGAACGGTATGGAGTGGTAGATTTTGATGATAAAGGAAAAGTACTTTCAATTGAAGAAAAACCTGAAAACCCAAAATCTAATTATGCCGTTCCTGGAATTTATTTTTATGATAATGAAGTAGTTGAAATAGCTGCAAATATTAAACCTAGTCACAGAGGGGAACTTGAAATTACGGATGTAAATAAAGAATATTTAAAAAGAGGGAAACTAAAAGTAAGCATTCTTGACCGAGGAACTGCATGGCTAGATACGGGGACTTTCAATTCATTAATGCAGGCCGGTCAATTTGTTCAAGTAATTGAAGAAAGACAAGGATTAAAGATAGGAGCGATTGAAGAGGCAGCCTTTAAAATGGGATTTATTACTGCAGAGCAATTAAAAAAACTAGCGCAACCTTTATTAAAAAGCGGTTACGGAATCCATTTATTAAGTTTGATTTAGCCTATGAATTTTATTCCAACAAAACTAGAAGGATGCTTCATTATTGAACCTAAAATTATTCAAGATGAAAGAGGTTATTTTATGGAAAGCTTTAACGAAAAAACTTTTCAAAACGGTATAGGCCAACAAATTCATTTTGTTCAAGACAATCAATCCTATTCTAGTAGAGGAGTATTGCGCGGGTTACATTATCAAACAGGTATTCACGCTCAAGCTAAATTAGTTAGAGTACTTGATGGAGAGGTCTTAGATGTTGCAGTTGACGTAAGGCCTAATTCATCTACCTTTGGGCAATATGTATCGGTAATACTATCGGGCGAAAACAAAACTCAGTTTTTTGTACCAAGAGGTTTTGCCCATGGTTTTTTGGTATTAAGCGATACCGCTACTTTTTTTTATAAATGTGATAATTTTTATAATAAAGAAAGCGAAGGAGGTATAATCTATAGCGACAGTACAATAAAAATTGATTGGAAAATCTCTTTAACTGATCTTTTAATTTCCGAAAAGGATATTATTCAACCAACACTTGAAAACGCAAAAAAAGCATGGTAATACTAGTAACAGGAGCGAACGGACAATTAGGACAAAGTTTGCAGTCTATTAGTGGAAGGTTTCCTGAGTTCAATTTTGTGTTCTGTTCTTCGCATGAATTGGACATTACCAATTTGGATAATTGTAAAGAAATTTTTCTAAAACACAAACCAGATTATTGCATTAATACAGCTGCCTACACTGCTGTTGATAAAGCAGAAACAGAATTAGAAAAAGCCTTTTTAATAAATACAATTGGAGCTAAAAACCTAGCTGAAATTTGCAACATGCATCAAGCAACTTTGCTTCATATTTCAACTGATTTTGTTTTTGATGGAAACAAAAGCACACCCTACAACGAAGAAGATATTCCCAGCCCAACAGGAGTTTACGGTCAAACTAAATTAGACGGAGAAAAGGCAATCCAATCTGTTTTTGAAAACTATTATATTATCAGAACATCATGGGTTTATTCCCAATTTGGCAATAATTTTATGAAAACGATGTTGCGATTAGCAACAGAAAGAGATTCACTTTCTGTTGTGAATGATCAAACAGGAACTCCAACAAACGCAGTAGATTTAGCAAATGCTTTGGTATTAATCATAAAAAGCAAGAAAGAAGACTATGGGATTTATAATTATAGTAATGAAGGGCAATGCAGTTGGTATGATTTTGCTAAAAAGATATTTGAAGTAAATAATGTAAAAATTAACTTGATTCCTATCCCAACTACTTCTTTTCCAACGCCAGCCAAAAGGCCAAAGTATAGTGTGTTGGATAAATCAAAAATTAAGCGCGTTTTTGGAATTCAGATAAATAATTGGGAGGATAGTTTAAAAAAAATCGCGATATGAAAATAGTAGTTACTGGTGGTGCTGGATTTGTTGGTTCGACACTTTGCTTACAGCTAAAAGCAAAATATCCATCATATGAAATTGTTGCGTTTGACAATCTAAAAAGAAGAGGGTCGGAATTGAATTTGGCCGATTTTCAAAAAGAGGAGATTCCTTTTTTTCATGGTGATATCAGAAACAATGAAGATTTATCTGCATTAGGAAACTTTGATGTTTTAGTAGAAGCTTCTGCAGAACCATCGGTAACTGCCGGGTTAGACTCAGACCCGACTTATGTAATTAACAATAATTTATATGGTTCTATTAATTGTTTTAATGCTTGTTTAAAAAATAAAGCGAAGTTAATTTTCTTATCTACAAGTAGAGTTTATCCAATTGATTGGATTGAAAACGCCAATTTTTCTGAACAAGAAACCCGTTTTTCCTTTGATGAAAATCAAACCACAAGAGGAATCTCACCAGAAGGAATTTCGGAAGAACTTTCTTTAGAAGGCGCGCGTTCATTTTATGGAACTACCAAATTAGCTTCAGAACTTTTCATTCAGGAATATGCTGCTTTTTATGGTTTGAAAGCAGCCGTTACTAGATTTGGAGTAATAGCAGGACCAAGACAAATGGGAAAAACAGATCAAGGGGTAGTAACGCTTTGGATGGCAAAACATTTTTGGAATCAATCATTAAAATACATTGGTTATGGTGGAACTGGAAAACAGGTTCGTGATATACTTCATGTGGATGACTTGGTGGAATTAATTGATTTACAAATTCATCAAATTGAAAAATTTGAAGGAAAGATATACAATGTTGGTGGTGGTTTGGAAAATAGTGTTTCTTTATTGGAAATGACAAAAATTTGTGAAAAAATAACAAGGAATACTATTGCAATTTCTTCAGAAAAAGCAACAAGAAGTGCTGATTTGAGAATATTCATAACTGATAATTCCAAAATTGAAAGTGAGATTGGATGGAAACCTAAGAAATCAGTTGAAACAGTTTTTCAAGATATATACTATTGGATCAAGAAAAACGAGAAACAATTAGAAACGATATTGAAGTAAAAAAAAGCAAAAATGAATATTTGTATAATAACAGGGTCTTCTGGACTTATTGGCAGTGAATCAGTAGCTTTCTTTTCTGATAAATTTGATAAAATTATTGGAATTGATAATAATATGCGTCAGGTGTTTTTTGGAGCCAATGCTTCAACGGAATGGAATACGCAAAAACTCGTTAAAGAAGTTTCCAATTTTGAACATCATGCAATAGATATTCGAAACGTAGACCAACTTGAAAAACTTTTTTCAAAATATAATTCGGATATCAAATTAATCGTTCATACAGCTGCACAACCCAGTCATGATTGGGCTGCACGCGAACCATTAACGGATTTTACGGTAAATGCTAACGGAACATTAAACATGTTAGAAATGACTAGATTACATGCTCCGGAAGCGACATTTATCTTCACTTCTACTAACAAAGTATATGGCGATACGCCCAATTATTTGCCATTAGTAGAATTAGAGAAGCGATGGGAAATAGACGAATCACATCCTTATTTCAAAGAAGGAATAGATGAACACATGAGCATTGACCAAACCAAACATTCCCTTTTTGGAGCTTCAAAAGTAGCTGCCGATGTTTTGGTTCAGGAATATGGTAAATATTTTGGAATGAATACCGGAGTATTCCGTGGTGGTTGTTTAACGGGTCCTAATCACTCGGGAACACAATTGCACGGGTTTTTATCTTATTTGATGAAATGCGCGATTATAGGTGATAAATACACTGTCTTTGGTTACCAAGGAAAACAAGTTCGAGATAACATTCACAGTTGGGATTTGGTAAATATGTTTTGGCATTTTTATCAAAATCCGAGACAAGGAGAAGTATACAATGCAGGTGGAGGAAGACACTCCAACTGTTCAATGGCAGAAGCGATTGAAATGTGTGAAGCCATTACTGGAAAACCAATGCATTATGAATATTCAGAAACAAACCGAATTGGCGACCATATTTGGTGGATAAGTGATGTGTCTAAATTCAAAGCACATTATCCCGCGTGGACATGGAAATATAATATTAATGATATTTTGACGCAGATATTTGAAGCAACCATCAAGAAGCAATAATGAAGTTAAGCATTGTAATCCCTGCCTATAACGAAGAAGAGTCCATTTGTGAAACGATTGACCGAATTGAAGAAGCATTTTCCAAAGTCAACATCGATCATGAAATTTATGTAGTCAATGATAATTCGAAAGACGGCACTCTTCAGGTTTTAGAGAAATTAGCACAAAAATATCCGGAATTGACTTATGGCACAAATCATGGCCCGAATGGTTTTGGTTATGCCGTTCGTTATGGTTTGGAAAGATACTCAGGTGATTGTGT
>CANBOV010000056.1 GCA_947371275.1 Flavobacteriaceae bacterium | reverse complement strand
ATTTTTCAACTGTTGTTAGATCGTTATTCAATCCAAGCCGAAGAGAGTATTTTTATTGACGACAATCTTAACAATATACTTGCTGCCCGCGAACTAGGCTTTACTGCTGTACATTTTTTAAATCCAGAACAATTGGAAACGGACCTTGAGGCGATTCTGACACAATAAAGTAAAAGAAAACAGCAGAAATGAAAGACATTCAAAATCAGGAAGATTTGTATTTATTGGTTGATGCTTTCTACCAAAATTTATTCGCTGATGAGCGTATTAGTTATATTTTTACGGATGTTGTAAAAATAAAACTAGAGGAACATTTACCGATATTGGTTACTTTTTGGTCACAAGTAATCCTTGGAACGGGTGGCTATACTAATAACTTAACGCAAATCCATTTGGATGTCAATGCAAAATCCTATCTATCACCTGAGCTATTTAAAATATGGCTGTATCATTTTTATGAAGCCGTAGATGCCCATTTCAAAGGTGATAAAGCAGAACAAATTAAAACGCAGGCTTTAAGTTTGGCCACCATCCTGCAAATTAAAATCGCACAACAAAAAGACAATTAATTATAGCATCAACAATTAAAGCCTTTATTTATTAAATTATTCACAATAGTTTTGAATTAATTAAAGCATAGGTAGTCAGAAATTATTTTTATTAATAATTTCGCAACGAAATAGCAAAAAACATGAATATAAAAATAACGGGGTCAGGAAGTTATATTCCAACAGAAGTAGTATCAAATAACGATTTTGCAAAACACGTCTTCCTAAACGACGATGGAACTCCGTTTCCGCATTCTAATGAAGTCGTAGCCGAGAAGTTTCTTGAAATTACTGGAATACAAGAACGCCGTTATGTTACTGATGACTTGCTGACTTCTGACATTGCCACTATTGCTGCTCAAAAGGCCATTGCAGATGCTCAGGTTGATCCGGAGACATTGGATTATATCATCTTTGCCCACAACTTTGGTAATGTAAAAAAGGGCGCTATTCAGACCGATTTATTACCCAGTTTGGCCACAAGAGTCAAATTTAATTTAAGAATTAAAAATCCGAAGTGTGTCGCCTATGACATGTTGTTTGGATGCCCTGGTTGGGTTGAAGGCATCATACAAGCGCAAGCTTACATTAAAGCAGGAATGGCAAAAAAATGTTTAGTGATTGGTGCAGAAACCTTATCTCGTGTGGTAGACATGCACGATAGAGACAGCATGATATATTCGGATGGAGCTGGTGCTACAGTACTGGAGGCTACGGAAGATGAAGGCGGAATATTAGCTCATGAATCGGCTACTTTTACCTATGACGAAGCTTATTATCTGTTTTTTGGTAATTCTTTTAATAAAACACACGATCCTGACGTACGCTATATTAAGATGCATGGTCGTAAAATTTATGAGTTTGCCTTGAGTCAAGTTCCAAAAGCGATGAAGGAATGTTTAGACAAAAGTGGTGTGGATATCAAAGATGTGAAAAAAGTACTTATCCATCAAGCTAATGAGAAAATGGATGAAGCAATTGTACACCGCTTTTATAAACTCTACCAAGAAACACCTCCAGAAGGTATTATGCCAATGAGTATTCATACCTTGGGCAACTCTAGCGTTGCCACTATACCTACATTATATGATTCTATGGTTAAGCATCAAATTGCAAATCAAAGTCTGCATAAAGGAGATGTGATTCTTTTTGCGTCTGTGGGAGCTGGAATGAATGTGAATGCGATAGTATATAAAATGTAATATTTGTACCTTCGCAATCTAAATTTTGAATTAAACCCATGTACGAGAAGACCTATCCCAGTAAACGTTTTACTTTAACGTTAGCTTTTCTAAAAAAACACATATCCACTTCTGAAACTATATTAGACTTAGGTGTTCCCAATCCATTTTCTAAAATCATGGAAGAGAACGGTTATAACGTCATTAATACTAAAGGGGAAGATTTAGATAATGACCAAGCCAACTTGCGGCAGGAAGACTATACAGTATTCACAGCTTTTGAAATATTTGAACACTTACTCAATCCTTACACTATATTAGAGAACGTAAAAGCAGATAAGATATTAATTTCAATTCCGCTGCGTTTATGGTTTTCTGCTGCTTATAAAAGCAAGACTGATCAATGGGATAGACACTATCATGAATTTGAAGATTGGCAATTGGATTGGTTATTAGAAAAAACCGGTTGGAAGATTATTGACCGGCAAAAATTTACTCATCCTGTTAAAAAACTTGGCTTTCGTCCTTTGCTGAGGTATTTTACTCCAAGGTATTATATCGTATATGCTGAAAAAATAAAATAACAACTTCTAATGATCATCCTTCGGGATGATTTTTTTTGGCTTATCAATTTGATGACCTCAAATCCAAAAAACAGATTAACTGTATCATTTTATAGATTAAATACCTATTGTCATAGACAAACGACATAAAGAGCGCTTTGCTATGCTTTTGTAAGTCTTTTTATAAATATTACCTACATTTTTATAAAAAAGATGTATTTCATCGATTTTATTTGTTACTTAATCGATGTTTTATATATGTTTGTCGAAGAAATTTAAACAAAACCCTTAATCTATTATTTATGAAAAATTTATTTACACTTACAATGTCTTTAGCATTAACTTGCTCATTCGCACAAAAAATGTTTATTGTTAAATCTGATGAGAAATTCGGAATTATTAATGAATCGGGAATTGAGATTGTTCCGCCAAAATATACTTCGATTGAAGAGTTTGACAAATTGCATCCAAACTGGGCCAAAGTAGAATTAAACAACTTATTTGGTTTTGTAGACAAGAGCGGAAAAATTGTAGTAGAACCAAAGTATCAAACAGTAGAAAACTATGGTAGCTACAATGAAGGTTGGGCTTTAGTTGTAAAGGATGGAAAATATGGCTTTATGAATGAAGCTGGAAAAGAAGTAGTTCCTCCTATCTACGACAAAATTGGCACTTTTGGACAATATTCAAAAGAGTGGGCTTTAGTAGAAAGTCAAGGTCTTAAAGGATTTATTGACAAAGACGGTAACATCGTTGTACCCGTTAAGTATGTAGAAGTTTCTAAATTTGACGATGTTAGAAAAAACTGGGCTTTGGTGAAAGACCGTAAAGAAAAATTAGGCTTTATCGACAAAACAGGTAAAGAAGTAATTCCGGTAATGTATGACAACATTGAAGCTTTCACTAAAAAGAAAACTACTGAATTAGCTAACGTTGATTAAATAAAATAATTATACTTCATGTTTGAAAAGGATTTCCCTCGGGAAATCCTTTTTTTATGGCATCAAAATTTATATTTTTACCTGCTAAGAATTGGTATAATGAAGTATGTAATCATCATTCCTGCTCACAATGAGGAAACGTTTATTGGCCTGACATTACAGTCGCTTGTAGAACAGACACTGCTCCCAAGTAAACTAATCGTAGTCAACGATAATTCGACCGATAACACTTCTTCAATTATCAGGCAGTATGCCGAAAAACATCCTTTTATAGAAATGGTTAGTACTACAGCGGATGCTATTCATCTTCCAGGTAGTAAGGTAATTCAAGCTTTTCAAAAAGGATTGGAAACCCTCGATTTTCCTTATGACATAATAGTTAAAGCGGATGCGGATTTGATCTTTCCTGCTACTTATTTTGAAACCATTATTAAACATTTTACAACAGATGCCTCTGTTGGAATGGCAGGTGGCTTTGCTTATATTGAGAAAAATGGTGAATGGATTTTGGAGAACTTAACCGACAAAGACCATATTAGGGGGGCTTTCAAAGCATACAGGGCAGCAACGTTCGAACAAATTGGTGGATTAAAAGCTGCCATGGGATGGGATACGGTAGATGAATTGCTCTGTAAATTTTACAATTGGAAAGTAGTTACAAATGAGACATTACATGTTAAGCATCTAAAGCCAACTGGAGCTAATTATAATCAAGTAAGTCGTTACAAACAAGGAGAAGCGTTTTACGGTTTGGGTTATGGCTTTTTAATTACTGCTATAGCTTCAATAAAACTTGCGATGCGCAAAGGCAAACCTTTTCTCTTTTTGGATTATATTAAAGGCTTTTGGATGGCTAAAACTTCACATAAACCATTATTAGTAACCGCAGAACAAGCTCGATTCATCAGGCGTTATCGTTGGAAAAAAATGAAAGAAAAATTGTTTTAGCCCTTAAATTGCCAAGGAATACTTATTTTTGACCCTATTATTAAATAATATGATGTTAGTTCGCTATTTAACGCAAATAGGTAGGTATTTCTTGATGTTGAAAGAAGTATTCAACAAACCCACAAAATGGACGGTTATGCGGCAATTAATCTTTAAAGAGATTGATGACCTTATCATTGATTCCTTGGGGATTGTTTGTTTTATTTCCTTCTTTGTAGGTGGCGTAGTTTCTATACAAACAGCATTAAATTTAACCAATCCTTTAATCCCAAAATACTTGATAGGCTTTGCCACACGGCAATCGGTTATCTTGGAATTTGCACCTACTTTTATCTCCATTATTATGGCGGGTAAAATGGGATCTTTTATAACTTCCAGCATTGGAACCATGCGGGTGACGGAGCAGATTGATGCTTTAGAAGTTATGGGGGTTAACTCTTTAAATTATTTAGTTTTTCCAAAAATAATAGCACTACTTCTCTACCCTTTCGTAATTGGTATTGCCATGTTTCTCGGTATACTAGGAGGCTGGATGGCTTCTGTGTATGGTGGATTTGCATCAAGTCATGATTTCATTACTGGACTGCAGCAAGAATTCATTCCGTTTCATGTTATTTATGCCTTCATTAAAACATTTGTATTTGCTTTAATTCTGGCTACTATACCTTCTTTTCATGGCTATTATATGAAAGGTGGTGCACTTGAAGTAGGGAAAGCCAGTACGGTATCCTTTGTATGGACAGCGGTAACCATCATATTGACTAATTATATATTAACTCAATTGCTTTTAACCTAATGATAGAAGTAAAAGACATAGAAAAATCGTTTGGTGATGCAAAGGTATTAAAAGGTATTTCGACCGTGTTTGAAACGGGGAAAACCAACCTGATCATTGGACAAAGTGGATCAGGAAAAACCGTTTTACTTAAAAGTTTGTTGGGAATTCACACTCCAGAAAAAGGAACTATCTCGTTTGATGGCAGAATCTATTCTCAATTGACCCCTGATGAAAAGAGGACTTTGCGAACGGAGATTGGGATGGTTTTTCAGGGAAGTGCATTGTTTGACAGTATGACCGTTGAAGAAAATGTTGGTTTTCCATTAAAGATGTTTACTACTAAAACGACGGCAGAAATTAAAGAACGGGTTGATTTTGTAATTGACCGTGTAGATTTAAAAAATGCGCATCATAAAAAACCTTCTGAATTATCGGGAGGGATGCAAAAACGTGTGGCGATAGCAAGAGCGATAGTGAACAACCCTAAGTACTTATTTTGTGACGAACCCAATTCGGGATTGGACCCTAAGACGGCTATTATCATTGACAACTTGATTCATGAGATTACCGTTGAATATAACATCACTACGGTCATTAATACCCATGACATGAACTCGGTTATGGAGATTGGTGAAAAAATCATCTTTTTGAAACAAGGGATTTTAGCTTGGGAGGGCACTAAAAAAGACATTTTTAAAACAGACAACGAAGCGATTACCGACTTTGTATATTCTTCCAATTTATTCAAAAAAATACGAAAGGCTCAGAATAAAGAAGAGCTATAGTTTACCCTGCGTTTACAAAGACCCAACCTACTTTAGTTTCCTTGTTTTTGAATTGAATGTAGTAATAATAGGTAGCATCGGGCAGTTGGTTTCCTGCTGTGTTTTGACCGTGCCATTCATTCTTATAAGCTTCTTTTTCGTATACTTTTACACCCCATCGATTGTATATTTCGAGTAAATCTACATCTAATCCCGACAATTCAAAAAACTCATTAGCGCTATCACCGTTTGGCGTAATAACATTGGGAATCTCACAAAAGGTATAGGATATTGGAATGCTTACGGCTTTTTGACAACCTGCAGCATTGGTAACCGTCACTGCATAGTCTCCAATAGGCAATTGAGTAATATCTATGGGATTACCCGTATTGGTGTATCCATTTGGCCCTGTCCAAGTATAGGAAACCGTTGCAGGATCATAAGAACCTTCAGTAGGAATCGCTGTGATCCAAAACTTATTAGTATCACATTTTCCTTCAAGGGTAACCTTTGGAATTGGATTTACTGTAACTAAAACAGTTGCTGCTTCCGACGGGCATCCTGCTTTGGTAACCTTGACCATATAGGTACCATTATCTGTTGTCGTGCCGTTATTGATTATAGGGTTTTGACTCGTCGAAGAGAACCCGTTTGGACCGGACCATAGATAGCTGACATTTGGAATGGTAGTGGCGTAGAATGCTATGTTCTCCCCTTCACAAATAATGGGCTCTACTGACGCGACTGGACCTTGCGGAATCTCTTTAATAGTAATGGTTACTGAGGCTTCATCCTTTATATTACAGCCTGCCTGCGCTAAAACGGTATATTTAAATTTATAAACGGTCGTAGGAGTAACATCGCTTGAAATCCAACTGGCATTATTAATCGTGGTGTTATTACTGGTTACTTGCCACGATCCATTGGTTTGGTAATTACCATTTAGAAAGGAATTCAGGTTGATAGTCCCTTGACCCCCACAATAGGAAACGGCAGTATCACCTCCCGCATGAGGAGTATAATCGGCAGCATTGATGGTGTAGGTTAGGGTTGTATTTAGGCAAGAATTTGGATTTCCAGTATACACAATACTCACTGTATAGGTACCACTTTGGGTTGCCGGATTAAAATTGGGAAGATTTAAAATATTGGTGCTGCTTAAAATAGCCGAGGGGTTCGAATTTTTCCACCATTGATAGGTTAAGAAACCATAATTGGGCACTGCTAGGGTCGCTGGGTCATTTGGACATAAATTAGCGACAGTAATCGCGAGAGGATTTTGCACATTAATCTCATAGACACTATTGACAATATTGCTACAAAAATCAATTACTTGAAAAGTATAGATACCCGGTGCTAAACCTGTAAACAAGTTTGACGTGCCATTGTTAATTACGAACGGCTGTCCGTTTTTGGAGGTGATGTTATACGTTAGCGGACCGAAACCCGTAGCAATTACAATAACATCAAAGCTATTATTACAGGAAACACTATTTACCCCTAGTATAACTGGCAGCCCATTAGTTTGAAACTCGTTAATCACTTTATAACAATTACTTTCGACATTAGCCCCTGCGACATAAATCGGTAGGACTTTAACCACCCTAAACTGTCCTGCATAGGCTAAATTTAAATTTAAAGTATTGTTATTTAATGTGACTGCATTCGCAGTATTTGGCAGGTTGGCTCCTTGCAGAACTCCAGTATCTGGGTGTCCCCAATCATTGCTGGCGGGATAATATTTTTGCAACCAAAAGAAACTGGTTGCCGCATTAGTACTTGTGTGGTGTAAGTCCAAGTTAAAGGAACCACAGTTTTGAATGGCGTTTACGGTAGTAGACTCTATTACAGGTTGAATCACCACAGGCAAAGTTATGGTCGTCCCGCAAGAGTTAGTTACCACAAACGTATAATTCCCAACAGGCAGTAGGTCTAACATTATACTATTATTACTGAGTTGAGCGGTTAAATTTTGTGGTAATGTACCTGTATAAGTGGCTGGAGCTGCGGTAAAAAGTAGCGTTACTATATCGCCTTGTATCTTCAGGGTATTGGTATTGTTGCCACTACAATCAGGATAGACGCTATAGGCAGGCTGGGGATTAATTCCAGTAATCGTACCTTGCAAGACGGTTGGATTTCCGCAAACGTCTAACACATTAAAAACATAAGTTCCTGGAGGCAAATGCAATAGGACGGCGGTATTATTAACAGTAATTGAGGATGTGAAATCATATGGCAACGAACCCGTATAAGCTGCCGGTGCCGATACTAAAACAATTTGAGAAATGTAATAAAAGGCTAAATTCCCCATATTACACGTTAGTCCGTAGGGAAAGTCATAAGGTTGGTTAGGTGTTTCAGCTGTTATTTCAACGGTGAGGGTTTGGAGTTCGCCACAAAGATTTATGGCTTGAAAGGTATAAGTCCCTACCCCTAGAGGCTGGGTAATAAATTCATTGTTGGTAATTTGGCTAGTGAAATCTTGCGGTAGCGGATTAGGGTAACTGGCTGGGGCGCTTACTAATACTAATCCTACTAGCGGACTAAAATTAATTCGCTTAGTACTACATGAGGCTGCTAGTAAGTTGGAGGATACTGCGCTTCCACTAAGGTTATTTACTTGGCCGTTTAGGGTATGCGCAACACCACAACCGTCAGTGACTACGAAAGAATAGGAATAGGGTTGGGGTGTAAATAGCGGCGTCGTGATGGAGAAGGTACTTCCACTGCTTATGGTGCTGGTTGTCACTATGGGGCTTCCCGAGGGTGGGTTTACGGTAGTAACCACTTGTATGGGGTATTTAATCACGCCATCGGGGGCGGGTACCGCAGTAGTGAACACAAAGCCAAGGCTTACCGAAGTACAACCTGCTATTACGGCTAAGGGATTACTAAAAGTGAGTGCCGGATTTTTGGACGTTAAGGTATAGGTTTGTACGACTCCTTCTCCACAGGTATCAATGACTCGAATGGTATATTGACCAGCGGGTAAATTATTGAAAACATTTGAAGGCTGTGGTGGTCTAGTTACAGGGCCGCTGATGATGCTGTAGGTTGCAGCTACGCCGGTGAGAGTAGTAACGGTTAGTACCCCATCATTGGGGCAAACCACTGCTGTTCCTGTAATTTGATAGGTAAGCGTCACCCTTTCATCTATAATGGTGGCTTGTTGTTGCTGTGTGCCTGTTTGACTCCCTAAAGATTGGGTCGCAATGACCAGATAAGTTCCTGCGGTTAAGCCGTTATAGGAAGTGGCACTGGTTATGTTTAGGGGCGTGGTGGTATTGGGTAATTTATAAATGGCATAAACTAGTGTTGATCCTGAAGTGGTATTGGAAACGGAGAAGCTCAGGGTGCCGTTGGCGGTGCAGGTTTCATTGGTAGCCGTTACTGAAAATACAAAGTTAGAAAGCTGACTGTAGGTCAACTGCGAACAAAATAAAATCAGTAATAATATCCAATAGTTTTTCCAATACCGTTTAGCCATTCCTTTTCATTTAACATTACAAATTACAACAAAATTATATTAATTAAGTAAACTCTTAGTTTTTTAACAAAAAAAGGAGCATACTATAGCTCCTTCCATTTATAAATCATTGGCCAATTTTGTAATTCGCTTGATCTCTTGCTCTTTGCTTTTGGGATAGATTAAGAGCACACCTTCTTTGTCTACTATGATGTAGTCGTGCAAACCATCGATCACTACTAGTTTGTTGGCATCGGAACGAATGATGTTATTGGACGCATTTTCTAGTACAACTTTGGCATTGATGATGCCGTTGTTGTTTTCATCTTTATCTAACTTCTCGTGCAATTGGCCCCAAGTTCCTAGATCGTTCCAATCAAAAGTGGCGGGCAGCACGTATACATTGGTTGCCTTTTCTAAGATGGCGTAATCGATAGAAATATTCTCTGCGGTATCATAATTTTCATCAATAAACCGCTTTTCAGTAGACGTATTATAACTAGCTACTCCTTTTTGGAACAAGGCATTCATTTGCGGCTGAAATTTCTCAAAGGCCTCGGTTATGGATTGGGCACTCCAAATAAAAATACCTCCATTCCACAGGAAGTTACCTGCATCTAGGAAAGCTTTTGCGGTTTCGTAATTGGGCTTCTCTCTAAACTGGTTGACCTTCTTTATTGGATTGGCATCCGACTTATCGAACTCGATGTAACCGAAACCAGTATTAGGGAATGTAGGTTGGATTCCGAGAGTCATTAACGCGTTTTGCTTTTGGCAGAAATCAAAGCACGTTTGTAGATTATTCGCGAACGCAGTCTCGTCTTCTATCCAATGATCACTCGGAGCTACTACCATTACCGCATCGGGGTTTTGCTTTTGAATTTTGAGAGCCGCATACAGAATACAGGGGGCGGTATTGCGCATGGCGGGTTCTAACAGCACTTGCTCTTGTTTGACCATGGGTAGTTGTTCTAGAACTAAATCATTGTATAATTCGTTGGTCAATATTAGGATATTCTCTATTGGGATTAACTTCGCGAGTCGGCTGAAGGTTTTTTGAATCAGGGTATCTCCTGAACCTAGCATGTCGTGAAATTGTTTTGGGAAATCGGTGGTGCTTACGGGCCAAAAGCGAGAGCCTACTCCGCCGGCCATTAGAATGGCGTAATAATTTTTATTCATTTTATGCTGAATTTATTTCAGTATCACTATTAAGTTGCAATTCGCTAAGGTACTAAGATGCTGTGTGTTTTTTACTATTAACCCGGTAAAATTTCTACTTCGGCATTGGCGTTAAAGAGAAACAACCTACCTGTTTTGACTTCTAAGCATTCATATCGTTTTACTCGTAGTCCTTTCTTTTGGAACACACGACCGTTTTTAATGCGGAAGAAACTACCGCTAGGTACTTCGTGCACATAATGCACATCGGGTTTGCGTTCGTCGAATTGTTTTAGGGCATACGCTAAGCGAGCATCGGTATCACTACTGGCGGTGGGGTTTCTGAAGTGATTGGCTACTAAGGGCAGGACCGAATGCGGGAATATTTCAGGGCGGATGAAAGGCACCATCAGACTTTGGAACGTATGCTTCCATTCATTACCGTGCGGTTTTATGAGTCGGCCGTACTTTTCGTAGGCGACTAAATGAGCTATTTCGTGCACTAACGTGATTAGGAAGCGGTACTTATTGAGATTGGCATTCACGGTAATTTCATGCTTACCTCCTAGCGCTCTTCGATAATCCCCATGACGGGTTTGCCGCTCATTGACGATCTTAAGATGCACATTATTGCCTTTAATTAATTCAAAGCAATTCAGCACCGCGTGTTCTGGTAAATACTTTTGTAAAACCTCACTCATAACTCATAACTTATAACTAACTACGGAGTTGACGACGAAACCTGAATTATTTTACCGTTGTGGTAGTTGTTACCCGTTAGGGCGAAGTGAGCGATGTACCCAGCCATTTCCGCTGCGGATGTTGGTGCTTCGTAACCTGGGAATGCTTCTTGTAGCATTTCGGTATTTACGGCTCCAAGGGCTAATACATTGAAGGCGATGCCTTGTTCTTTGTATTCTTCGGCTAGTAGTTCAGACAAAGTGATTACCGCTCCTTTGCTGGAACTGTAGGCCGCTAGGCCGGCAAACTTCATACTGCCTTGTATCCCGCCCATCGAACTGATTGAGACTACGTGACTACCTTTTTGAAGGGCTGGCAAACACACACGTGTTAAATTGGCCACTCCAAACACATTAACCTTATAGACTTTTTCGAAATCATCTTGGGTAAGTTGGGCAAACGGCTTGTTAACCAAGCTACCCGCATTATGAATCAGGATATCTACATGAGTCCAGGCCGACTTTATGAAATGGGCTACTTCTTGCAAGTCGGATTCCGAAGTTAAATCAACAGACAGGCAGGAGATGTTTTCGTTGCCTAGGAGTCCGCTTGGAATTTTGCGAGAGAGGGCTAGGACTTTGTGTCCGGCACCCGCTAATTGCAATGCCAATTCGTAGCCTATTCCTCTTGAAGTTCCGGTGATGATGATGTTTTTCATTGGTGAAGTTAAGTACGGTAAATATAACAAAACTTAAGAAAAAAAACCTGGTAAATTAGAGACGGTACGTTCTCCAAAATTTGATACCCTGAACAACTCCAATTCCTAAAAAAATAGAGGGGATGATATAGTTCATTAAGTATTTTGAAATAAAGTCCACATTGGACGTAAAATAATGGAGTGCTAAAATCAGTGTCATCATGCCGCAGAACGTTCCGATATTCGTTCCTATCACATAAAAGTAAATTCTTGATTTTGTGACTTCGATATAGTTTTCATTGAGCAAATACAGATTCCAGCCGGTCCAAAACGGAATTTGGATGAAATTTAGGCAACTAGAAACTATTCCCAATACAAAGGGAGCATAATGGAAAGATGTTGCATAATTGGTTTTTGAATTTGACCCAAAGTAGAACAAAGCGGCGAGAACAAACATAAACAGTACGGAGAACCCTTTGATATATTTGGTTAATTTTATGTTAGCGGCAAGTTTTTTTACAAAGAGTACCGTAAAATAAATCACTACGGACTCGACACAAATCACGCCCAGTACAAACAAAACGGTGGGTAACATTCCAGATTTTTGAAATACTTGAAACCCTATCACATTGAGGTATCCTAATGGAATAGAACCTAGGAAACTTACCAAAAAACCTACTGCACTATTCTTTAGCTTTTGCATTAAAAATTGAGTATTCGGTTAAATTGTTTGTTGTGCAATTTGTATTGCTCCATACCGGTTTTATGGGGTAAATAGGCATGGCCTCTTTTATTATTTTCAACGCTTATTTGGAACATATATCCAATGTGTCTTGCTAGTTCTTTCCAAGCAAAAAGGAGCGAATGTTTAGGGTCGTAAATGTGGGTAGGCTCACTGGCTGCCCCGTTTAATTCTACGACTGAAAAGTTTTTCCCTTGTTCGAGTTCTTCCCAAGAGTTGTACATTAGGTCCATACGGCCAAAATAAAACCCTTCTATTTGCAGACACATGTCGTCAATGACATGGGTTAGCTGTGGACTAATTAAATGACTGTAGTCTATAAATTTTGCTCCTCGAGCATGGTTTCCATAGGGTACTAGATTGCGTCTTTCTCCTTTGGCTAAGGTAGATTTAAAATCGGTGCCATATTCTTTTTGCAGGGCTTTTAATTGCAGGGCATATCGTGGATTCTTTTTTAGTAATTCCTCTATAGTAGCCACTCCGTCTCCTTCTACAATTAGAAACTCTTTGGCCACTATACTCGTAATTCTTCCCTTGGCTTCGTTGGGGAAGCGGACATAGAAGATGCCAACTTCATTTTCAAAGGGAATTAAATCCTGTAGTAAATAATCAAAATTGGCTTTGTTATGGTATTCCTTAAGTTGGTCGAGGCTGTTTATCTTTTTTACGGCGGAACCCCGCAAACCGATATCGGGCTTAGCAATTAGCGGGAAGTTTAGTTGGGCATTCTCTATAAGTTTAGTAACCTCATTGAATGGCACGTCTTCTTTCACCAAGCGGGTTGTTGGATAGAATTGTTTTGGTATTAAATCGTAGATTTCTTTTTTACTATCCATGAGGAATCCGCCGTTGCGCATGGTGGGATTGCAGGTATTGAAAAAGAAAATCGTACGTGCTTTCAAGGCATAGTAGGCCCACAAAAAGTAGATAGGAATGTATACAATTTGGAACGGCCAGTATTCCCAGTGGAAGAGTTTGTGAAGGAAGAGTTTCAAAGGAGTTATGAGTTTTTAGTTTTTAGTTATACTGTAATGAACGTACTAGAGTGGTATTGCTCTTTGATAAGATCGGCATAATGGTTGGTTACTTTATTGCTTTCTATTATCGTTTGGGTGATGCTTAGGGTTTTTAGGGTGTCGTTTCTGTTGATTACTAGTCCGTGTTCTTTATTCTCTGCTTCAGTGTAGCGATGGAAATGCAAAAGTTCTTTTTCGTTGACTGCTAGATTCGTATTCATGAACGCATGAAACCAAAGCGCTCTTTGGAATTGAATAGCGGGTGAATATAAAGTAGATGACGACCAAATATGCGCTTTATCGGTATCTAATTCTTTCTTTTCTTTGGTGATTTCATTCCATCTGAGTTGGTATAGCTTTTGATTTTCAAAAAGCACTACAGTGAACGGTTCGATCCCTACTAACCCAATGGTTTCCCATGCGGCAATTGGCGAATTGCTGCCTATTAAGTCTAGGACTATGAGACCGCGGCTCTTTCTATAGCGTTCTTTTACGGTATGGCGTTCCTCTGCCCCATTTAACAAGACCAGCACATTAGACTGCTCGTCAACAGCATACCAAGTCCCTCCCGCTTTATTGTCTTTGGGAAAGAGGACTTTTTTATGGTTGACCAAATAATACTGAGGTTCGACAGCCGATGGGCGTAGGACTTTTTCATCTCTATTGGATGTAATGATGACCTTGTCGTTGACCTTTACAAAACTTACTGTGCACATTGTTTTCGATATTCTATAGTGGAACGAGCGACACCGAAATTGGCATCAACCTCAACGGTAGCCGATTGCAACAACGCTACTTTAATCAAGGCTTGATGATGAATGCAGTGCTCTAAATTATAAAGCAACTCGCGCTGATAGTTGGTCTCCATACTTAGTAGTTCGCCATCAACACCCTGCTGCAATTGTAAGTTTTTATTAGGTTTATTGATATTGCTTAAAAGGGCCTCAATGGTTATCGCAGCAAAAGCCGCATCAGTTTGAATGCGAAAATCACGTTGGCGGCTATCATAATTCACTATGCCGGTTTCATAGCTGGTTTCTAGGCATTGAAATAATTCGATGATGTGCCTGGTATGTGCGCCGATGGTTGCATTACTTAAGTCGGCACAAGGGGCAGTGTATTCTTCCATGGACAGTTGGGCCAATAATTGGGATAGTTCACTTAGGGTTTTATGTATAGCGGGAATGAGCATGTCTAAGTTTTTAGTTTTAAGTTCTTAGTTTTTAGTTTTAAGTTCTTAGTTTTTAATTGTGGGTCCTTCTAATAGTAGTTTTATAATTTCAATTGTAGTAAATCAGGTAGTTTACTTTTTTGATTATAGATTAAAATTAAGCAACAAACCAAGGTGATTATTGCTAATGTAAATAGCGTTCCCCCATCATTTTGCACTTCGATTCCCAATACGAATATATGTGAAAAAAGTGCACCCATCATCGTACCCATGGCTAAAAGGGCTCCTAAGAGTGTTGTTCTAGGCATCAGAATTAATACCGAAGCGATCAATTCTACTACACCCGATCCTATTCTTCCGAAAGGTTCGATGCCTAATTTAGAAAATATATAAACACTCTCTTCGGCTCCTGTGAATTTAAAGAATAAGGTTTGGACTAGAATGATTACTGCTATGAGTTTAACAACCCATATAAATAGTGTGTTTTTCATAATCTTGGTTTTAATTAGTTAGTTTCTTCCAGTTGCCATCGGCTTTTTTCTTTAGGTTGGATTCGTCTTTGTTCCAACTTTTAAGTGTATTGTTGAAGTAGGCATTGTAGAACACATACAGTTTGCCGTCTACGATTTTAAACGTTTCGGGGTCTATTGCTACCTTCTCCCCTACACTGCCCATGGCATAGGCACACCAGCCGCCGTATTGGGGTTCGAAGCTCTCTGGGTTCTTTGAAAAGACTTCTTTATTGGCAGTTGAAGAAAAGTAATAAATCACACCTTCATAGGTAATGGCTAGTTCCTTTTTGCCCTTAATGGCTTTCTTTTGGACAAAATAAGCCACTGGGTCATATCCTTGCAGGGCTACTTTTTTATCTAGGTTGAAATGTGCTGCTCTAGTATTTTGAGCATAGGTGGTTACCGAAAGTACGGCAAGCAGGAGGATTACCAATTGTTTTTTCATAAGAGACTATTTTAGTTTTACTGTTTTGATAAAGCAAAAATAAGTAGCCTAGAAAAAGTGAAATGTCGTGTAGTTTACAATTGGACTAAAATAATTTAGAGCTTGGCGATATCCTCTATAATAATTTCCTTTCTGCCGTAGTGCATAAGTCCGTTTTCTTCTAACTCATTGAGTAGGGCAGTGGCGGTTTGGCGGGAGGTGCAAATGATTTGTGCGATATCGGTTTGGGTGAGGTAATTTTCGATAACCATTCTAGTGCCTTCTTGTTTGCCATCTCGCTCTGCCCAGTCTTTTAGGAAGGTGAGCAA